>JACQOV010000029.1 GCA_016202395.1 Deltaproteobacteria bacterium
CATTAAAATTGTATTTGTTTATCATAGAGTTATAAATATATATTATTTTATGTTGATTTATACAATATCGCGTGGTACGCTTAGGGCCTATGGGATCGGTTCCTGAGAAGGCTCCGAATTTCAACTCGGAGAAGGTAAGAAGGGCGTTAACAGAGGCTTTTTTTAATCTGACAAAGCTTTGGGAACTAACGCGCCAAGAGGAGGCTCGTCTGTTGGGATGGGACTATGCCGAGAAGCGGAGCACGCTGGATTACATGAGGAAAGGGAAGACGGTTCTCGACAAAGACCAAGACAAACTCGAGCGCGTCATGGATCTCGTTAATGTTCATAAGTCGCTTCGGATCCTTTTCCCCAATGCTTCCTCGCGTCAAGAGGTTTACGATTGGATTAAAGTGAATAGGGAGCGATTCGGAGGTTATTCCGCTCTAGATATTATGCTGGAAGAAGGGAAGGAAGGGATTGCGGCCATTCGAAATTACCTGGAGTTCGAAAGAACGCGATGATGCCATGCCTTTTCGCGCCTATTCCAAAACAGTTTACCGGAATTTTGCGACCTCTTTTGAATCGCAAGAATTGACCGACGATCTCACAGAGAATTCCCAGCATCAAGAGATTCTGAAACAGTTTTTTTATACGGATCGACCTGCTTTGGAGCTACTTCGGCCTATTGAAAGGGTTTTGCGAAAATCGGCTTATCAGATTATCCAAGAACAGATCGATTCCAAATTTAATCCTTTCACTTGGTATGGAACGCGTTATTCCGATGGGACGTGGGGAGTTTTGTATGCGGCAGAATCGGAAGAGACCGCCTTAAAAGAGGCTCTTTATCATATGCGTGAATTTTATAAGGAGGAATTTCAGAAGAAAACGATCCAGGTTGATCGGCGTGTGGCCCGGCTTCGAGTCAAATCCGAGCGAGCCTTCGATCTCTTGTCGGAAAAGGACCTGGATCGAGCAGCTCTTACTTCCCAAGACCCATCGGGTTATCCCTATTGCCAAAAGTTGGCTAAAAAACTTATCTCTCAGAAGGCAGAGCTTCTTCGAGCTCCGTCGGCGCGCGATTCTAAAGGGGTTTGCGTTCCCATCTTCAAAAAAGAGGCCATCCAAAAAGATTTCGGACATCTAAAATTCCTAAGATGTATCTTTCATCCCGATGGGAATGCCGACGTCCTTGGGATTAAGGTTCAAAGATGGATTCAAAAACGTTGAAACAGAAGAGTAACTGTGTTAATGAAATGGGGGCCAGGTCCTGCGCGACGGTAAGCGCTGAAAATCCCGCCAGGTCCGAAAGGAAGCAACGGTATCATTGCTGCCGGGTGCCGCAGGCTCCCTGGCTTTACCTATGGCTTTGGAGTGAGACATGGGATATCTGGTTTTAGCGAGAAAATGGAGACCCAAATCTTTTGAGGAGGTGGTGGGGCAAAGGCCGATCATTCAGACGCTCACCCATGCCATCGAACAGGGGCGTGTGGCTCATGCGCTCCTCTTCACCGGCCCTCGAGGCGTTGGAAAAACAACGGTTGCCCGCCTTGTTGCTAAGGGGCTCAATTGTCAGCAAGGGTCCACGGCCCATCCGTGTGGTCAGTGCGCGAATTGCAAAGAGATCGTTCAAGGCTCCTCCATCGATATCTTGGAGATCGATGGGGCCTCTAACACCGGTGTCGATGATGTGCGAGAGTTGCGCGAAGGGGTTCAGTACGCCCCTGCTTCAGGACGCTATCGGATTTTTATCATCGATGAAGTCCACATGCTTTCAAACTCTGCCTTCAATGCGTTGCTAAAGACACTGGAAGAGCCCCCTTCGCATGTGATTTTTATCTTTGCGACCACAGAGCCGCACAAAATTCCTCTTACCATTTTATCTCGCTGCCAGCGGTTCGATTTTCATAGAGTGTTGGTAACAGAAATCATGGGGCAGCTTCGAAAGATCGCTTCTGCGGAGGCGATCACCGTCGATGAAGAGGCCTTGCGCTTTCTGGCTCGAGAGGGGGATGGGAGTTTGCGCGACGCGGTGAGCCTCTTTGATCAAGCCATTGCCTGTTACGGAAAAACGATTGCTTCCACTAACGTTCAAGAGATGCTCGGGTCTGTGGAACACGCCGTGTATCGACAAGTTCTGGAGGCCATTTTCCAATGCGATGCAGCCCAGGCGATTCAACGGCTGGAGCCGATCAAAAGTCGTGGGACCGATCCTCACCATTTCGCAAAAGAGCTTCTGGAGTATTTGCGTCATCTCACGATCTTAAAGGTGAATCCCGATTTGAGCTCCACACTTCCTTTCACTTCGGAGGAGATTGAAGAATGCAAACACCTTGTTCAATCTCTCTCTCCGGAGGATTTGCAGATGCGGTTCGAGGTATTTTTTAAAGGGTTCGATTCGTTGGCCCGTTATACCGATCCTTGGGTGGTCCTCGACATGTTAATCGTCCGTTTGGCCAAACTCCCCAAGGTCCAATCGATTGAGAGGCTTTTATCGGGTGTGGCGACAACGGAGGTCTCTTCGGAGAAGCCCTTGACTCAGGAACAGGCCTTATTCTCCGCTTCTGCCTCCCCTCTAGCCCCTGAACCGGGCCGTCTATCCTCTCCAAAAGTGGTGGCGCCTTCACCGGCCACTCCGAGCGCCTCTGCGGCGATGGAGGGAGCACCAAGCGCTGATTGGAGTCGTTGGCAGGGCTATGTAGAGTTTGTGCGGCGGCGGCGACCTCTTCTTGCTTCGGTATTGGAGCATGGTATCCTTTCCAGCGAAAGTGACACGGAATGGGGGGTCGCTTTTGCGGCAGGGTCGATCTATCTCGAGTCGGTCTTGGACAAGGAGAACGCCGATTCGTTGAAACAGCTTCTTCAAGAGCATTTGGGGAAACCGGTGATCTTGAGAGTTTCTAAGGAAGAGAAAGAGAAAATGGCTAGAAGAGAATCGCAACAGCCATCGGTGGATCTTAAAGAAGCGGCGTTAAAACATCCGGTCGTTCAGAAGGCTTTGACCCTTTTCCAGGGGGAGGTCGTTGAGATTCGCACCCCCAAAGGGAATGCATAAGGAGGGAATATGACATCCGGTCCTAATTTGGGGGCTATCCTAAAACAGGCTCAACAGCTCCAAACGAAACTTTCGGAGATTCAGGAACAGCTTCAGAAGAAGGTAATCGATGCCTCTTCTGGAGGGGGGATGGTGGTGGCTACCGTCAATGGCCGGCAGGAATTGGTGGGGCTTAAGATCGAGAAAGAGGTCATCAATCCGAATGAGGTGGAGATGCTTCAGGATCTCGTCGTGGCCGCTATTAATGCCGCGATGAAAAAGGCTCAAGCCATGATGCAAGAAGAGATGGGCAAGTTGACGGGAGGGATGGGTTTGCCCCCCGGTCTGTTCCCCACGTCGTAGATATGGATCCCATTCAAACACTCGTTCAGGAACTGTGTAAACTCCCCGGCATCGGTGAGAAGACCGCCACGCGACTGGCTTTTCATATCCTCTATGCCTCGACCGACGAGGCGCTCGCTTTGGCTAAAGCGATTCAAGAGGTCAAAGAGCGGATTCGCCCTTGCTCCGTTTGTTTTAATCTTTCTTCTATCGACCCTTGCCCTATTTGTGCGGACATGCGGAGAGATCAGGATCTGATTTGTGTGGTTGAAGATTCAATCGGCTTGAATGCTGTTGAGCGAGCCGGAGTTTTTCGAGGAGTGTATCATGTGTTGTCGGGAGTGATCGCTCCATTGGAAGGGATCGGGCCCGATCAGCTTAAAGTGAAAGAGCTCGTTGAGCGTGTACAGATGAAGCCTCCGCGGGAGGTCATTCTTTCCACCAATCCCACGGTGGAAGGGGAGGCGACCAGCGCTTTTCTCTCCAAAATTTTAAAGCCCCATGTCCCGAAGATCACCCGAATCGCGCGCGGAGTCCCCAGTGGTTCGGATCTGGAATACGTCGATCGGATGACGCTCTCGAAGGCCTTCGAAAACCGCCGCGATTTCTGATCCTGCTAGGACTGGAGCCACTTTGCAAGAAATCCCATTTGTGATAGAACCTAAACTTATTCCCCGGTAGCTCAGTCGGCAGAGCGGGTGACTGTGGCCCGCGGAAGGAGCAAGACGTGGAGAAGAGAACCTACGCCGATCGTCGGCTGAACATTATTGCGGCTGTTAGAAGACGTCGCAAAAAGGTTCGACAGATGGCTCTTGAGTACAAGGGCAATCGGTGTAGTCGTTGCGGGTATGATCGATGTGCTGAAGCGTTAGAGTTTCACCATTTAGATTCTTCCGAGAAAGACTTCGGGATTTCCGATAGAGGTTATACTCGAAGTTGGAGGAAAATTCGTGAAGAATTGGACAAATGCGTGTTAATCTGCGCGAATTGCCATCGTGAGCTCCATTCCAATACGCAGCATTCGTGGGAAACCATGAACGAAAAATCGGGTGAAATCAGGGAAGCCGCAGCGCGTAATGGTGGCGGTAATCCTGAGCGAAGTCTGGCGAAACGCAACACCGTAGCCAGAAACGTGCAGAGACTAGGGTTTGAGGAGCGTTACCAATAAAAACCCACAAGCGCCCGACCTCTAATCCCGCTAATCGCAGGAAGAGGATGAGATAGTCCAGGCCTTAACGAAAGTTGAGGAGGTCCTGTAATCACTAGGTCGCAGGTTCGAATCCTGCCCGGGGAGTTTTTGTTCCATGGCCCATCCGAAGCAAAATTGTTAAACCGATAGACTCTTGCATTTATCGCAAAGTAAGCTAAAGGGCTTAATTTTTACAACCTTTAGCTTATAAATAGGAGAAGAAGCTAATTTCCGAGACGTTTGCGATGCAAAAAATTGGTCCATTTTTGTGGTTCGATAAAGAAGCCGAGGAGGCCGCCCATTTTTATGTGTCGGTTTTCTCCGAGGCAGGTCAGGATGCCAAAATTTTGAATATCACTCGTTACCCCAAAGCGGCTGAAAAAGTGTCTGGCAAATCTGCGGGGAGTGTGATGACCGTTGATTTTGAGTTAGACGCCCAGAGATTTGTTGCTTTGAATGGCGGACCGATATTTAAATTTTCCCCTGCGATATCGTTCTTGGTGAATTGCAAGACACAGGAGGAAGTCGATCAGTTGTGGAAAAAACTCTCGGCTGTGCCGGAAGCGGAGCAATGTGGCTGGTTGCAAGACAAATACGGCGTCTCGTGGCAGATTGTCCCCACTGTTTTGAACGAGATGCTACGAGATGCAGACGCCAAAAAGTCGGAAAAAGTAATGGCTGCCCTGCTCCAAATGAAAAAGATCGATGTCGAAGCGTTAAAACGAGCTTACACGCAAGGATAGTACGACGAAGTTTTTGTCACTTTTGAAGCGATCGATGCAGATCCATGAGAGGCCTAAAATTTTGATGATCTGCCTCCCGAAGAACTTTTAAATATTTTTGGCGTACCACTGAAGTATCCATTAAGCTTTTTTCTGGCCATTGAATCAGAGGTAGTTCGTTTTTCCTCAAGTGAATATTTGTAATCAAACGGGCCCATCGGCCATTTCCGTTTTCGAAGGGGTGAATCCACACGAGCCGATGATGTAGCCTCGCTGTAATTTCGTCCATAGCCATTTTCGATGCTATCCAATAGTGGTAATCTTTCTCTAACATTTTTAAGGCTTCCGGAATTTGGGATTTATCGATGCCAATCGTTTTATTAGATTTCCGTATTTGGCCAGCCCAATTCCATACTTCTCTAAACATCTCTCGGTGCGTTTGTAAAAACCAAGAGTAATGAAAGGGGGCCATCTTCTCAGTAGGATGCCGAAGGAGATATTTTGTAATAGCCTTGTTGACGTTGGCAAATTCAAGAGCATTCAACTGCTCGCGTGAATGAACTTCTACCAACAGGCCAGAGGTATCGTCCAAAGGGGTTTTCCCTTGATTGGTATCGAACCTTCTTTGTTTCAATCTTCCCATAGTAATGTTTTCTTTTTATCCATCAGTTCCTCTATCAAATCTTTAAGTTGTTGATGAGCGTAGAGATCCAAAGGCTCTTGCTCTTCGAGCGTTGCCGTTCCTTTCGACAAGGAGATAATCTGTTGTGCTTTTTCCTCTGCTCGTTTTTTTAGCAGTTTTATAATCGATTTTTTAGGGACAAAGCGCACGATGAGATCACATTCCAAACCTTCAGCCGTTTTTTGAAGGGTAGAAAGACGAGGGTCCCCTTTTCCTGATTCAAGTCGACGAACCAGGCGTGGGCTCTGTGAAGCTCTTTTAGCCAGTTGAGCTTGAGTCATCCCCAGAATCGATCGAAGCGCCCGAATTTGAGCAGGATAATCTATTGATTTCTTTAGCCATTCTGGGAGATGTTCCCGAGAGCGATAAACCTCGTCTGTAAAAAGATAATCCAGTTTCATAGGCTTATAATAGGACATATAATACCTATTGTCAACATAAAAATAGGACTTATAAGTCTTATTCTACTCTATAAAAGAGGACTCAAAAGTCCTATAGTCGTAAACTACCCTCATGATTTTTTTAATCCTCACGCAACCAATGCCCTTCTGTGATCGATAGAGTAAGAGAAGAGCTAAAGCGC
>JACQOV010000001.1 GCA_016202395.1 Deltaproteobacteria bacterium
GATCGATTACTTTAAGTCCTGAAAAACGATTAAAGTCTTCATCCGCTGTTAAGATTTGAAGAATCCCATTTTCGATCAACAGCGCTGCAATATGAGCATCATGAAGAATATTCCCTTTGATGGAGGTCGCCTTTACCAAATCCGATAAGATGTGAGGATGCCGTTCTGCTTCCGATAAAAGGAGAATCATGGGAGATTGAAGTAAATTCTCAATGGCGGCCCAAGCGATTTCTGTTGGAGTCGGAGGATGGAAAACTTTAGGATGCGTTACGACACGAAGGAATTCATAAATGCAAGGCCAGGGCAATACCCATGGATCATTTCCCTCGGCGAATTGAGTTAAAATCCGTTTTGCTTTTTGATGATGAGGGGCTTCCTCTCGATGAGCATAAATTAGGATATTCGTGTCAATAGCCGTAATCATTTTTCATCCATGAGGTCAAAAAGGAAGTCGCGATCATCCAAGCGAACCCCGGGTTGAATGGTCCCTCGATAAGTTTTCCATTGAAGACGGAATTTTCGTTGAGGGAAGGTGGCGCCTATTAAGGATTTACGAAGAAGGGCATTGACCAATTCTTTCATGGTTTGTCCTTTCATCACCGCGCTCTCTTTAAGTTTTCGCGCGATATCATCCTCCAAAACCAAAGTCGTCCTTCTCATATGTTTAAGCATACATAACGCGCACATTTATGTCAAGGTGGCCTTTCTTACTTGACAAAGCGTATCGGCAAGGAATAGAACGATAACGGCATGTCCTTGGAATTATTCTTAAAACAGATGAAATTAGGGCCGATGGAGGGTTTTGTCTATCTGAATCTTCGATAGGGTGATTTGGAATCGTTTGTGAAATTTCGGATGAGACCCCGACGATGAATCCTTCATACACCATTGTGGTGGCGGTGATTGAGGAGAATGGCGCGGTTTTCCTGGTGAAGAGACCTGCAGGGACCCATCTTCAAGGGTATTGGGAGTTTCCTGGAGGGAAAATAGAGGCTGGAGAAACACTCGAAAGGGCCCTTTTTCGAGAGGTTCGTGAGGAGGTGGGATGGGAGATCCTTGTGCTTGAAAAGATAGATGAAGTGGACTATAGTTACACAGACCGAGATGTTCATCTCCATTTTTATAGATGTGTTCGGAGGACACAAGAAGAGCCTGCCACTCCTTTAGAGCCTTTAGAATATGTTTGGGCGCCTATCCAAAAACTGTCACACTATAACATTCCTCCTGCCAATCAGAAGGTGGTTCAGAACTTAATCGAACGAGAAACCTAGATGTCCACCTCTTGGGAACAATTGATTGATAATTTTTTAAAAGAACGATGGGAGCAATCTCCCGTCCTTGCTACAGCAGAGGGGATTCACAACTACGATCATCAACTGGATTCATTGAATCCAGAGGCCATTGAAGAGAGGCTTCAAACCGTTCGTCGTCAGATTCTTGCGCTTGAAAAGGCGCGGCCTGTCGATCCAGACGAACAGATCGATCGAGAGGCTGTGCTGGGGGAGTGCCGCTCTGAGCAGCTGGAGTTGGAGCGGATCCAGCCTTGGCGTTCAGACCCCTCCGTTGCCATCAACATCGGTTTGCAGGCGATCTATCTTTTAAGAGTTCGGAGTTTTGCTCCGATGGAAGAACGCGCAGAGTCGATCCTCTCCCGTTTGGAACAGTTTCCTCGGCTCCTTCAGGAAGGGCAGGCCGCCCTCGACCGGCCTGTGCCTGTCTTTTTAAAAGTGGCGGAGGAGGTTCTTCAAGGGGCGAAGCATTTTTTGGACGACACCGCTGAAGAGTTGGGGCGCCAGCTCCCTCATTTGCAGAAGATCTTTCGAACCACAACGGATCGTGTCGTCTCTGTCTTGAATCAATACGATCATTTTCTGAAAGCGGGTGTGCAGCCCGCCTCCAAGGATCGTTTTGCCATTGGCGTTGAGGCCTTCCAGGGACTTCTTCAACATCGTCATCATCTTTCGTTAACGCCGGAAGAGCTTGTCCAGATTGGAGAAGAGACGGCAAAGGGGGTCGAGGGAGAGCTCGCTCGACTGGCCAAAGCGATTGAGCCGCGATCCACCTGGAAGAAAATCATTGCGAAATTTAAGCAGGAACATCCTTCATCCAAAGAATTGGTGGAGGTCTATCGAAAAGAGATGGAGCGGGCGCGGGATTTTTGTCGCGATCGAAATCTGATTAGCTTTCCGAAAGTGGAATCGCTCCAGATTGTTCCGACCCCTGAGTTTGAGCGGCCGACGAGCCCTTACGCTGCTCTGATGTCTCCAGCCCCTTTTGAAAAAGATCAAACCAGTTACTTCTACGTCACTCCTGTGGAGGACTCCATGAGCCCTGAGGAGCAGGAAGAGAGGCTTCAGGGGCATTCGTTCACGGGGCTTCCGGTGACCGCTTTGCACGAGGCCTATCCCGGACATCATTTGCAGCTTACGGTTGCTAACCAGCTCCCTTCGCGCGTTCGTCGTGTGATTGGGACCTCGGTTTTGTGGGAAGGTTGGGCCCTTTACTGCGAGGAGATGATGTATGAAGAGGGTTTTTACGCCGATCCGCGAGTGAGGCTGTATCAACTGAAGGATCTTTTATGGCGAGCTTGCCGTGTGATGATCGATGTGGGGCTTCATACGCAGGGATGGAGCGTGGAGAGGGCGGTTCAACTTCTGGTCGATCGAGCGGCTCTGGAGCCGGCCAATGCGCGTTGCGAGGTGTGGCGTTATTGCGGCACACCGACACAGCCGATGAGTTATTTGATCGGTCGTCGAGAGATTCTGGCGCTCCGCGAAGAGGTTCGAAAAAAGGAAGGAAAGGATTTTTCGCTCAAACGTTTTCATGATCGGTTGCTTTCGTTCGGAAGTTTTTCTCCGGCGTTAACCCGAAAATATTGGAATAAATTATGTTAAAAGCGGTTATTTTGGATTGTGATGGGGTGATTGCCGACACCGAGCCGGTTCATCTCCGAGCTTTCCAAAAAATTTTGGATGAAGAGGGGATTGAACTCCTGGAGGAAGATTATTATCGAGAATACATCGGATTTAGCGACCGCGATTGTTTCTCGGCGGTTCTCTCTTTGAACGATCGTGAGGTGGATACGCAAGGACTCCAAGATCTTCTTCAAAGGAAAGCGGTTTATTACGACGAATATGTGAAAGATTTTCTTAGGGTCTATCCCGGTGTCAAAGAATTTGTGGAGCAGGCTGCCGAAAAGTATTTATTAGCCGTTGTTTCGGGCGCTTTGAAGCCCGAGGTGGAATTTATCCTCGACAAGGCCGAGATTCGCTCTCACATCCCGGTGGTCATTGCGGCGGAGGATGTCGCGAAAGGCAAACCCGACCCCGAAGGTTATCTGAAGGCCTTCGAGACCCTTAAAAAGGGCTCGCAAAATGGGCTCGAGGCCAGGCAGTGTGTCGCTTTTGAGGATACTGCCATAGGCATTGAGGCCGTTTTGGCCGCAGGAATGAGATGCGTGGGGGTGGCGCATACCCTTTCTAAAGAAATCCTCTCGAAAGCCACTTGGGTGGTTTCAAACATGGCGGATATCAATATCAAAAAGTTAGAGCGCCTTTACCAATTAGGGCATCCATAGATGCTTCACAGGATGCCCTTCCATAATATGTTTCTGAACAATCTCTTTCACATCTTCTTCATTTCGAACCGTGTACCAAACTCCTTCCGGGTAGACCACCACTGAAGGCCCTTGGGCGCATTGATCGAGACAGCCGGCTTTGTTGGCCCGAACGCTCCCTTCCAGCCCCGCTTTTTTGAGTTCCTCCTTAAAAAGAGCGTGAATTTTTAGAGAGCCTTTGGCAAGGCAGCAGCCTCTGGGATCCTCCGGAGATCTTTCGTTGGTGCAAACGAAAATGTGGCGCTTCAATTTCATCGTACGATCCTTATCTTAAATCACGCGCTGAAACTGTGAAAGTGGGAGCTTCCACACCGGGATGCCGCAGAAGTGTTCTCCTTCAGGGCATTTAGGGCGAATCCCCGCAAGATGGCGGTGGCCGCACGGTGGCAGAAGATAGTTTCCAATGATCGGTTCAATCTTTGCAATCTGCTCCGCTTCATCGAGAGAGGCCCTCCAGATCTCCTCTTGAGCATTAAAACAAAGGCGCATGGCGTGTTTGTGATGAAGATTGAGAAGATCCGAGGACTCCGTAAACCGAATCGCGGCGGCATTCGGTAGAAGGTAAAGCACAAACTCCATCGGCACACCCCGTTTTTTAAGTTCTCCCATGTTTTCCCAGCTTCTCTCCATCACTTCCTGATACTCTTTGAGAATTTTATCCTCTATTTGAATTAGCGCCGGTGTGATGTAATCGGGCTCTTCCGTCCAATGGGCCTCTAAACAGGGGCGCGAGGCCGGAGTCATTCGGTGCCGCTGGTCCTGAGAATCGGCCGTGTGGCTCAGTTTTTTCTGGAATGTGTAGCTGGCATGAAATAAAGATCGAGAGATTTTGGAAAGTGTTGTCAGATTTAGATTTTCGCCAAGCAATTTATTTTGCCTCGGGTCCAGAGCCCACCGAATCGCCGTGGCATTATCTAGGCTGGAAGCCGGTCTTCCTAAAACCTCGCGGACGGCGTCCGCCACCAATTGTTCGTTATTCGATTTCCAGCCGGTGAGTTTCGAGACCCTTCCCCCCAGACCTCGATCGAATTCTTCTAAAAAAGGACGAGAGGTTGATGCGGGGCCGTTGGAGCGCTCTTTAAAAAATGGGTATTCCGGCGTCTCTTCAAGGGGGATCGGTTCCTCTAAAATAGTTTTGTACATCGGATCGATTTTGAGAAGCTCGTCAATCATCTTTCCAACCACAATCTGTTGCTCCATCGGGGTATCCAACTGCTGGCAAAGGCGCCAGTATCGGAGAAGCGTGATCCCGCTCACCGTGTGGTACAGGTGAGCAAACGTGGCTACGGGAACCGCATAGCGAGCCACTTCCTGGGCTTTTTTCTTGACTTCTTTGTGGAAACTTTCTCGCTCTCGTGAAAAACGTTTGGCATATTCGCTTTCGACGATCGGTATCAGTCGCTCTGTCAGTTCATGATAGGCCCTCATTTGGCATTCTGCGGTTTGAGTGTAGATCTCGAGCGCTTGTCCCTGGAGAGGAGGGATGGCGTAGAGGCCGGTTTTAATCGGCACATAGCGTTGCGAAACCTGCTCGCTATTATAAAAGGGATGGGAGTGTAGAAACGACCAGATGAATTGTCGTGAAATGTTAGACATCGAAAATTCGAAATGGGCGTGTTGCAGGGTGGTGTGATGCCCCGCGCGGTAGAGACTTTTTGCGAGTTCCTCGGTTCGTGGAAAAGGCTCGTCATCTCGCACCACCCCCTTGCCCGAGTAACACGTCCGCGCCGCAGCAATAAAATTCTTAAACGGTGTGGTGAAACTCTTTTCCAGCCGTATCTCCGGCTCCACCGAAAAAAACTTTTGTAAGGTTTGGGCCATAAGAACCGTTTGATTATAACATAAGAAGAGGGTAAACGCTGGATCAGACTTATTAGCAGGTTGTTGACAAATCCTTCTCTCGCAAGAAAATTGTCATGCCCGCGAAAGCGGGCATCCAGTAACATATTGAAAAGACTGGATTCCCGTTTTCACGGGAATGACGGCAAAAAGCCTGAGAATTAGTTAGTCAACAAACTGTTAGGCTAAAGCGACGATGCCGGATCGGTGAATTCGTTCATCCACGGTTAAAACTCGGAGCCCATGACATCGAGCGGTAGCCACGATCAATTGATCTGCAGGATCCTTGTGGAAGTGGGGGCCTAAACGGCTGCTTTCAATAACGATTCGCGCAGAGAGGGGGATCATCCAGATCCCTGGGTCTTCTTCGAGTTCACCAAACCACTCGTCTAAAGAGAATTCGGGTCGAATCCGTCCGATCTCAGCCAGTTTTGCAATCTCCCACAGTGAGATAATCGAGACGGCTAAGCCCTCTTTCAGTTCTTCCGATTGAATTTTTTGAGCCATCTCAGGGGTAAGATCGGGCGCATCAAGATACCACCAAAGCAATACATGGGTATCCAGTAGTGGGGGGGGCATCAGGAGCTTGCCTCCCAACTGGAGGCCGATGACCAATGGATGATATCTCCTTTAAGGGTCGCCAACCCTTTTAGGGCTCCTCGGTGGCTCCCTCGAACTCTCCCTATCGGGATGACCCGAGCCACAGGCTCCGATTTTTTGGTGATAATCCACTCCTTCCCTTTCCTACGGGTTTCCTCCAAGAGTTTTAAGCAACGGGCCTTAAATTCGCTCACTCCAATGGTTTCTTGATGTTGGATCGCTGCGGAACCTCGCTTTGTCATCATAGAATCCAGGATAGCAAAGACCTATTGATTAGTCAAGTGGTCAAAATGGTGAAATCTGGGGTCAGTTTTAAGTATTTAAGTAACGATTCAGAGGATGGGGTCAGCGTTACTTAAATACTTAAAACTGACCCCATCCCCTGTTAAGTTCCCTTGACAGGGTTTTCTAGTTCCTCTATCTATTACAATCGGTTTTATGGGCTAGGGGGGTGAGCCTCATGGGGCTTCAAAGCGGTAAAAAAAAAGGGGCCTTCTTCGTTGGTATCGTTGTGTTGAGCTACAGCCTCTCGGAGGCGGGGGTCACCTACCTTCACTCGGACCATCTTAACTCCTCCGTCATTCACACCGATTCTCTCGGTCGGGCCGTTGAGGTTCAATCCTTTACCCCTTTTGGGGAAGGAGGGGAGGGGTACACCGATCAGGAGTACGATTCCTCGGCAGACCTGCAATCCAACCACGCTCGGTATTACGATCCTGTTCTTTCCCAGTTTGTGAGTGTCGATCCCGTTCAAGGGAATCTGCCTTACGCTTACGCCAACAACAACCCCGTCATTTTCGTAGACCCCGATGGGAACAACCCTTTGCTTATTCCTGTGGTCACGGGGATCGGATTTGTGGCCTTTGACTACGGGATGGCGAAGTGGACAGGGGAAGATGTTTGGTATACGAAAGGAGATGCGGCGGCCGCTTTCTTCACAGGAGCGCTGATGGGGTTTGGAGGGATGGGAATCGTGGCGTTATCGACCCGCTTGGGACTTTCAGGTGTGGGAGCAGCTGTTTTTCAAGGGGGGGCTAACTACGTCAATATTACGGTCAATAGGGCTGCCAGAAATATGGTGTATCGTGGAGAGAGACCTACAGAGGCTTTAGTAGAGAGTGCCCTCTGGCCTGCCTATCTCGTTTTAGCCCCCGTGGATTTTGTGGCAGCGCTAGGGTCTTATGTGGGTCGATACCATTTAGGGCCCGCACTCGAATCTTGGGGGTTTGTGCTTGACGATCCGGATGAGGATGTCCCTTCCATAGAAAACCTGATCGCGCAGTATCACGGCTCTTATCAAGCCGGTCGATTCCCTTTTGGAGATTTGACAGGTCGCAACCCTTTGCTTAAGCGTTTAGATCGGCTTGCCCATTTTCATCAGCGTTTGAGCGGTTCTCAAAAGGAGTTAACGTCGATTTTGGATGGGTTGCGCAAAGGGGAGGTTGGGGAGTTATCAAGGGAAGATCAGATCGCTTTAGAAGAGGACATTCAACAGAGACTGGAAGGGATCGATTTTTTGATGGGGCAGATACAGCAGGATGTGACGAAGATCACTCATGAACTCTGAACAACAAGATGATGTGAAATTTGGGGTCAGTTTTATAGCTAGGGGGGTGAGCCTCATGGGGCTTCAAAGCGGTAAAAAAAAGGGGGCCTTCATTGTTGGTATCATTGTTAGTATCATTGTGTTGAGCTACAGCCTCTCGGAGGCGGGGGTCACCTACCTTCACTCGGACCCTCTCAACTCCCCTCTGATTGAAACCAATGAGGTCGGTTGGGTCGTTGGGGTTCAATCCTTTACCCCTTTTGGGGAGGGAGGGGAGGGGTACGTCGGTCAGGAGTACGATTCCTCGGCAGACCTGCAATCCAACCACGCTCGGTATTACGACCCCGTTCTCTCCCAGTTTGTGAGTGTCGATCCCGTTCAAGGGAATCTGCCCTACGCTTACGCCAACAACAGCCCTATCGTTTTCATCGATCCGAATGGGCGCGATCCAGAGGAGCCTGGTGTCAGCAGTATCGATGTCGACATCAATGATTGGTTCCTCACGCCGGCGATGCGCGAGAAAGTGGAATCGTTTATACTGGAAAACCATCGATGGCCCGATGATGAGGAATTTTCCCAGATGAAGGATTTCCACGCCCTTGCGCAGACTCTGGTGGGGCTTTTGGCGGTGTGGCAAGTTTCGAAAGCTACGAAGGCTTTTGGAATGTCTCGCAAGCTTCAAGCGGCAGACATACAACGCATAAGAGATGTTTTTCGGGAAGTCGGAACCCTCGCTGAAACGATACGACGGACCGGATTCAGTGAGGGTACGGTACGGCAATACATTAGATCAGCGGGGATGAAGGCAAACAGAGTCGGGAGGTACCCCTCCATTACTAATGAGGAGGCCCTCTCTTTGAGAGAGAAATATGCAGAATTGCAGTCTGTGTCGGCAGTGGCAAAGAAGACGGGACGCAGTCCTGTTACTGTCTGGGGATGTGTCATAGGGAAGATTGGCCCGGCGTTTTCAGAGGAGAAGATCAGCGCTATTCAGGCCGCGTACGCAGAGCTGAAGGATATTAACGAAGCGGCCAGACGCGTGGGCCTTCCCCCCAAGGCGGTTCGTCTGCATGTGGAGGATGCAGGAAAGGGAGTGGGCAGAAAAACATATGAGGACTTCGATGAATGGGATTTGTAAAAACCTTTTGGCCATAGCGTGTCTCCCGTTGTTTTGGGCGGGGGGAGTCCCTTCTCTTTGCGCTGCGGCGGCGCAGTTCTACCATCCCGATCATTTGGGTTCTGTAAATGTTAGCACCGATGAGGGCGGAGATCTTGGAGGGCTTTCCACCTACACCCCTTTTGGCGAAACTGTCATTGCGAGGGAGCGCAGCGACCGAAGCAATCTCCCAACCAACCATCTCTACACCCACCAAGAACTGGACCGTGAATCCAGTCTCTACGATTACGGCGCTCGGTATTATGATCCCGCGCTTTCTCAATTTGTGAGCATCGATTTGGTTGAAGAAAACCCCCCTTACGCCTATGCTTTCAACAATCCGATTATTTTCATTGATCCCGACGGCCGTGATCCGAAGATGTATAGTCCTGATATTTATCCGAGCGTTTTGGACTATCGCGCCGAGCATAACGGAGAGGACCCTCCTAATTCTCTGATTCAACAATGGCAAGAAGAGATTAGCCTCGAACGGGCGTTACCTGTTGTTCTCTTCGGCATGGTGGTTAAAAAAGGGGCGCGTCCCCATCCGAACCAGAAGGTGACCGATGAACAGGTTCAAGTGGCCTATCGAAGGACGCCGAACTCCTATGGGGTGGCGGCACAATTGGGGATTTCTCAACATACGGCCTGGCGCAGGTTAGCAAGTTTATTCGGGAAAGGTTACAGGCCTCGCGGCCAAGAGCCACGAACAGCCTTGGGCAAAGTTTATGAAGAGATCGCGGAGGCGGATGGGAATTTCAGCAAAGCGGCCAGAGAATTGGGTTATAAAAAAAGCGCTATCAGCTCACGACTTGGAAACCAGAAAATGCTCGAGACGTTGAGAATACTGTTTCCCCCAGCTTCCCCATCGGCGAAGGGATTGGAGTGGGAACCCATACTTTCCGCTCTTAAGGAACAGCAGGGGAATGTTCGAGTGGTGGCCAGGCAATTTGAGGTCGACCCTGCAACGATTAGAGGTTGGATTGAAGCTCATTATAAGGGGGGACAGGAGCAGTTTCGCGTGGATTTTCCTCCCCGTCATGATTGGCGTTGGAGGAATCGAGATGCCAAATGAACGGGCCTACTAAGGAGTTCATAAGTATCTATACATCTTTCGGCGTCTTTTGGCCTGCGACTTCGTCAGGCTTCACAGAAAAAACCTCAACGTATCGCAGTGGATACGCCTCGGTTTTTTCTGCTCGCCTTCCTCGTCTCGGTTCAAAATCCACTCGAATTCTGTATAGATACTTATGAACTCCTTAGTAAGTATTTTGTATGGCTATACAAAACACTTGAATTTATTTTGTATTCCTGTATAATTTACCTATGGCTCTGAAGTCTCGTTATTTGGTTCAAGCCGTTGTAGAGGACCTTCAGCAAGGCAAGATGGTCTTTTTAGGGGGACCCCGCCAAGTGGGTAAAACCACTTTTGCAACCAAGTTAGTTGCCCAAGGGTATCAGAGTCAGTATTACAATTGGGATCAAATATCCCAGCGGCGCCAGGCTTTAAAAGGTCTATGGCCAGCAGAAACAAAATTGATTATTTTGGATGAGTTTCACAAACATCCCAAATGGAAAACGTGGCTCAAGGGGGAATACGATACCTATAAAGATCGATTTAAATTTATTTTGACGGGAAGCGCGCGATTAGATCTCTATCGTCGAGGAGGAGATTCCC
>JACQOV010000028.1 GCA_016202395.1 Deltaproteobacteria bacterium
AAATTTTTTTCTTGTTTGGCCTCGCGGGTGGCATGGGGGGGGGGACCCCAAGGCGCGCGGACTGTGGAGCACGCCTGGGGTATGCCCCATGACAGGACCCACGAGGCCAAACAACTACATTCTCAATCATGCTTTCCTCCAGCCATCATTCGATACGAATGCAAAATCGCCGGAAAGATCGCATCTAGCGATTCTGCGGTCCCCTTCGATGATCCTGGCAGATTCACGATCAGCATCCCCCCCTTCAGCCCCGCTCTTCCTCGAGAGAGCATCGAATAGGGGGTCCTTTGTTGACCGAAGGAACGGGCCGCCTCCATAATCCCTGGAACCTCTCGATCCAGGATCCCTTCCGTGGCCTCCACCGTGACGTCCCTGGGACCTAACCCGGTGCCCCCTGTTGTTACAACTAAAGAAAAATCCTTTTTGTGGAAATCGAGCAACGCTTGCTGAATCTTCTCTTTTTCATCCGGAAGAATCAGATAATCCACACCGGAAATGCCAAATTTTTCTAATCGCTCTTTGATGATTTTTCCAGATCGATCTTCCCTTTTCCCTGCAAAAGTTCCATCCGAGGTCACAATCACGGCCGCTTTAAACCCTTTAGGAAGCATCTCTTGAAAACTCGACTTTCCTCCTTCCTTTTTCAGAACTTTGACATCGGTGATCTCCATTTCAGCGCTCAAAGGCTTGAGCATATCAAAAATAGTTGTCGCCGCAATCTGAGCCGCAACAAGCGCTTCCATCTCAATCCCAGTCTTCCCCACCGAGGTGACCTCGCTTGTGATTCGCGCGGAGTTTTCTTCAAGTTCGCAGTGAATCAAAACTTGATCGATCGGAATGGGATGACAATAAGGGATCAGCTCCCAGGTTCTCTTTGCAGCAAGCACTCCTGCAGCACGGGCAATCTCCAGGGCGTCCCCTTTGGGACCACTCTTAGAGCGAAGAGCCTCCACAAGCTGTGGAGTTAAACGTAAAACGGCCTGCGCCTTCGCCGTGCGTAATGTTGAGATTTTATGAGCTGTTGAAAACATATTCACCCTCCCACAAAGCGGATCTTCGGAAGTTCCTCTGGATTCTTAGTCGTAATTGGATAAGTCATCCCATGCCCCGCGGGTTTCGACCGCACGGCTTGAATGATGATCCTTTCAATCATTTCGTCTACAGGCTCTGCACCCCGAAGCCACGGTTTCAGTTCGACCTCGGCATTTGAAAAGAGACACGACCGCAATTTCCCATCTGCGGTTAAACGCAGACGAGAACAGCTGTCACAGAAAGGCTCCGTCAGTGAGGCAATGAATCCGACATTCCCCTTTCCATTCTCAATCCGATAAGATTCCGCAACCTCTTGACCACGAGGTATTGGCGCCAATGTAAAATTCTCTTTCAAGAGATCCCGGACCTCCTTTATCGGGAAAACCCACTCGGGACGCCAACCGGTCCCGCACAGAGGCATAAACTCGATGAATCGAACCTCAATCGAACTATTTTTGGCCAACCCCCCAAAACGAAGGATCTCTTTTTCATTGATCCCCTTCATAATGACAACATTGATCTTCACTTTGAGGTCCGCCGTAAGCGCCTGTTCAATCCCCTCCCATACGTCCTCAAATTTGGAACATTTCGTAAGCTTCGAAAATTGAGTGTGATCCAAACTATCTAAACTGATATTGATCCGTTGCAAACCCGCATCTTTCAACGGTTGGGCCAATTTCGAAAGGAAAAAGCCATTCGTTGTCAGTGCCAAATCTTTCAACTTGGGAAGCCCCGCGAGTTGTTCTACCAATTCGACAACATTTTTTCGAAGAAGCGGCTCCCCGCCGGTGATACGAAGACGACGTCCACCTAGTTTCAGAAAGATCCTAGCGACTCGCGCAATCTCTTCGAAGGTGAGGATCTCCTCCCGCGGAAGTGTAGGAATCCCCTCCGGAGGCATGCAGTAGATGCAACGGAAGTTACAACGATCGGTCACTGAAATACGGAGATAGTCAATCGTGCGACCGAACGAATCGGTAAGTATAGAAGACATCGCGATCCCCTTTCCAATTCATTTTGATGGGGACACGATACTTTGATCTGGGGACACGATACTTAATTTAGAATTAAGTATCGTGTCCCCAGATCAAATCCCCAGATCAAAAATCGGGAGGCAGAGCCGTTTCCAACTCCACCCATCGGCTTCCCCTTCCTAGGCGGCCCCTTAGAAAGAGAAGCTCAAGGTTCTAATGCGCTGAAACATAGTCCAAGAAGCGAGTAACCTCCATGATAAGGATCAAGTTGAAACATGATTTGCATCAGGACATTTACTAAGGACAATGTCTCCATTTTCTACACACACATCATAAACCTGGACACTCTCCCCCTTTTCGCTCCCAACGCCGGTCCGAAATTCAAATTTCCGGGCGTGATAAGGACAGATCACATGATGATTATCGATAATCCCCTCACAAAGTGGGGCATTGCGATGAGGACAACGATTTTGGAGCGCAAAAAGGCCTCCTGAACGGGGCCGAAAAACTGCGATCTCTTCTTTGCCGACAACGAAACAGAAACCTTGACCCAGAGGAATCTTTTCAACGGAACCCAGATTCACCGATCGGTTCACAAGTTTGTTCTTCTCAACCATGATGGACAGCCTCCTTTAAAACAGGAATCCACTCGGGACCTTTGAATTGCGCGGGATCGGCAGGAAGATCGGCCTCCTCCCTCCAAGGATCTTTGTAGCTTTGCACCGACGCTTCGATGGAGGTATCCAGTCGATTACAAATTCCCAATTCATCTTCAATAAGGACCGCTTTGAGTTGACCGATCCCGATCCGTTCGGCAAAGCCGTAGGTCCGTTCCATATATTTTGCATGTTCTCGGTAATATTGGATGAACCTTCCAACATACTTCAGCACCTCCTCATGAGTATCGACCGTACATAAAAGATCCCCCTTACGCACAGTGCCCCCCGCCGCTCCCCCAACATAGATCTCCCACTTCCCTCCCTCAATAGCAACGACCCCAACGTCTTTTACATACGCCTCGGAGCAGTTGCGTGGGCAACCGGCCGTCGCCATCTTGATTTTATGGGGAGACTCGATCCCTTGGTACCGGCGTTCAATCTCTTGTGCAAGTCGGATCGAATCCCCGAGGCCATAGCGACAAAAGTCGGTTCCAACACAACTCTTGACCGTTCGAACCGCCTTTGTGTAGGCATGGCCACTCGGGATGCCCAACTCCTTCCATACCTTGGGTAGGTCTTCCTTCTGAATTCCGAGAAGATCGATCCTTTGGCCTCCGGTGATCTTTACCATCGGAACCTTGTACTTTTTAGCGACCGTTCCGATTCGAATCAGCTCCTCCGCAGAGGTGACTCCACCATAAATCCGCGGAACAACTGAAAAGGTTCTGTTCCTTTGGATATTGGCATGCACACGATCATTAATAAACCGAGCATCCCGTTCATCCTCATACTCTTCATTCCAAATCGATTTCAGAAGTGAAGCCAACCCCGCTTTGCTCTCGGCATGCTCTTTGCCACCGGCCAGCTTACGAAATATCGCGCTGACCGACTTCAAACCCTTCTCCTGAATCGCCGCAATCAACTCCGATTTCTCCAACGGGACTCCTGGAACGTAGTAATGCTCACTCGGATTCGATACGATCTCTCCGGCATAGGCTCGAATCAGTTGAGCAATGACCATCTTACAGGAACCGCATCCCGTGCCGGCTTTGGTGCATTTGCCGATCTGTGCAACACTCGTGCAATTCTCTGTTCGGATCCTATCCCGAATCTCCCCTTTCGAAACCCCGTTACAGTTACAGATTTGGAGACTGTCCGGCATCTCGAGCACATCGGTGAGTGAGGAAACCTCCGGCACCCCAAACAAAAGCTCGGATCGGTTATCGGAGACCTTCCTTTCCTCTTTGAAAGTCTGCATCAGGGTGTCGCCGACTTGAACATCACCCAAAAGAATCGCTCCAATCAGTTTATCGTTTCGTATCAAAAGCTTTTGATAGATACCCCGCTTCGGCTCCCGGTAAGTCACCACCTCACCTGCGGGGTCGAAAGATTCGGTCTGTCCCATCGAAACGAGATCGACCCCCATTACTTTGAGTTTCGTCCCCAGCTTCGATCCAGTGTATTTGGCTTTTGGGTCCGCCTCCGTCATCACATCGGCCAAAACCTCTGCCTGTTCCCAGATCGGACCGACCAAACCGTAAATTTGCCCACGGTGTTCTACACACTCCCCCAAAGCAAAGATCTCAGGGTCGTTAGTTCGCATCTGGTCGTTACAGACAATCCCCCTTTCAACTGTCAATCCCGAAGCCTTTGCGATCTCTGTAACCGGGCGGATGCCGGCGCTGACAACGACCATATCAGTCTCTAGCGGCTCCCCTTCTTTAAAAATCAACCTCTGAATCAAACCGTTTTCTCTTTCGATGCGTGTAGTGATCTTTCCACAAAAGACCGCAATCCCCATCGCCTCAATCGCCGATCGAAGGAGACGCCCCCCTTTGGCATCGAGTTGCGCTGGCATCAACTGGGGAGCGGCTTCCAGGACTGTGACGTGAACATGATGGGTCATCAACCCCCGAGCCGCTTCGAGCCCCAGGAGCCCCCCGCCGATGACGGCCGCCTTTTTACAACCCTTCGCATACTCTTCAATCTGCGCACAATCGTCCAATGTCCGGAATAGAAAAGCGCCGGGACCGCCATACCCCTCCACTGGAGGAACAAAAGGGCGAGACCCTGTGGCGATAATGACCGAGTCGTAAGGCACTTCAACAGTGGCTGCGCCGTTCAAAGGTGGGTTTTCCGCAGCATAAGGGGAATCGTTTTTGTTGAGAGACCTCCCGACAACGACCTTCTTTTCTCGATCGATCTCGATTGCCTTGACCCCTGCATGCAGAGTAATCCCGTTCTCTTCATACCAGGAAAGCGGGTTTATAAAGATATCGGTCGGTGTTTCCGTTCCGTTGAGTACGTTGGAAAGGAGAATTCGGTTGTAGTTGCCGTACGGCTCGGCGCCAAACATCGTGATCTCGAATTTTTTGGCATCTCTTTTGAGAATCTCTTCAACCACACGAGCGCCGGCCATGCCGTTCCCGATGACAACGAGTCTTTTTCCTCGATTCATTTTGGACATTTTAAAAACCTCCTCTTTCTGCGAAGCTCAATTTCTCAACTTTCACGGCGCACTGTTTGTAGTTCGGCTCACGGGAAATCGGATCGAACTCCGAGACGGTCAGATTGTTGGCGCACGCCTCGATGTAGTGAAACGGGATAAAGAGATGCCCCGATGGAACCGTCGAGGTAATGCGAACGGCAACCTTAGGAATCTCTCCCCTCTGAGATGCGACTCGGACAACCTCATGCTGCCTGATTTTCAACTGTCGGGCATCTTCCGGATTGATTTCGACCCATGCCTCGGGGGACATCTTCTCCAAAAGTTCGATCCGACCGGTTTTGGTCCGCGTATGCCAATGTTCCACCGTACGTCCCGTATTCAAAAGAAACGGGTACCGATCGTTGGGAGGCTCCGGCTCGCTACATCCATCGACAGCCCACAGCCGAGCCTTCCGATCGGACGTGGGATACTCTCCATTCGTATAAAGGCGTTCGCCCCCCCATTGGATTCCCCCTTGAGCCTCAATCGCTTCGTACGTCATATGAGAGTAATCACAGAGTCGACCTTGAGAAACCGTTTTCCACTCCTCAAAGGCATCACGGGGCTTTTTCCAACCTGAAAAAAGGGCGTTCGAGACCCCTAGTTTCTTTGCTATCTCCAAGAAGATGTCGAAGTCCGATCTGGCCTCACCCGGCGGATCGACCGCTCGATTGACCTTCAAAACCCTCCGCTCCGAATTGGTATAGGTCCCCTCTTTTTCCCCCCACATCGCTGCGGGGAGAACAAGATCGGCGACCTCGGTGGTCGGGGTTGGATGAAATCCGTCCTGAACCACAAGGAACTCGAGCCGAGAGATTGCGTCTTTTAAAAGTTCCTGATTCGGATACGAGACAAACGGATTGGTCGCGAGGATCCAGAGGGCTTTGATCTTCCCTTTGACGATTCCCTCGATGATGTCGGGATAAGCCCAGCCTCTCTCCTGAGGAATCTCTTCCACAGGGACCTTCCAGATCCGGGCCAACTCTTCACGATCCTGAAGATTCTCAAATTTACGATAGCCGGGAAGGCTTGAAGTGAATCCCGCTTCGCGCGTCCCCATCGCGTTGCACTGCCCTGTGATCGAAAAAGGGGCTGCGCCCGGACGGCCGATGTTCCCCGTAATCAGGGCAAGCGTATTGATCGCATTGACCGTTTCGGTCCCCTGAGTGCTGTGGTTCACCCCCATCGTCCAGGCAATCAGGCCCGCCTTGGCATCTCCATAAGTATGCGCGACTTTCTTAATAAGGTCTCGGGGGAGACCGGTTTGCTCCGAAACGAAATCGAGAGAATATTTTTTGAGATGAGAGACCAACTCCTCAAAGCGATGGGTGTGCCGAGCGATATAAATCCGATCAATCTTGCCGGCATCAATCAAAATTTTCATAATCCCATTGATCAGAGTGAGATCGGAGCGGGGTTTTACCGGGAGATAGAGATCGGCGAGCATCGCCGTTTTTGAAAGACGGGGATCGGCAACAATCAAGGTCCGGCTCGTATTCTTTCTGAGATGATCCCAGAGGATCGGATGATTGTCGGCGATGTTCGCGCCGACGAGAAAGATGCAATCGGCTACTTCGAAATCGGCGTAACAACCGGGAGGTCCGTCACTTCCGAAAGAGCGTTTATAGCCGGCAACTGCGGTCGACATGCAGAGGGTCGTGTTGCCATCGTAGTTTGTGGTCTTAAATCCGAGTTGCACCAACTTACCCAAGGCATAAAACTCTTCCGTAACCAATTGGCCGGTGCTTAAAACACCGAGGGCCTGATTCCCATAATTCCTTTGAATTCGAACGAATCGATCGACCAAGGTGTTGAGCGCTGTCTCCCAATGGACCGGCCGAAGTCTCCCTTTGATTTTCAGAAGAGGCTCTGTCGCACGATCTTTAGAATGGATAAAATGATGTTCGGTAAGCCCTTTGGGACAGAGAATTCCATGGTTCACAGGATGATCGGAGTCTCCGTGCACCGCAACGGCGTGTCCCTCTCGAACTCCGAGGTACATGCCGCAACCGACAGAACAGTAGCCACAGGTGGTTTTAACCCAGTGATCGGGAATTTTCTCTTGAGAGGTATAACCAAATTGGGGATCGATGCCGTAACGGTATTTTTCCTTAGCGGTGTCGATACCGAGAAATCTAGAAATATTTTTTAGAGGTGACAGCATCGGTTAAACATACCCTCCGGGTCTTTTCTTGGGCACAACGGTGACGAAAAAGAGATAGCGTCCCGCCAATTCACTCAGTAGCGCCATCACGGCGAAAAATGAAAGCGAACCGGCGAACTCGAGCGACTCGATTCGATTCAGATCCGTTAGCGTAAATAGTGTTAATGGAGTTGCTAGAAGGACCATTAATAAAACACCGAGCCTTGAGAGAAAGAGATTCCGAAACCTTTGAGTCAACAGTTGAGCTGAATGTTGCAGTTCCGGTTCATCTTGATTCATGGTATTGAGCAGCTTGACCGCTATCCCTCCAAGCTGAAAAAACCCTGCAACAAGAAGGCTCGCAATTAAAAAGGTTCCTGCCACTTTAAGGGTGACCACCGCTTCACCCAACGGAAGGGTCGCCTCATGAAGATACCAACTGAGAACCATCAACACCAAAAATGGACCTAGAAGAAAAGCGGTAGCAAAAAAGGCAACGGGGGTGCACCAGTTGTCCCAGGAGGGGCGCGCAGGAACACGATAGATCATCGCAGAACAAAAAACTCCCACCCATCCAAAAGATATCACCCCAATTCCCAAGATCGATCGGACCCAAAGAGGGACGGAAAGAAAAGTTTGCCAGCTCAAGAGGCTGTAGAGCATCGCTGTCCCCGCAAAAAGTGTGAAGAAAAGAACCTCTCGTGAGAGCCAGGAGCGTTTCCACATTTTGATGGCTCGAATAGCGTAGAGGGGACGACCCAAGTGGAAGACGGAAGCATGGAGGGCTAGAAGCGCCGTTCCGAGCATCGTCAGATGGCCTATTTTAAGAAAGCTCTCACAAAACGAATGGAGATGGAAGAACCGATCGAGCCATTCTAGAGCGAACAGA
This sequence comes from Deltaproteobacteria bacterium, assembly GCA_016202395.1. Classification (GTDB taxonomy): domain Bacteria; phylum JACQOV01; class JACQOV01; order JACQOV01; family JACQOV01; genus JACQOV01. Next base: position 8,186 of record JACQOV010000028.1, read on the forward strand.
CAACTGAACCCTCCCACCGCCAGCTGTGTGAGAACCGTGAGCAAAATCAGTGAATAGTGAGGCTTTTCCGGCTTCACACGGGAGTCATCGATCCGGTTGAGAGCAATCCCTTTTTCTTTGGAAAGCGTAATCCGAGTGGTTGATTGAGTGATCGAAGAGTCAGGCACGCCTGGAGCATTGGCTTCCGTGGAATTTTCCCTCCACTCTTCTACGTTAAAACGCTCTATCGTGAGCGCCTCTGAAGGACAGGCCTCAACACAAGCCGGCCGATTCCCTTCGGCAATTCGGTTGTGGCACATGTCGCATTTGGTAACCATTTTTCGCTCTTCGTTGTATTGTGGCGCTCCATAAGGGCAGTTCCATGTGCAGTATTGGCAACCGATGCAGGTATCCTCTTTCATCAGCACGACACCGGTTGTTTTATCTTTATAATAAGCATCGACCGGACACCCTTTTAAACAGGAGGGATCCTGACAATGGTTGCACGACATCGAGATATAGAAATGCTTTGTTTCGGGAAACTCACCTCCCGCAATCTCCCCCACTTGACGCCACTGGACCTCTGGAGGGTTGTTGTTCTGCTCATGGCAAGCGACGACACAGCATTTGCATCCGATACATTTTGTGGCATCGAAGTGAAACCGGTAGTTCTCACCCGGCTGTAGTGGGATCTCCGGAGTTTCACCCTCGATGGGCAATGGTTCAGGATTCATAAATGATCGATTCCTCCAAGGTTACCGAACTTGCAATTACTGTGCCAATTTGGCAAATCTTGCGAAATATAAAAAAGTCTCTATTAATTCATGGACTTATGATTTTTAACTGAAACGCTAACCTCTTCTAATTGCCTAAATAGTGGGCAGCTCTGCTCAATAAATAAGCTGAGGAGATGATTTATATCAGGGCACCTCTAAAAACTATGTTCGTGACGAAAAATCATGATCTGAGCCGAGACAAGGAGGATGAGCAAAAAGCCCGGAAACGTACCTAGAAGGTACGTTGAGGACTTTTTGTGAAAT
>JACQOV010000027.1 GCA_016202395.1 Deltaproteobacteria bacterium
GTTTGGCTTTGCTAACTGTCCCCACAGGGGTCGCTCTAGCAAATACGACCCACCTGGGGACAGGTAGCTTCGCAACCTGTCCCCAGGTTCGCCAAGAGGGGTACCCCAAAAATCTTGCAACGTTCGCTCAACAAAAACATTCCCGTGAACTTTTCCTACCGATCTGATTCTAACTCTGTTGCTTGACACGCAGTTTTGAAAACAATAGCCTCGGGAGGAATGAAAGAGAAGATCGTCCGCTTCATCCTCCAAGGCCGCTTTCTTTGGCTCGGCCTAACCCTTTTGCTCTTAGGATTTGGAGGGTGGCGGGCTTCGCAGATTTCTTTCAATCTTACCCTCACCGCCTTAAAGATTGCTAATGATCCTGAGGCCGATTTTACCGACCAGTTCAATCAAAAGTTTGGACAGCTTTTCAGCCAGTTCGTTGTTGCAGCCATCGAGTCTCCCCAGGGGCTCACCTCTGATCTTCTTCAACGTGTAGACAGAATAACTCGAGCCTCTCAGGAGATTTCTGGGGTCTCTGCAGTGACCAGCCTCACCAATGTGAATGACATCTTCCCCGATGCGGAAGGGTTTGCCATCCGCCCCTTAATCGAATCTGTCCCCGAGAAATCAGAGGAGATCCAGGCTCTTGAGGAACGGGTGCTCCACAACCCTTTAATGGTCCATCGGCTTCTCTCTCCCGATGGGAATTACATCGCTATTTATCTGGATTTGGATAGAGGATTGCAGAGAGAGAAAGAACGCCGATTTGCGGTAGAGCGTTTCGAAGAGATCCTTGAGGAAGAACTGGAGTCCCGCTATCCATTCACACTGGCAGGGGTTCCTTACGTGGAATCTCAATACTCCAAGTTAATTATGCAAGGATTAAGGGATTCGACCCTCCTTCAGGTCCTTATTGCTTTTATTGCTCTTTTTATATTTTTCCGTAGTTTCGCCCTCGCTCTTATTCCCCTGATCATTTCGGGGGTGAGCATCCTTTTGACCCTGGCCGTGATGGAGTTGCTGGGCTATTCGATCACGATTGTGAGCAGCGCCGTTCCTCCGGTGGTGATGGTGATCTCGATTGCGGAGAGCACTTACTACATTGCCCGTTATTTGGAGGAGCGCGGGAGAGGATTGGGTAAGAGTGAGGCTCTTTTTGAAGGGTTAAACGGAGTTTTGGTCGCGAGCCTTGCAACGAGCCTCACAACGGTGGTCGGATTTTTGTCCCTGATCAGCGCGAAGTTAGAGATGGTCCGGGACTTTGGAATCGATCTGGGGATTGGGATCACCCTCAGTTTTCTAGTCACACTTTTTTTAGTCCCTTCAATCCTTTCTTTTATTCCGATATCGAAATCTGTTCTTCGACAACAAGAACCGAGTAGTTTTATCCTTCGGCTGCTGGCGCGGATTGCCCATTGGAACGAGCATCACACGAAGACCATTTTTGGGGTGACATTGTCCTTATTCATCGTTGCTCTTATGGGGGCTCCTCAATTGGAGTTGGAGCAAAAATTAACCGAGGAGGTCGGAGCCAATCATCCCGTTCGACAAGGGCAAAAGGTTGCGGAGGATCACCTCACGGGATTCCTAGGGGCTTACATGAGCCTGAAGTCTTCGGAGCCTGGAGCTTGGGAGGATCCTGCTGTGCTTCGAAAAATCAAGCAGATCCAAGAGAAGGCGATGGAAGATCCAAGTGTTATCAAAGCTTGGTCTGTGGTCGATTACATCGAGCAGATGAATTGGGCTTTCTTTGAAGGGAAGCCGGAGGCTTGGAAAATTCCAGAGAGCGTGCGTCCCATAGCGCTTTACTACATTTTAATGGAATCTTCTGATCTCTCGATTGGAGCCAAGGATCTTCTCGATTCGGACCACCAATGGGGGGCGATTGTGTTGACCACTCGCGATGATGGCTCCGAGCCCTTTCTGCAGCTCATCGAAGAGTTAAAAAAATATGCCTCCGATCTTTTGGGGCCGAGTTTTGAGGTTCGATTCGCGGGAGATGGCGTTCTAGCGAATCGCGGCAATATCCGATTGATTAAAGACATGATTGCCAGTTTTTTAAGCTCCTTCGTGATGGTCTTTTTTGTGATGGCGCTGATTTTTCGATCGCTTCGATTGACCCTTCTGAGCATCCCTCCTAATATCCTTCCGATGCTTTTGATCATCGGTTTCATGGGCTATGTCGGGATCTCTCTCCGAATTGGAACGGCCATCATCCTCCCCGTTGCGTTGGGGATCGCGGTCAACGACACGATCCATTACTTCATGCGATACCGCGAGGAGCTGCGTGGAAAAGATGGGAAGGACAAAAGAGAGGCTGTGGCCGCCATGCGCCGAGGTCTTTTAGGAACGGGGAGCGGGATGCTTGTCTCTTCTGTCGTGTTATGCCTTGGCTTTCTCTCCTTGCTAACGACAGAATTTGTGGCTCTTCAGCATATGGGGATCGCCGCCAGTTTAACCCTCTTTGTGGCTCTGTTAGCCGATCTTTTTTTAGGCTCCGCTCTTCTGGTCCGGTTTTTCACCTGTGAAAAGAAAAAATGATGCGAAAAAGAAAAGCCCCGTTAAAGAGAAGCTCTAACGGGGCTTATTCCCTGATCCGTCTTTCTTATTCGTCCAGAATGATGATCGCTTCCACAATACCGGTCAAGCCGGTGTCAAAGTTGGTCTCTCCCGTCTCAATATCGACGGCTCCGAACACGTAGCTGTTATCCGAGAATCGCAATCCGTTAACCGTCAGCTCTTCGTCGGAGGAACTCGGACCCACTTCATACATCTCAATCCCTTCGACCAGGTCGGTTGCGGTTGGATTTCCGTCTTCATCGAACGTAACCTTCTTTAGGACGTAGGTTCCGTTATCGACATAGCTATAGTAGATATTATCATTGACAACCCAGCCGTTGACGACCGTTTCATTTGTTGCGGAGATCACATCGAGCGATTCATCCTCAACGCAAGCCAGAGCGGAGTAGCTGTTGGACCAATCTCCTGTGTCTTGGCACCAGTTGTGGTTCAGATCCCAACCGGTTGGCATGCTGGTTCCGAGGGTGCAGGCAGAGGTCGTCACATCATTGTAACATTCATTTGTGCTCACCCAGGTGTTTCCTGTTGTCGCTGTGCAAGCGCTTTGGGTGATGTCCCCCGTAACCACGCCCGAGGAGTTTTCACAGTTGCTCCCCGAACTGACACAGATGTTGCATCTCCACTCTCCGGCAACCTTTTTCTCAACATCGGCGATAACGCAGACCTCCTCAGCGTCATTGACCGTTGGAAGTAGTATCTTGTCAGGGGAGTTCCCTCCTTGAAGGGTGTAGAATTCTTGCGCGCACCGCTCGTTTTCCGTATCGTTAGCGGCCGTGGTTTCGTCCGGACCAAAGGTCACGTACTCCCACCAGTTATTCGTACAACTCACGATGGGGTCGTAAGCCGCATCATCACCCGCCAGATCGGGATCAAAGTCGAAGAGACAAGCGCTGTCCCAAGAGGGGGCTCCATCGATCGTAGGATCTGGGCCATAAAAGAGGACATGTCCGTTGGCGCGGGGCTCGAAGACATAATCCCACCAGTCCCGAGTGATTTCAACCAGGCTGCCGCCAGAGGTGACCATCCGGAAGAAGCTATCCCCATTACAAGAGCCGCTCGTCGAGGTTTGTCCTGTATAGAGCACCGCTCCATCATCCGTGACAAGATATTCCCAAGAACAGATATTGGAATTGATCGCCTCCGATTGATCGTTGGTGTCGGCCCCATATTCGTGTTTGAGAAGAACGTTCTTCCAATTCCCAGGGACGTGGGCCCAAAAATAAACGTCTCCAGCATCGTCCCCTTGGATCTGCCCGGAGCGATAATCCCAAGTGTTGATCTCAAGCTCGTTGTTGACGCACTCCAGATTCGATTGCTTCACCCGATCGCTCGAATCGTACTCATCGTACGGTTTGTCGACCTTAAAGATCTGACAGGTGAAAGGAGAGGCGCAAGACCAAGGATCGTCATATTCATCGATGGTGGTGCCGTCATCGGAGGTTTCACGGTAGATGAGGCATTGGCTGAAAGCGAGAAAGACATCTTTTTTGGAGCTGACAAAGATGTAAGAGATCTGAGGGAGATCATCAAGGATGTCAGGATCCAGGCCGGATTCTTCATCGGTAGCGCTTTGTCCTCCAAACGATTCACCGTCGTCAGCGGTGTTTTCGTACCACGCGCGGAGTAAGTTAACGAATCTGCCGCCGCTGATTTCACCCATAACGGGAGAGATGTCAGTCCGACTCGATGCGGCCCCCTCTTTCGTTAGCGCTCCTTCGTGTTGGAGCGCCCTGCTGGTTTCATCGCCGCTATCGTATTGGAAAAGGGAGAGGGCCTCCGTGTCTAAATGAAGCTCTAACGCCTGGCTCCCTCCACAATCAAAGCAGGTGTCGAAATCCTCGTTGGGGCCTTCGCCCCCACCCTCATCCCCACCCCCCTCGTCAAAAATACCGCAACCGGTGAAGGCTAGAGTTAATGTGCTCAAAATGGCTATTAAAAGTTTTAAAAATTTCATCAGAGTTCCTCCTTATAATTTAGACTTATGGCTTAGGGATATGCAATTTCCGTGCCCAATGCGGCTTTTTATCTATTTGATATTAAAAAGGAATTTTAGGAGCTTTTTTGGAAATCCGCGGATTTTGTGTCAAAAGTGGCAAAATTAGGAACTTTTTGCGCACATTGCATTTGCTCAGAGGGTGTTATATAAAAAATGCCATGGAGGGGGTATTGTTATGGCATTTGTTAAAGTGGCTACGATAGAAGAACTGGAAGAGGGGATTGGCAAGTTAGTGGAAACGGAGTCCAAGCGGCTCGCCCTTTTTAAGGTCGATGGAAAGTTTTACGCAACGGACGAAGTATGTCCTCACCGAGGAGGGCCTCTTTCAGAAGGGGACATCGAGGAGTGCGAGGTGGTTTGTCCTTGGCATGGATGGCGTTTCAATCTAGAGACAGGCGTCTCGCCGGTCAATCCTAACGTTAAGATCCAGATCTACACGGTCAAAGTGGAAGGATCCGATATCTTGATAGAGGTGTAATATGAAAATATCTCACACTCTGAATATTATGAGTTCAACCGTCGCTTCGACCGTATGTCTCTGGCGTGGGACACAGACGCATCCCGCTCGCACACGACCTGAAAAGATTTTGGAGCTCTACGACATGGAGGGCTGCCCCTTCTGCCGATTGGTGCGCGAGGTAATTAGCGAATTGGATTTGGAGGTGATGATTTATCCCTGCCCCAAAGGGGGGTCCCGTTTTCGTCGTGAAGTGGAAAAGAGGGGAGGGAGGCAGCAGTTCCCTTATTTAGTGGATCCCAATACCGGGACCGAAATGTATGAATCTCGTGACATCATCGATTATTTATTTAAAACTTACGGCCAGCGTTCTGTTCCGCCAAAATGGAAGGCTCGTCCGATCAGTTTGGCAAGTTCGATAGTGGGGAGTGTGCTCAGGGGAGGACGTGGCGTAAGACTTAAAAAAGCATCTCAAGTGGAAAAGCCGTTGGAGCTCTATAGCTTTGAGTCAAGCCCTTATGCGCGGCCTGTTCGAGAAAAGCTTTGCGAACTCGAGATCCCTTATCTTTTGCACAATGTGGGGAAAGTACAGCTGGCGGACTATATTCTTCCTAATATTCGGAAGAGATATTTCCCTCAAATTCCGGTTAAAGGCGAGATGCGAACGAAACTTCAGGAACGGGGCGGCCGTTTGATGATCCCTTACCTGGTCGATCCAAACACAGGAAAGTCGTTCTATGAATCTGCCGATATTTTGGACTATTTAACCGTGACCTATTGTCATTAATTAAATGATCGAGGTTTTTGATATTAACGCTCATAAATATTAGAGGCTATCTATAATGAAGAGAGGATATAAAAAAGCAACAATAAGAATTGATGTTTCTGTGGGAGAGTCTGTTCGAATCATTCGAGAATTGCAGGGATTGTCCCAAGAAGAACTTTCTGAGCGAACTGGAATTCCCCAAGCGACTATTTCAGCTATTGAGAATGAACGAATTAACTTAGGTGTAGAACGAGCAAAAACTTTGGCGCGAGCTTTAAAATGCCATCCTGCTGTCCTTCTTTTCCCAGGTTGGGAATTAAAAGCTGCAGCGTAGGTCCATTAAGATCTGAACACGAATGGGGTCCAGTCGTTTGTTGACTAGTACTTAGGAATCCGACAACCGTTCAACACGCGACTTGACCCCGTAGCTCGAAGTTGCAGAAGATGAGGCGTCGGTGAAGAAACTTATTCAAGGGATTATTGATTTTCGAAAACATCGACTTGCCGAGTATCGGGAGAAATTCTCGAAGCTCGCTTTAGGGCAATCCCCGGATGCTCTTTTCATTACGTGTTCGGATTCTCGCGTGGTTCCGAACCTCTTTGCTTCCACCGATCCCGGCGATTTGTTCGTGATTCGCAATGTCGGCAATTTCATCCCTCCTTGCAATTCGGACGGACACTCCGAAGGGGACCGATCCGAATGGGCTGCCATCGAGTTCTCAATCCTTCAACTCCATGTTTCCGACATGATCGTATGCGGTCATTCCGAATGTGGGGCGATTCAAGCGATTCTCCAAGGGCTCCAAAAAGTCTCTGGAAGTCACCTCCAATCTTGGCTTCAGTACGGGGAAAACGCCCCCTCTATGTTAACAGGCATTGAATTTTCTAGTGAGCCTCTCGCCCAGCATAACAAAATCTCCCAAGCCAACGTTCTTCTTCAGCTCGAACATCTCAAAACCTATCCTCTGATCCAGAAAAGAATCCAAATGGGGCGCCTGCATCTCCATGGCTGGTGGTTCGATATCGGCTCAGGGGATGTCTATTCCTTTAATAAATCCACCCAACGCTTCAATCTGATTGCTGAATAAAACGAGCTCTGAAAGTTCTGAGGAAAGTTCTGAGGACACGATACTTCATTGAGAAAACATTTCGTAGATAAGTATCGTGTTCACGGAGGATGCTTGCTCCTCGTTTGCAAATTCAGTATCCTATGCCCCGAGTATGAAAATATCTCACAGCTTGGATATCGCGAATTCGATCCAAACACAGGAAAGTCGTTCTATGAATCTGCCGACATTTTGGACTATTTAACCGCAACCTATGCTTAGTAATATGATTCCTTTTTGGACTGTTTTTCCATTTGTTTTTTTACTTCTTTCGATCGCTCTTTTGCCGATTGTGGCGCCACATTTTTGGGAGTCCAATGGCAAGAAGGCCGTTGTTGCTATTCTGCTCTCGATCCCGATATTTGTTTGGCTCCTCGCAAACGACCCTGAAGGTCTTCTGCATAGTGTGGAAGAGTACATTTCCTTCATTGTCCTTCTGGGATCGCTTTACACGATCTCTGGAGGAATCGCCTTATCGGGCGATCTTCAGGCCACTCCAAAGGTCAATACCCTCTTTTTGGCTTTGGGGGGGGTGTTGGCTAGCGTTATTGGAACAACCGGGGCTAGCATGGTTTTGATACGCCCTCTTTTAAGGACGAATTCCGAGAGGAAAAACACAAAACATCTGCCGATCTTCTTTATTCTGATCGTGAGCAACTGCGGAGGGTTATTGACCCCTTTGGGAGATCCACCGCTGTTTCTTGGATATTTGCGTGGCGTTCCTTTTTTCTGGACCCTGAGGCTTTTCCCCTATTGGGCGCTTGTCGTTGGCGCTCTTCTATTCGCCTTCTATCTTTGGGATCAGCGAGCCTATCATTCCGAATCCAAAGAGGCGCTTAGGAAGGATCAGGCTGCTGTCGCGCCCCTCCGATTGGAGGGATCGAGAAATCTCTTATTTCTTGGAGGCGTGTTGTATGGCGTTTTTCTCCCCACCCCTTGGCGGGAGATCTTGATGATTCACATGGCAGCTCTCTCATTTTTTATGGGTTCCAAGACGGCCCGTCACCACAATCACTTCGCCTGGCACCCGATCATTGAGGTCGCGATCTTGTTCGCGGGGATTTTCATTACAATGGTTCCGACCCTGATGCTTCTGAAGGAGCGCGGACCGGAGTTTGGAATTACGCAGCCGTGGCATTTCTTTTGGCTGACGGGATCTCTTTCATCCTTCTTGGATAACGCTCCCACTTATGTGACGTTCCTCTCGCTGGCCCAAGGCTTGGGACTTCCGGGGGAGGTTGTTGGAGTGCCGACAAGGATATTGGAGGCCATCAGCATCGGCGCGGTCTTCATGGGAGCCAATTCCTATATCGGCAACGGACCCAATTTCATGGTCAAAGCGATCGCGGATCATAGTGGTTTTAAAATGCCCTCATTCTTTGGTTATATGGCCTACGTAGCCCTGATCCTTTTTCCCTTATATGGGGTGATCACCTTATTACTTTTGCGTTAGAGGCGCCCGTTAACAAAAAGGGAAGTTGCTATTTGAAGAAGCCGTTTTGATAGAAGTGACTGAGCAAGCGGTCTTTTTCTTGAAATCGTTCCATGAGCCACGAGGCGAGGGCATTTTCCTCGGTCGGGAGTTTATCGATTGAGAATCGTCGCACGTGAAGATGAACTTTATGAACGTAGCCTTGAGTCCATTGCCAAACGGTTGGAACTCCATCGACATAGCCGATGGTGAGGTCATAGATGGCGTCGATAGGATCGCGCAATGCTTGTACCGTAGCCACAAATCCTTTGGTTCGGGGGGTGAGCACGTGTTCCAACGGCCTGAGCCCATTCTTTTGAGCGTATTCTTGGCTCTGATGTAGTTTGGCAGGTTTCATTCTTGTTCCTTCCACAAAACTGATAATCCAAAATGGGATGTCGTGATCAATAATATTTTTGAAGACGCGATGAATCCGCTCGCGGTCGGCAAGCCAATTCCGTTTAATGAAGAGACAATCGAGAAAAAGCATCCCCCAGCCAATGCCCGGCACGTATTTTAGGATGTCTTTGACAAACCATTTGAGATCTCCGAGGCGTTCCTTACTTCGTGCCAATGAAAAAAGGACGGGAATATCGGCCATCTCTTGATGATTTAGAATAACGAGCGCATTTTCACGCATCGGAACGGAATCTCCTGTATACTTCGTCTGAATTCCGTAGATTTTCTCCGCTCCGATGGCGCACCATCCCCACCAGGTATTGGCAATGAATCGATTCAACCGGCGGAAAGCGGTTGGAGAAAAAGGCCTAAGGATTAAGCTCGCCATTTGCAATCCATTGAGGGCAATCAAAGTGGGGAACAAAAAACTAAACGCAATCGATCCCTTCATGAATCCCAGGATTCGCTCTATTCGACTTTTTGGCTCCGGTAATGGATGGAGAGGCATTATTGGGAAACTCCTGTTCGGCACCATTCGACGATTTGCCGGCCCACATGGCTGTTATGGGTCAGGCCAATGTGAGAAACGCCCGCGAATATTCTCAGATTTTCTTTTGGGAATGCGATAGGATTGGACATTAAGAAACTTTTTCCTGTGGCGCTTGAAGGGTGAACCATGCCATCCCCCCATAATTGAGCCATCAGACTTTCTGGATTTTTGGAGAGTGTTGCGGCGATAATATAATAATGGACCCCATCCAGAAGGGGGACGGACCGGCCCATTCCCAACAGTGGATCGGGATCTTTCCCTTTCCAATCTTCATCGACAAGATATCCGTGACGCAGATCTTTAATCCCGTCACTGCGAATATTGCCTAGTTTGGCAATAATTTTTGTGTAAAAGTTAGGGATGGTCTTTAAGACATTCGTCGCCAAGTTTCCCAATTTCTCGACATGGCTTCCCGAGTGCGGGGCCCCCAAAAGGAAAATTTTTGAAACCTTTTTTACCCATTTTTCATGTCCCTTTTTCCCATAATAGCCAGCGCTTCGGATGACAAGCCCTCCCATGCTGTGACCGATCAAGACCATCTCTTTAATTTTCTCGGAATGACTGCGAAAGAGTTTTCGCAGCAAGCGTGACAACTTTTGACCATTCGTCGAGATATGCAATCCAGAATTGTAGCGCACGTAGAGTGGAGTATAGCCCAGTTTTTTCTGAAGGATGAGGCCATAGCCCTTATGGGATTGCCAGCTCTCCTCGTTGTCGCAACTTCCGTGAACAAAAACGCAGATCTTTTCAGTTATTTTTGGGCCCATTCGAATCCAATCGATAGACTTTCCATTCGCATAGAAATCCATTTCAATGGAGAAGCGACTCTTTTGTTTTTCTAAAGAGTTTCCGACGACTCCATTCAATGCGGCAATGTAGCGATCTTTTGAGATCGACGCAACGGCTTTTCCAAAGGCCCTAAGGCTTTTCCTCATTTCAGGCTCGACTGTAGCATTTTTTGGCTTAGAATAGTACAATAGCCTAATTCATTATGGGTAGAGAAGAAATATGGAATAGTTTGACTCATCTCATCGGTTTTTTAGCCGCGGTGGCGGGTCTTGTGGTATTGGTGATTATAGCGGCTCGCCAAGGGGACCCGTGGAAGATTGTGAGTTTTTGTCTTTATGGGGCCTCTCTTGCGCTTCTCTACGCCTCTTCCACGCTCTATCATAGCTTGCAAGGCCCGATCCGGAAAATCTTTCGTCGGCTCGATCACTATGCCATTTATCTGCTCATCGCTGGAACTTACATGCCCTTCGTTTTGGTCACACTTCGGGGAGGTTGGGGATGGTCTTTGTTTGGAGTGATTTGGGGACTCGCGATTCTCGGTATTGGATTGGAGCTTTTGTTGAGAAAAGGGCCTCGCGTTTTCTCGGTGGTGGTCTACTTAGCGATGGGATGGCTCATGCTTGTTGCCATCTATCCCTTGTTTCAGGCCCTATCCTTAAAAGGGCTCATCGGATTATTTCTCGGAGGGTTGTTTTATACCGTGGGGGTTGTTTTCTTTTCCATGGAAGGCCGATTTCGCTACGCCCATAGCATCTGGCATCTTTTTGTTTTACTGGGAAGTGTCAGCCACTATCTGGTCATCCTTTTTTATGTCGCAAAATGAGAGGACCCGGTGATAAGTAGGATTCGATATGGTGTATAGAATGTGGATCCTAACGTCCTTTTTTGTTTTTTCCACTTTAATTGGAGTGGAAATACTGCATGCAGAAGACGTCCCTCATCTCTATGTGGATCTTAATGCGGGGTACTCTCTTTATGTTGCAAGCGATCTCAACGGTGGAGAAGGGAATGGTTTCGGGCTCAATCTTGGATATCGTTTTGTCCCTCGTTTTGCGGCTCAGATTTCATATTTGGGGGCTATTGTCGATGGAGAAGGGGGATTGATTTCCAAAGTCGAAATGGACCAAGTCCATTTTTTGACAGTGGGTGGGAGAGTGAGCTTTTGGCCGGGAACGAAAGATCGACATGAAGTGTTTAGTTTGTTGGGGATGGGGATGGGATGGGTGTATGGCAAAGAAGGGGGACAATCCTTCAGTAAAAGCGGATTTGCGGTACGTTGGGATATCGGTTATCTCTATCATTTATCTGATGATTTTGGAGTGGGAGTTTCCTACGATGCTCAGGTAGCCACTTCACTTCTGGACATCGATCAAGATGGGGAGAATGAGGTGGGGATTCTCCAATCTTTCTTATGGGTTGGAACCTACAAATTTTAGACTCTGATTGAATCAACTACGCTTTGTTGTGGAGTTTTATTAGTCATGGCACAGAAATCCATAGCTTTTCTTATATTTGTTTTTTTCAGTTCCATAGTCCCTGGAGCTTGTACAGAGGATCATTCAAAGGAGAGTAAAGCAATGACTCATGCTAAAGATCTAAAAAAAACCACGTTGGCTGGCGGGTGTTTTTGGTGCATGGAGGGGCCTTTCGAGGCGCATGTGGGAGTCTCCGAGGTTTTATCGGGTTACACGGGAGGAGACCAAGAGAACCCCACTTATGAGGAGGTTTCTGCAGGGGGGACAGGCCATGTGGAGGCCATTCAGATCACCTATGATCCCCAAAAGGTTTCCTATCAAGAGTTGTTAGAGATCTTTTGGAGACAGATTGATCCAACGGACGACGGAGGACAGTTTGTCGACCGGGGAGGGCAATATAAATCGGCCATTTTTTATCACGATGAAGAGCAAAAGCGATTAGCGGAGGCTTCTAGAAAAGAGTTAGAAGCCTCCAAACGCTTTGACAAACCGATTGTTACAGAGATTCGGCCTGCCACCGCTTTTTACAAGGCTGAAGATTACCATCAGGATTATCATACAAAGAATCCTTTGCGTTACAAATTTTATCGCTTCAACTCCGGTCGAGATCAGTTTTTGAAAAAGGTGTGGAAAAGTGAAGAAGAGCTTAAAAAACGCCTTACCCCTCTGCAATACAAAGTGACTCAGGAAGAGGGGACGGAGGCGCCTTTTCAAAATGAGTATTGGGATAACAAACGGGAAGGGATCTATGTCGATATTGTTTCGGGAGAGCCTCTGTTTAGCTCCAAGGATAAATTCGACTCCGGGACCGGTTGGCCCAGTTTTACAAAACCACTAGAACCTGAAAATATTGTAGAACGGGAGGATCGCAAGCTTTTCTCTGCCCGTACCGAGGTTCGAAGCCAACATGCCGATAGTCATTTGGGGCATGTCTTTCCGGATGGACCTGCCCCCACAGGACTTCGTTATTGCATGAACTCTGCGGCGTTACGGTTTATTCCCAAAGAGGATCTTGAAAAAGAGGGCTACGGAGAATATCTCAAACTGTTCGATGAATAGAATCCATTTTCCCCAAAAGTCTTAGGAAGCCGTCGAGTAGAGTTAAGGGATGGGGAGGGCAGCCGGGGATGTAGAGATCGACGGGAACTACAGAACTAGCGCCGTTAAGAACCTCAGGGCTTCCTTCGAAAGGGCCTCCTTGAATGGCGCAAGCCCCCACCGCAATGACAATCTTAGGATCGGGGACCGCTTCGTAGGTTTTTTGAAGGGCGAGCTTCATGTTTTGAGTGACAGGGCCTGTAATCACAAGTCCATCGGCATGTCGAGGGGAAGCGACAAACTGGATTCCAAAACGGGAGAGATCAAACACCACGTTATTTAAAGCCTGCAGTTCCAGATCGCAGCCGTTACAGCTCCCCGCACAGACCTCGCGGAGTTTGAGAGAGCGACCGAAGAGTTGTTGCATCTTCTGGTTCAAGGCCTCTGCCAGTTGGAGTTCCTCTCCTTTTAAGTAAAGGTTTTCCCGTCGGCGGACGGCCATCCGATAGTCTTGCGTGTATTCAATCGCTCCTTCCGGGCACGCCAAAACACATTCCTGGCAAAAGAGACATTTTCCAAGATCGAGTTGAAGAGGTTTTTCAGAGATTGCTCCTGTGGGGCAAACCGCACGGCAGCTATGGCAACCCTCAACACATTTTTCGGGGTGGAGAGCCGGCTTTCCACGGAATCGTTCTGGCATCGTAATGGAGTCCGGAAAAGAGATTGTTCGATATCCTTGTTGCCAGCGATTTTTTAAGATCGATCCCATAGTCATTCCTTCTTAAAGGTCGTGCCCTGCATACGATAGGTTAAAGCTCTTATTGCACAAAGGGAAATCGGAGATCTGTCCCTCCCGCATCGCCATGGCAAGGGCCATCCAGTTATGAAAAGAGGGATCAACGATCTTGTAATTCGTGATTTCCCCCTGTTCATTCGTGAAAACGATGTGGGCAATCTCGCCCCGCCATCCTTCGATGAGGCTTACTGAAAACGAGGAAGGATTTAAAGCATGGCAAGGAGTAAAAATCTTGCCCAGAGGCAACGATTTCAATTGTTCTGAGATAAATTCTAAAGATTTCTTGCTTTCGAGGGAGCGGATTCTTGCTCTAGCATAGACATCTCCCGAAGAGAGTCGCATTGGGGGGATGTATTCGAAACGATACGCCCCCGTGGGGTAGTCGTGGCGGATGTCTCGCAGAAGATTACTCGCTCTGGCCGCGGGGCCGACTAGCCCCAAGTCCTTGGCTATTCCTGTAGAAACGCTTCCTGTGTGTTCCAGTCGTGAGAGGACCGAGGGGGTCGAAAAGAAAAGCTCTGCCACCTCTTTCATTTCCGTTGCCGCTTGCGCGATTCTTTTTTGAAAATTTGCAAGGGACTCCTTTGCGATATCGAAGAGAACCCCTCCCGGCCTCACCAAGGACCGTCCGAACCGATTTCCTGAGATCTCCATGAGGAGGTTTAGAAATTCTCCACGTAGCCTGCCAAAGTAGGCGTTGGCGGGGAGAAAGCCGATGTCCCCTGCCAGAGCTGAGAGATCACCGGCGTGATTAGCGAGTCGCTCCAGTTCCAAGGCGATGGCCCGAAGCCTTTTGGCCCTTTGGGAGACCGATTTTCCACAGAGCCCTTCAATGGCATGGCAGTAAGCCAACCCGTGACCGAGGACGGTATCTCCCGCAATCGATTCCGCAAGGGTTGCGCATAGGGAAGGTTTTGCGGCCGCCATGAGCTTTTCAACGCCACGATGTTGGTAGCCCAATTGGATCTCGAGGTTGAATACCTTCTCTCCATGGCACTGAAATCGGAAATGTCCTGGCTCGATGATGCCGGCATGGACCGGTCCCACCGCCACCTCGTGCACCTCTTCTCCTTCAAATCGATAGAAAGGATAGCCCTCTAGTTTGCGGACCGGTTTGAGCCAGGGATGTCCTTCACAGAGAATTCCATGATTTTCTGCAAGTTCCCTTTCAAAGAGGTGAACCTCAGGGATTTCTGGGGTGAGTGAGGAATAACGTAAACCGTTCGTTGGAAGATCGGTTGCAGCTACACGTATCTCCCCTTTCACATCGATTCCCAAAACAGCGAAAAGGCGCAGCTCGGGGTCCTTTTTGGGGATAGCGAATAAGGCAAGGACCCTTCCACCCGTTTTGCAGGTCTCTAGAACCCACGATCGCCAAATCTCCATGGAAAGAATTGGAATCATTTCTGTTGGGGTCGATGCCGCGTTTTTGATGACTACGAATAGAGCGCTCATGAAGGCCCTCCAAGGGATGTGGAGGCTGATTTCAAGAGCTCAACCATCGAAGAGGGAAGATAGAGGCCGAAGAGTAAAACAAAGAGGGCTAGGAAAATCGTTGGAAGGATCATTAGCCAGGAAGGACGCTCTCCCTGAGTGACCCCCTCTTTTCTTTCCCCTTGGGTCATGTCGAGGATAATGCGTGACATCGAGACGAAGAGAATCCCTAAGAGAAGGAGATAGAGAGAGCTCGCGATCCAATGTCCTTGCGTGAAGCCTTCTTTCAAGATCAGGAATTCACTTACAAAGAGGCCAAAAGGGGGAGATCCCATCATCGCGAGCCCTCCAATAACGAAAAGGGTTCCGGTGATCGGGATTGTTTTTAGCAAGCCATGGACATCGGAGGCCATTTTCGTTCGATAGACGATGAGTACTTGTCCTGCCGTGAGAAACAGAAGCCCTTTCGTGAGCGAATGATTGACGGCATGCAAGAGAGATCCGAATCCCGCTCCAAATCCAACCCCAAGGGCAAGGATGCCCATATGCTCTACACTGGAATAGGCCAGCAGTCGTTTGTAGTCCCGTTGTCGCGTGATGAAGATGGCCGCGATGAGTAATGAGAAGAGCCCCAAAAGGATGAGGAGTTTATTTGCGAACAGAGCCAGCCCTGCAGCCGAAAGGAGGGTGTAGAATCGGAGAATCCCTAAGAAAGCGCAATTCAAGAGCGCTCCAGAGAGAAGCGCAGAGACTGGGGAAGGGGCCTCGCTGTGAGCGTCCGGAAGCCAGTTATGGAGAGGAGCGAGCCCCATCTTCGTTCCAAAGCCAACAAGAACAAGAATAAAACCGATCCGAAGCCCATGAGGATCTAGAAATGCCGCAGAACGAATGAGTGTCGGAAAAGAGAGATCCGACACATCCCCTTTTGCAGAAGCAATGATAAAGAATATGCCAAGAAGAGCGATGGCGATCCCGACGGAGCCAATCAGAAGATATTTCCAAGCGGCCTCCAAAGCTTGGTGATGGTGATGATAATAGATGAGGGGTGCGGAGGCCACCGTTGTGGCTTCGATGGCGATCCAGAGAATAGTGGGCTGCGAGCTGATTGTGGTGAGTGTCATCGAAGCGAGGAAGAAGAGCATACAAGGGGTAAAGAGATGGCTCACCCCCTCCTCGGTATATTTCTCACGTTCGTGATGAAAATAACCCACGCTATAGATGGAGACAAGGAGAAAGAGCAAGCTCGTGATCGACAAAAAGAGCAGCCCCAAGGAGTCTAATTGAAAAGTCTTTCCCAGAGTCTCTTGAGGAGCAAAAAAATACAGCGAGATCGTTCCTCCGGTGTGAAGGAAGGCGCCGATAAGCAAAACAAGTCGGCGCCATTTTCTCCTTTTCTCTCCTCGAATAAAAAGGGTGAGTATTCCTAAAATCGTGGGCGCTATGACAAGGAGAATGGGGTTCATTCGGTGTCCTTCAGTGAAGCGAGTTTCGTGGTGTCGATGTGATCAAAGGTTCTGTGGATGTGATAGATCATAATTCCCATCACAAATATTCCAACCAACAGATCGAGCAAGATCCCGATCTCGACTGTTGTGGGAAAATCGGCGGCCAGTGTCATTCCAAAAATAAAAACGCCATTTTCTAAAACGAGGAATCCGATGACTTGATGAACCGCTTTCTTTCGAGAGACCAGGAGGAGGAATCCGAGAAGAACCATGGCCAAAGCGGTTGGGACGACCAAAGGGGTTGAAAAGTCAGGGGAGGGATAGAACTTCCATGAAAAGGCAATGACCGTGACGATTCCACCCGTCAAAAGAGAAAGATGACGGCTCGCGGTGGATTCCGTCTCTTCGGAGAGGGTCGTTTCTCGAATGGAACGGAAGAGCAAAAAGGGGATCAGAATCGCTTTGACAAAGAGTGTTCCCAAAAACATCCCAAGGCTGTGAAAATCTGTGAGAGATCCCCGAATCAGAATGGGAAGAAATGAGAGTAAGGTTCCTTGGACTGCGGCAGCCCGAATGCAGGCTGAAATTCGGAAAGAGCCGAGGATAAAGAGTGTTGTTAAGATGACGCCACTTAAAATCCAATCCATACATTACCCCTGTTTGTGAAATAAAACGATGAGTAAAGCAAAGGCCACCAGAACGAAATTCGCGATCAGGATTTGTGGAATTTTGATCAGCCGAAAACGGGCCAAGGTCGATTCCACAACGCCAATGGCAATGGCCATCCCTATCCCCTTTAAAAATAGGAAGCCCATGGCTCCGCCGAGTGAAGATCCCATAGAAGGCCATAGAAGGGAAGTGGCCCATACCGCAAAGATCCAAAGTTTCATCGAGGCTCCGTACAGGATCAATGCTAAATCCGGTCCACTGTAATCGAGGATCATCACTTCGTGGATCATTGTTAGTTCGAGATGTGTTGTGGGATCATCGATCGGCATCCGCGAGTTTTCCGTGAGGAGAATCAGAAAGAAGGCCGCAAAAAGGAACAAAAGGGCCGGCTGCAGGAGAGAGTGGTTTCGGTTCCATCCTAAGATCTCCGTGAGGGAGGTTGAATGAGTGACCATTGCAAGAACGATGAGCCCCAGAAAGAATGCGAGTTCCGAGAGGGCTCCGAAAGTCGCCTCACGGCTGGCCCCCATCCCCTCAAAACTAGAGCCGACATCCATCGCGGCTAGAAGGGTTAGAAAACGGGCTAAGGCCAGAAGATAGGCAAAGAGGAGGATATCCCCTTCAAAGTGGAAAAGGGCTTGTCCCTGGAAGGGGAGGAAGAGCCCTGAGAAAAAGAGCGCTGAGAGAATGATAGAAGGGGCCCATCGCAGAACGAGCGAGGAAGATCGGCTGTAGACGGCCGATTTTCTAAGGAGCCTCCAGAGATCATAGTACATCTGAAAGAGCGAGGGACCTTTTCGGCCCGCAAAAAAGGCCTTTGTCTTGGCAATGACTCCCATGAAAAAAGGGGGAAAAACCAAGAGCATCAAGATATGAGAAATCAAAAACAAAATATTAGATTCCAAACCAAACCTCCCAAAATAGGAGAGCGAGCAATGTTACGAAAATTAAAGCAAGATAGCTCTGGATTCTCCCTTTCTGCAACCTGCGTGCACGAAGAAATATTTTATCGATAGCGTTAAAAAGGGGAGCAAACCAACGGTGTTCCGCCAAATCCTCCACCCATTCTGAAAAATGCCCACGCTCGGGGAAGAGGGAAGAGGATTTTTTGAGGTTCGAGATCGGTTTTAAAAGGCCTCGAAAGACCTCTTCGAGAGGCTCGGCAAAAGAGGAGGCGGTGTATTGCATCCTGGGCGAGGGTTTTGCATATCCGCAATCCCATGTGACCGCCTCTTTTTGTCCTTTTTCTCGGATATGCGATCGATGAAGTAAAGTTAAGACAACACAGAATCCAAGAAAGAAAAGAGATAGAATTCCTAGGGAGGTGAGAGGGAGAGAAATAAGAACCCGATCGGCATCCCATTCTCCTAAAACCTGCGCGAGGGGGCCTCTTGCGACAATCTGCGGAAAAAGCCCGATAAAAAAGCAGAGAGCCGCTAGAATCGCCATGGGGATCAAAAGGCTGATTGGAGCTTCATGACTTTGAGCCGCCTGTTCGCTCCGGGGCTCCCCCAAAAAGACTACGCCACACACTTTTGAAAAACAGGCGATGGCAAGCCCCCCCGCAAAGGCGATCCCGACAATCCCCGCCACTGAAAAGAAGAGAGGCAAGCCGTAGAATTCTTGAATGCCCTGGAAAAGGCCGAGGTAAATCAGCCATTCGCTAATAAAACCGTTGAGAAGGGGAAGACCGCAGATGGCCGCGGATGCAATCAAAAAGGTTGTTCCGGTGAGGGGCATTTTCTTGAAAAGTCCGCCTAAATGATCGATCACCCGTGTTTGGGCTGAGTGAATCATATGGCCAGCCCCAAGAAAAAGGAGCCCTTTGAAAATCGCGTGGTTCCAAACATGGAGAAGGGCCCCTCCGAATCCCAAAATTAGAATCGATGGATTATTCCGGGTTGTTCCAACGAGTCCTAATCCCACACCGATGGCAATAATCCCGATGTTCTCAACACTGTGATAGGCAAGAAGTCGTTTGAGGTCATGCTGTAGGAGCGCGTATAAAACTCCCAGCACCGATGAGAGGATTCCCAAACCCATTAAAAGTTCTCCCCACCAGAGAGGCGGCGGGCCTAAAAAAGTGAGCGCGCGCAAGATGCCATAGATCCCAGTTTTAATCATGACTCCGGATAAGAGCGCTGAGATGAAACTGGGAGCTGCAGGATGGGCATGAGGAAGCCATACATGAAAAGGGAAGATCCCCGCTTTGGTTCCAAAGCCGATCAGAGCAAAAAGAAAGAGAGTTCCTGCAAGAACAGGGGAAATCGATCCGAGGTCTACAAAATCGTGGAACGAAAAAGAGCCAGATTCTTTGAAAAGTAACACGAAAAAGGCCATGAGAAACGCCGTGGCAAGATGGGTCGCAATGAGGTAGACCCAGCCTGCGTGACGCACCTCCCGGATTTCATGTTCCGCCGTTACCAGGAAAAATGAGCTCAGTGACATAATCTCCCAGCACACCAGAAAAAGAAATCCATCACGGGCTACCGTAACAGCCGCCATTGATGCTACGAGAAGAGGGAAGAAGGGGAGGCTTGGAAGGAATCGATCTTGGTCTTTGAGATAACCCCAACTATAAATGGCAATGATTCCTGAAAGCCCAAAAATGGCCATCAAAAAGAAAGCGCTGAGAGGATCGATCCCTAGAGCGATCGTGAGATAAGGCAACGGAGATCCCAGGCTCTTTTCTAGCAAGCGAGTTGTTGAAAGGACCTGGATTGCCGGAATCAACCCCAAGACCGATCCCACAAACACGCCACCGCACCCAAGCGCTTTCCTATAGGTTCGATTTTTTGAAAGTGTCATCAAGCCCGCTGAGGTCAGAAAGATGGCAAAAGATGAGAGCAGATAGATCATGGTTTTTCTCTTACTACTTGGAGCGGAAAATATATGACACTTTGGCTGAGCCGATTTTGAGGCGAGACAAGGAGCGAGGACGAAGGCGTAGCCGAAGTGCTACGTCGAGGACGAGCGACGCTGTCGCAGCCCAA
>JACQOV010000030.1 GCA_016202395.1 Deltaproteobacteria bacterium
CGCCATGAAGGTAAGGTTTGAAAAAATAGCGTTGTTGTCCTTGGTCTGTGCCATTTCCTGTCCAATGGCACGAGCGGAGGTGAGCTATGTCCATTCGGATCATTTGGGTTCGACGGCAGTTGTCAGCCATTCGACTGGTGCGGTTCAGCAGATCGAGCATTACAACCCATTTGGAGAGATTTTAAGGGGAGAGGAAAGAGGTGAGGGGGCGACGGCCCATCTCTACACCAACCAAGAGCTCGACCCCGAATCCGCTCTCTACAACTACGGCGCCCGGTATTATGATTCCGCTCTTGCAAGATTCACCGCTCCAGATCCCGTTTTATCCGAACCTCCTTATGCTTATGTGGCGAACAATCCTGTGAGCTACACCGATCCCACGGGAGAGCTCTTGTGGGATGTAGTGGATGTCGCTGTTTTTGTCATTAACTACAAAGCCTATCAGGACGATCCCACGACATGGAATGCCTTCTGGCTTGTCGTCAGTGGAGTGGGGCTGTTACCCGTTTTACCTTCCGGAGGATATTTTAATCCGAACGCGACTGCGGAAACTCTCGAAGCAACCATGGCCGTTGGAAACACAATGGTGCAGGCTTTGCGGGTTGGAGCTAAGGGAGAAACTGCAACGGATCTGGTTGCTTCGTCGGCCGATTCCGCCGCGATGATCGGAAACTCCTCCATGAGTTCTACGGGGGATGGAAAGAAGAGAGGTGAAGTCATTTCACTGGATAAGGCAAGGATGACTCGAGCTGTGAGGCAAGCGCAAATGGGGAGCGCTCGAGCGATGAAAGTAAAATCTTCTTTTACAGATTGGAGTGATAGGATCGCTCAGATGAGTAGATTGCAAGAGAGCAAAGAGCTTCGGTTGCTCTATAATGCTTCTCAAAATAGGGGTTTAATGGAAAAGATTACAGAGAATGCAAATTACTTCAGAGCGTTTATGGAAAGGGAGCCCATAACGGAACTCACCCCCCTTCAGCTTCCCGACGCGATTTCTGACGCGATTGAAGGGAGCCAACTGAGGATTCTTGACACGATGAAAAAAAAACAAGTCCCTTCTGCGGAGATTGGCAGGTTTTTAAATCAATTAGGCACGTTATTTTGAAATTGGGCGTAAACGTGAATAAGCGGGGTCCGGCTTCGGTAATTTATGCGTCATCCTGTGAAAACGGGAATCCCGTCATTCCCACGGAAGTGGGAATCCAGTGCTGGTTCCCCGCTTTCGCGGGGATGACGAATTCTCCCGTTTGCACGGGAATGACGGATGGGGGCCTTTTGCGGTCAACTTACAGATGAGGGTTGTTCAATGATACGATGGAGTTTCATTTTTGCGTTGTGTTTTGGCATGGCTCATGCCGAGATGAGCTATGTCCATTCGGATCATTTGGGTTCGACGAGTGTGGCGACGAACGAGGGTGGGAATGTTCAGCAAGTGGCAATCTATTCCCCTTACGGTGAGATTCTAACCCCTCACCTTTCATCCTCTCCCCAAAGGGGAGAGGAAAGAGGTGAGGGGGCGACTCCCCATCTCTACACCGGTCAAGAGTTTGATGCCGAGGACGGTCTCCATTACTACGGCGCCCGATATTACGATCCCATGCTTTCTCGTTTTCTCAGTGTTGATCCAGTTTTCGATGGTTTTACCTCCTACGGTTATGTCGGAAATAATCCAATTTTATGGGTTGATCCCACAGGAGAGACAGCTAAGGACGCCGGCGATTTCCTTTATTGGTCCTTTATCTCTTTTGGGAGGACGATGACTTGGCAATCGGTTCCTCGCGATCTCTCATTGAATACGGCCTCTCTTCAAGGCTATTCCTATGGCACGACCGCCGCGACCTTGCTTGGGATGATCATGAATTATACTGGAACGGGGGGGACAGCTGCTGCTTTGGCTACGGGAGGTGGGGTGGTGGTGACTCCAGCTACTTTGACCCTCGCGGCCTATGGGACTACGGTGGTAATCAATGGAGCTAGGACGCTCTCAGAGCTGGGTTTAAGCTTATCAGAGGATACAGCAAGCAGTAGCGGCTCCGGTGGAGGGGAAGACGTTGGGGATGAAGATTCTTCGCAAATTCCATTGGAGACTGTTCCCAATAATTTAAGGGATGCGAATGGTGTGGTTCGGGTCCCAACTACGGGTGGCGATCCAGAGTATGCGTTTCATGAGCGTAGCAGTGGTGATGGTGCAAGCCATAGGGATGTCGCTAGGCAGGCATTTGGAAGGCCCACAAGGGGTGCTTCGTACTATGGGCTCAGTGGTAAGAGCGGAAAGGTAACTTATTTAGGTCGGTCATCTGTTGGGGAAGGTCCGTCTCTTGAAGAGGCGAAACGAATAGTGGCTGATATGCAACGGCAAGGATGGATTAATGAACAATTCCTTGAGGTTATGACTGAAGATCGAACGGGATATAATCTCGGACCTCAATGGCCAACGCCAATGCGGAGCGCTAGTGGAAATTGGATGATGACAGTCGGAGATTTTTTGAAATTAGGAGAATAAATGGGGTCAAGTCGCGTGTTGCAGAATGGGGTCAGGCTTCGGATCCCATTGGTTTGCGGATTCGAATGCGATTTTTTTGAATAATAACGAGGGAGCCAAATTTTGTTCTTTGGCGAGTTGATATACTTCGTCTGAGATCACAATTGAGGGATAAGATCTTGTTCGTTGGCCAACACGGCAGCATAAAACATACA
Organism: Deltaproteobacteria bacterium; assembly: GCA_016202395.1. Classification (GTDB taxonomy): domain Bacteria; phylum JACQOV01; class JACQOV01; order JACQOV01; family JACQOV01; genus JACQOV01. The sequence goes on from JACQOV010000030.1 coordinate 2,698, forward strand.
GGCGTGGATGTCTTCGTCTGTAATAGGAGGGAACTCTTCCTTGATCTTTTCAGATGTCATGCCCATAGCCAGCGCTTCCAGAATAACATAAACTGGGGTACGTGTTCCTTTGATGCAAGGCTTGCCATGTTGGGTTTTTGGGTCAGTTACAATGTGCTCAAGGATCTCTTCGTGTTGCATATAAGTAATGATAACGGAAGTAAACTTGGAAGTAAAGAAGGAGAATGGGGTCCGGCTTCGGCATTTTGAATAATAATGAG
>JACQOV010000032.1 GCA_016202395.1 Deltaproteobacteria bacterium
AGTCCGCGCGCCTGGGGGTCCCCCGCCCCATGCCACCCGCGAGGCCAAGCAGGAGAAACGGTTGGTGAAGATGGGAAAAGTTCACTGGAATCTCTTTTCGAAGGAACGTTACGAGATTTTTGGGATGCCCGTGAAGGGAGGTAGGTCTTTGAACGAGCGGTTCATTTCGAGCCGTGCCACTGTTGCTGAGCAAAGCAGTGGAGCGGATGGCTCACAATCGGTGTCGATCCGTGAAACCTATCCTTTCCGTGCGTGTTTCTCCAGAGTGAAACTGGGGGACGTAGCTGCTTTGCGAAGCCTACAGTGGCTAGGCGAGAAATGCTAGCGAGTTCAGAGACCTACCTCCCTAAGGTGGGTCAAAAATCTTGCGAGTGAAGCGAGGAAAACATTCCCGTGAACCTCTGGAATTACAAAATGATGTTTTGGAGTGCGGAAAGAGTAGAGATTAAAAAGTCGGGGTGAGCGTTTTTGACATCACTCTCAGCGGAGTACCCGTAAGTGACCCCACAAGTCCAACTCCCCACCCTTTTTCCCGTCTGGATATCCACCGGATTGTCTCCAACAATCATAGCTTCGCGAGGGAGGATACCCAACTGATTCAAGATAAATCGAAACCCACCCGGATCGGGCTTCTTGGCCTCCAAAGAATCCCCTCCAATGACAATAGAAAACAAGGGATCGATATTTAACCCAGAAAGGATCTTTTCGGTCAAGGAGTAAGGTTTGTTCGTTAAGATGGCCAGATGTTTTTCCACAAAGTGAAGTAACACATCCGCGACTCCTGGGAAAAGACGGGTGTTATCCAAAAGATGTTCCTCGTAGCGCTTAAGAAAAATGGAGCGGGCCTCTTCAACTTTTTTGCTTCCGTACCGCTCCAGACTCCTTTGTAGAAGAGGAGTCACACCCTGGCCCACGTACTGAGCAATTAAAGACTCTTCAAGAGGTGGATATCCCAAGGAATGGAGGGTGTCGTTGACGGAAAGGGTCAAATCGCGACAGGAATCAATTAGAGTTCCATCCAGATCGAAAACAATTAAATCGACGTGTGGCTTTTCTTTCACAAATTGAGTCCGGCACAGATTGAGTCCTGCACGGATTTAGTCTGGGGAAACTTCAACTGCTTTTTGCGCTATCTCATTCAACGGCTTCATCCCTATCCGTTGAACAAAATCGTGAAAGGATTCCCCCTGTGTCCTTCCCTGTTTGTAATAAACAGCGAGCGCCGCTAAAACTTTAGGCGTCTCCTCCTCGGGAAATTTCCCCTTCAGGCGCGTTCCCAAGGTGAGTTTCCCCTCAACACTCCCTCCCCCTAACAGGATGGAATAATGCTCCCTCTCGATCCCCTTTCCGTCCTTGGCCATCATGCCGGTGAGACCGATATCGCCAATCTGGTGCTGGCCGCAGGAATTAGGACATCCACTGATTTTCACATGAAAAGGCCCAATCTCCTCAACCGATTGATTCCAAGATAAAAGGAACTCTCTGAGTTTTGCTGCCATTCGCATCGACCGAGTGACAGCCAAACTGCAATAATCGGCTCCCGGGCAAGAGAGGACGTCGGTGATATGTTGTGCGTCGGCTTCCGCGAGTTTCAATTGCTTGAGCGTTTTGTAGAGATCATAAAGATCTTGCGCCCGCACAAATGGGAGAAGAAAATTCTGCTCTTGAGTGATACGAATCGCTCCATTCGTAAAACGCCGAGTCCCTTTGGCGAGTTCTCGGAGATCCTTAGAGGTGAAATCTCCTCGAATTAATTTAATCGTCACCATGAAATAGCCTTCTTGCCTCTGGGGTTCCACATTCGTCCGACGCCAATGCAAATATTCCGAGTCGTTGGCGATTTGAGGTTCCTCTGGGGTATCGAGTGGCAAAGGAGACGGGACACTGAAACTCTTTAGATAATATTGAAGATCAGCGCGAAACTCCTCTCCGCTTTCAGCCTCAATTTGAGGATAGAGTTCATAGAGCCTCTTTTTATATTCCTCCGCGCCCAAACTCTGCACAAGGAACTTGCTTCGAGCCTTTCTTCGATCGACTCGATTTCCATCACGATGGAACAGGCGGACAATGGCCTCCGAAAAGACTAAGAGATCCTCCGCAGGGATAAACTCGCTAACACAAACCGCTTCATGGGGCTGTCCTCCTAATCCACCCCCGCAATAAACAGCAAACCCTTTTATTCCCTTCTGAATCTTCGCATAATAACCGATATCATGGATCATGGCGTAAGCGCTGTCTTCTTTGCAATCCGAGAAAGCGACCTTAAATTTCCGAGGGAGCGAAAGACTATAATCACTAAATAAGAAATGGTCCGTGAGAGCTTTAGCATAGGGAATGACATCAAAAGTCTCTGTTTTGGAAAGCCCGCTGTGAGGACAAGCGGTGATGGTGCGCACGCTATCAAAACAGGCCCCTCGAGTGGTAATGCCAACGGCATCCAAGGCCTCAAACATCTCCGGGGTCTCTTCGATGGGAACCCAATGGAACTGGATGTTTTGGCGTGTCGTGACATGCCCAACCCCTCTCCCGTATTTGTCGCACTGCTCCGCAAGAACCTCCAACTGATCGGCGTTCAACAAACCGGCAGGGATTTTGATCCGCTGCAGGTGACTGGTATGGTCGAGCTGGTAGTAAACACCATAGACCAAGCGTTTCTTGCGGAATTCATCGGTAGACAGTTCCCCTGCTTGAAACTTGGCGATGTTCTGCCGATGCCACTCAATCCCTTTTCGAAACAACTCTTTCGTGGGTCTCATAATCCTCTTTCCTCCATTTTTGGGGAGATTAACACAATCCTAGAAATATGACAAGTATTTTAGTGAGGATTTTAATTATAATTATTACTATTTTGGTGTAGAATTATTTTGTGGCGATTGTATTTCAAAAACTTGACATCCTTGTCTCTAATTGAGTACATATCTTATTTCGATGCGCGAATTTTTCATTGGGCTGACTCTGAGCTTGCTTATTTTTAGTTCGACACAGGCGGAGAAAATACCCCACAGGGCCTCCGTGAACGTCCCTCTCCGTCATTGGACCTACGAGGCTCTGGAGCACCTCGTGAGTCGTGGAACGATTCCTGCGGGCATGATCGATCAAAAACCGCTAACACGGGAACAAGTGGCCCGTATCCTCTCCGAAGCCTCCATGAGCCAGTCTCAACAAGAAGATCCCTCTCCTTACCTTGAAATGTTGAAAAAAGAGTATGCGTATGAGTTTCTTCAATTTCAAGAGGAAGCTCAGCTTCAAGGCATTCTAAAGCGTCCCGGAGTCCAATTTCACCCGGTAGATCCTTTGCGTATTGAGCCCTCTGTGGCTGCTGTGGAAGACAAGGAAGGGACGACTCGAGATAACCATCAAGGGGATCCTCTCAAGGATGGAGTCAACTTCCAAGCCGATCTTCGATCCACTCTTCTGCTAAACCCTTTTCTTGCGCTCGAAGCGACTCCAAAAATCTTAAGCCAGGAGGGGGATACCGATCTCTTTTATGAAAGATTTTATAGTCAATTTGTTTGGAAAAACTTTAATTTCGAGGTGGGACGAGATTCCATCTGGTGGGGACCCGGGTATCATGGATCGCTGCTTTTTACCGATAACGCCCCTCCGTTTGACCTGATTAAACTTGGGAGCGCTCAACCTTTTCACCTCCCTTGGTTCCTGCGCCATCTCGGTTACTTCCACGTGAGTAATTTCCTGACGGAACTTGAGAACAACCGCGTTATTGCCCATCCAAAACTCTATGGTTTCCAGCTTCAATGGATGCCGTTCACATTTCTTAACCTTTCTTTGAATCGAGCCATTATGTTTGGAGGAAAAGGACGTCCTGAACTGGACTTTGGAGAGTTTCTAGATGCCGTGGGAGGCTTTAACGAAAATCCGCCTGGAGAGGGGACCGATCCTGCAACCAATACCAACCAACTTGCGTCGATAAACACAGTGCTCACCTTACCGTGGCTCTCTGAATTTTTGCCTTTAGTCGATGGGATCAAGTTTTATTGGGAATATGGCGGAGAGGATGAGATCCATCAAAACATCCTCCCTGGAGTGGAAATTCCCACATTGGGAGGGACCGCTAATATCTTGGGACTGTTCTTGAGCTTTGGGCCTGCGGATTTACGCGTAGAATACATGGATAACTCAGATGACATTTTGACATGGTATGCCCATTCCGCCTATCAAAGTGGCTACACTTACAAAGGGAGTATTATTGGTCACCACGCAGGAGGCGACGCTGAGGATCTATTTATTCGTGCCAGCACCCTCTTGGGAGAAAAATGGCGTGTTGGGCTTCAGTATGATTGGGAACGCCATGGAGTGGAGCATGCCACGGTGGTTGAAACTAAAAAGGAATGGGGAGGGGATGCCACGTTTTTCTACTCGGATAATATCTTGCTACAGGGAAGTTACGAATGGGAACAGATCGAAAATAAAGAGAATGTTTCTGGAGAAGAAGAAACCAATCAATATTTTATTCTAGAACTCCAAACCCGTTTCTAGTTTTTCCCTTTTTCTTGCTTGGCCTCGCGGGTCCTGTCATGGGGCTTCCCCCTGGCGTGCTCCACAGTCCGCGCGCCTGGGGGGCCCCCACCCCATGCCACCCGCGAGGCCAAGCAAGAAAAGCTGTTACTGGAGGTGGGGAAAGTTCACGGGAATGTTTTTTCGAATGAACGTTACGAAATTTTTGGGGTGTCCGTTAGGGGAGGTAGGTCTCTGAACGAGCGGTTCATTTCGAGCCGTGCCACTGTTGTTGAGCAGAGCAGCGGAGCGGATGGCTCACAATCGGTGTCGATCCGCGAAACCTATCCTTTCCGTGCGTGTTCCTCCAGGGTGAAATCGGGGGACGTAGCTGCTTTGCGAAATCTACAGTGGCTAGGCGAGAAATGCTAGCGAGTTCAGAAACCTACCTCCCTTAGAGGGGTCAAAAATCTTGCCCTAGTCAATGTGGGAGCTTTTTTGTTACAAATATCAGATGCTCCCATTAAACCGAATCTTGGTTCGGGCCAACAACTTTATTGGTGATGTTGTCATGGCGCTCCCTGCCATGGCGGCCTTACGAGAGGCCTATCCTAGGGCAGAGATCACAGTTTTGGCCCAAGAATGGGTTTCCCCTGTTCTTCGATCCTGTCCAACGTTAGTCGATCGGGTCCTGAGTTATGATCGCCCTTTTCATAAAACCGCTCCAGGGAGGAAAGCGTTGATCCAACAACTTCGATCGGAACATTTCGATGCCGTCCTATTATTTCAAAAAGCATTCGAAATTGCTTGGGTGATGAGATGGGCTCGAATTCCTGTGCGTGTGGGATTCAGTGTCGAGGGTCGGGGTTGGCTCTTGACTCATAAAATTCCGTACCATCGGGTTCACCACCCCGTTCACCGGATCTTAAGAAATTTGGAATTATTGCAAACGATTGGGATCCATTCCGATCGAGTCCTCTTTCCCATGGAGATCCCTCCTGCAGCTCAAGAGTGGGCGACTCAATGGTTGGCAGAGAAGAAGCTTTTGGGCCGGCCTTTGATTGGTATCCATCCTAACGTCTCCAAGGCGGGGGGCACCGCTCGGCAGTGGCCCATTGAGCGATTTAAAGATCTCATCACACGTCTCTTGAAAGGCCCTTATGGGGTTGTTCTTTTAGGGAGCGCGGTTTCAAACGAGATGTTTCAACCTTTGATCGATATTCGACATCCTCAGTTTCATTCTTTACTGGGGAAAACAGACCTTATCCAGAGCATGGCGCTTTTCAAGCGTCTCAACCTTCTGATGAGCTGTGACTCGGGTCCTGTCCATATGGCTTATGCTTTGAATACCCCGGTGATCGCGATTTTTGGTCCCACGAATCCTCATTTGACAGGCCCTTGGGGGGATCGTTCTGCCACTGTCCAAGCCCCTGTCGATTGTCGCCCCTGTTTTGAGACCCATTGTCCCATAGATCACCGATGTATGAACTGGATTCGGGTAGAGGACGTTCTCCAAGCAGCGTCCCGTTTCATTGACTTTCCTCAAGAAGTTTCGATATCCTTATAAAATTATGTACAGGGATTTTATTGGGGTTTGTGTTTTTATTGGGTTCTTCATGGGATGTGGCGTTCCGCAACCCATGAAAACAGAGCCTAAAGAATCTCCAGAGGCTTCTTCAGACGAGACGGTCCTCACCGATGTGGGCGATAAGGAAATTCCGTCAGAGGTTCAGGAACCCTCGGGCATTTCATCCGAAAAACCTTTTAGCCTATCTCAGAAGCCCCTGATTATAAGCGGAGAATCCTCTTTTCCGTTCGCTATTGGAGAGCAGCTAGAGTACGAGGTCACGTGGTTTGGAATCCAGGCCGGAACTATTTTGATGGAGGTGATCCAACCTGAGGACGATTCTCTCTATCTTTTTCGCGTTTATATTCAGAGTTCTCCAGGGTTTTCTGTGTTTTATCGAATCAACGATCTCATGGAGATTTTTGTGGACAAAAAAACCTTGTTGCCTTCACGCATAGTTCTTCATCGCGACGAGGGGAGGAGGCGAGGGATTGAGGAGACCTTTTTCTATCGAGATCGGGGGGAGGTGGAGGTTTTAAAAGAAGGGGAGCGGAAAGGGTACGCTATCCCGCCTGAAGCCCGAGACGGGATATCGGCGATCTACCTTTCGAGAATGGCTTCTTGGGGTTCCGGAGGATCGATTCGGATTCCCGTTTTTTCGAACAAGAAAACCTATGAGATTGAGGTGAAGGCTTTGAGGAAGGAACGGATCAAAACCTTGTGGGGGGAGACAGAAACCCTCGTGGTCTTGCCAGAAGTTTGGGATCATGGAAAAAAACAGGAAAAAGGGGAGGTCTATTTTTGGCTCACGGAGGACTCTCACCAGGTCCCTGTTCAGATTCGGGGGAAGGTCAAGATTGGTTCCCTTTTTCTTCGGCTCAAAAATTATCGGGTGAGCGAGGAGGATGCATCATGAGTCGATGTTTGGTAACAGGAGTTGCGGGATTTATTGGCTCCAGTCTGGCCGAGCGATTGGTCGCGGAAGGAAGGGAGGTCGTTGGAGTCGATTGTTTTACGGACAATTATGCAAGAGAATTGAAAGAGGGGAACCTTCGGGACCTTTTAAAGAATCGGCGCTTTCGCTTCTTGGAACTCGATCTCCGGACTGCGGCGTTAGAATCTCTTCTCGATGGAGTGGAGGGGGTCTTTCATCAAGCGGCCCTTCCCGGAGTGCGTCAAAGTTGGGGGAGAGAGTTTGAACAATATTGTGGTCATAATATTCTTGCGACACAGCGTCTGCTGGAGGCTTGCAAGGAGCGTGGGCTGAAGCGTTTTATCCATGCCTCTTCTTCTTCTGTTTATGGAGAGGCCGAAACAATGCCTACACCGGAGACCCTTTGTCCTGCGCCAATCTCCCCTTACGGCTTAACCAAACTTGCCGCGGATCAGCTTTGCCATGTGTATTGGAAAAATTTTGGGGTTCCGGTAGTGATGCTGCGTTATTTTACCGTTTATGGCCCACGCCAAAGACCCGACATGGCTTTTCAGAAGTTCTTTTTGGCACTACGTGAACGCCGAACTCTAGAAATTTACGGGGACGGAACTCAAACGAGAGATTTTACTTTTATCCAAGATGCGATTCAGGCCAATCTCTCTGCGATGACTTCACAAGAGCTTGTTCTAGGTAAGGTGTATAACATCGGAGGGGGAACACGAGTTACGCTCAACCATGTTTTAGATCTTATTCAAAAGATTGTAGGAATCGATAGCTCCGTGAATCGCAAGCCGATTCAAAAGGGGGATCCGAAAAATACCTCAGCGGATATTCGTTTAGCTCAACAGCAGTTAGGTTACTGTCCTAAAATCAGGATTGAAGAGGGATTAAGAGAACAGTGGGAATGGAACCAGTATGGAAAGTAAGATGAAAGTCCCCTTTTTGGATCTCTCGCCACAGCTAGATCCTATTGAACCGGAGCTTCAAGAGGCATTGGGCCGTCTTTTGTCTCATAAGCAGTTTATTCTAGGAAAAGAGGTAGAGGAATTTGAAGAGGCTCTGGCCACTTACCTTCATGTTCCCTATGCTATCGGTGTGGCTTCGGGGAGCGATGCGATTTTGCTTGCTTTAATGGCCCTAGACTTAGACCCTGACGCGGAGGTCATTACCACCCCTTTCACATTTTTCTCGACAGCGAGCGCTTTAGTCCGTTTAGGGATCAAAGCGGTTTTTGCAGATGTCGAATCTCAAGGATATCAAATCGATCCCGAGGCTATTCGCAAGAAGATCACTCCTCGCACGCGAGCCCTTCTCCCTGTGCACCTCTATGGGCATGTGGCTCCGATCGCTCCCTTAAAGGCTATCGCAGAGGAGTTTCAACTTTCGATGGTGGAGGACGTCGCTCAAGCCTTTGGCGCTCGCATCCAAAATGATCGAGAATGGTGCTACGCGGGAACCTTAGGAGAGTTCGGCTGTTTCAGCTTCTTTCCCACAAAGAATTTAGGGGGATTTGGAGATGGAGGGGCCGTTGTTACTTCCGATCCGCAGCAGGCACGAAAACTCAAGGCCCTTCGTCACCATGGGAGTTATCAGCGGTATCATCATGAGTTGTTGGGGATTAACAGTCGATTGGATGCGCTACAAGCAGCCTTTTTAGGAGTCCGATTAAGATACATTGACTCTTGGAATGAGGAACGGAGAAAGATTGCGCGACGGTATCGAGAGGTTGCTAAGGAATCTTGGAATTGGGACTTTGAGGAGGGGATTCCCAACGTTCAAACCCCTGTTATCTTTCCCCCAGCGCCTATTTCTGAGGTGGAGTTCGTGTACCATCAATTTGTTGTTCGAGCGCACCGTCGAGATCACTTAAAGTCCCATCTTGAAGAACAAGGAATCGGCGCCGAGATCTATTACCCCTCCCTTGTCCCGTTTCAACCTTGCATGAGCCACTTAGGGGCAAAGCCAGGAGATTTCCCCTACGCTGAGAGACTCTGTCAGGAGGTTTTGGCTTTACCTATCTATCCGGGATTGAGTCCAGAGTCTATTGTGTATGTTATTAAAAAGATTAAGGAATTTTACAGATAGGTCCCCTTGAAAACCGCAGGCCAAACTGATACTATCAAAACTCCTAAAAGCTTAACGATGAACCACTGGGAGGAAAAAATTACAGCTTCTTTGCGCGAAAGCGCGGAGATCCAACTTCGTGTGTCGAAGGAATTGGCTCGGCCGATTGCGACGGTGGCAGAGGCGATTGTTTCTCAGCTCAAAAAAGGGGGGAAGGTCATCTTTTTTGGCAATGGAGGATCGGCGGCTGATGCTCAGCACTTGGCCGCGGAGTTGATTGGACGGTTTCAAGGGGAGAGGAAGGCCCTTCCGGCGATCGCTTTAACCACAGACACGTCGATTTTAACAGCCATTGGAAACGATTATGCCTTTGACCAGATCTTTGAGCGTCAGGTGGAGGGGCTCGTGGGACCCAATGATGCTGTTGTTGGGATTAGCACCAGTGGGCACTCCATCAATGTCTTGAGAGGGTTAAAGAAGGCCAAGGATTGTGGTGCTCTAACGGTTGCCTTCTTGGGGAAAGGGGGAGGGAGGATTCGAGAGGTTGTTGATTTTCCTTTGGTGATCCCCTCCGATCAGACCTCCCATATTCAAGAATCTCATATTACGATAGGCCATATTCTTTGCGGGTTAATTGAGGAAGGACTCGGCGTTAATGGGTGAGAAGGGTGTGAGCGATTTATCGAAATATCTCAAAAGTTTCCCTAACAAAAAGATCGCAGTTGTGGGTGATCTCATGTTGGATCGATACGTTTTTGGCGAGGTTGAGCGAATCTCGCCGGAGGGGCCAGTTCCTGTTTTGACCGTCCGACGGGAAGAAGATCGGCCGGGGGGGGCGGCCAATGTCGCTCAAAATCTTCAGATTCTTGGAGCCCAAGTCTTTTTATTTGGGATTGTAGGCTCCGACTCTAGGGGGGAAGAGCTTCTTCGTTTATTGCAAACCCTTAGAATTGATATCTCCGGAATCCTTACAGATCCCTCTCGTCCCACCATTTCAAAAACGCGGGTTGTGGCTCGAAGCCAACAGATGCTCCGGATTGATCGGGAGTCGAGAGAAGAGGTTGAAGGATCTCTTCTGAACTCTGTCGCGCAGAAGCTGGTCTCCCGTCTCTCCGATTTTGATGCGATTGTTCTTTCGGACTATGCTAAAGGGGTCGTTGCCAGCTCCTTGATTCAGCAAGTGGCTCAGGCGGCTTTGAGGCGGTCTCTCCCGGTCTTTGCGGATCCCAAAGGGAAAGATTTTACCAAATATCAAGGGATTACGGTGCTTACCCCGAATGAAAGAGAGTTGGAAAAAGCTACCGCCATTGAAGGAACCGATCTTCAATCTTTGGAACGGGCGGCCCAAGAGCTCTTTTCCAAGGTTAAAATCCCTTGGATTGTGGCCACCCGAGGGGGGGAGGGGAGCGCGACCTTTAATCGTGGAGGGGCGATGGGGATCATCCCTACAGAACCGGTGGAAGTCGTCGATGTGACTGGGGCTGGGGATACTTTTCTATCCGTTCTCGCTTTGGCCTGGGTCTCTGGAGCGACCCCTCTGGAGGCTGCCCAATTGGCCACGATTGCAGGGACCGCGGTGGTTCAGCGGTTTGGCGCTGTTTCATTAACGCTTCAAGAGTTGGAGGCTAAGATTGCTTTAAGAGGGAGTTTAGGCCGATCTAAGATATTAACTCGAGAACAACTTTCATCGGCGCTGTCACAACATCGAACTCAAGGGGAGAAGGTCGTTTTTACAAACGGGTGTTTTGACCTTTTGCATATTGGTCATGTGGAGTATCTCAAAGCCGCTAGAGAACGTGGGGACATTTTGGTCTTAGGAGTGAATAGCGATCGCTCCGTAAAAGAACTCAAAGGGGAGGGGAGGCCGTTAATTCCGGAACAGGAAAGAGTGGAAATTTTGGCAGCTCTCCATTCCGTAGATTATGTGGTTTTATTTGATGAGTCGACCCCTGAAAAATTAATTCGGGCGGTTCGGCCGGATGTCTTAATCAAAGGGGCGGACTACAGCTTGGACGGAGTGGTGGGGCGAGGGTTCGTAGAGAGTTACGGTGGCAGGGTGGAATTGATCCCGTTGGTCGAGAATCGATCCACTTCTAAGATTATTGAACAGATCGTAGAGCGTTATCGATAGATGAAATATCCTCCACATATCTTTCGTGAGTATGACATTCGAGGGGTTGTGGGCAAAGAGCTCACGTCCGAGCTGGCCTTTGACTTAGGGAGGGGTTTGGGAGAGATCCTTCGAGAGAGAAAGCTTCCTCTCCGAGCCGTTGTAGGGGGGGATGCTCGGTTGAGTTCAACCGAGTTTAAAAAACAGATTACCCAAGGGCTTCAATCCGTTAACGCCGATGTGTACGATATTGGACGATGCCCAACCCCTCTTCTTTATTTTGGCCTGTTTAATCTTGAAGTTGGTGGTGGGATTATGGTGACAGGGAGTCATAACCCTCCGGAATTCAACGGATTTAAGATTTGCGTGGGAAAAGAGTCTTTCTACGGCAAAGAGATCCAGGGTTTGAGAGATCGGTTGGAGGGATTCAAGGAACTCAAAGTGGGTAGAGGAAAGATCCAACCCGTAGATCTCACCACGAAATATCTCGAATTTCTTGCAAAAGATTTTAAAAGGTTGATTCAGAAATCGCGTCCTTTGAAGGTGGTGATCGATTGTGGGAATGGGGTGGCCGGACTTTTAGCTCCTCAGGCCTTGAAACTTCTAAAATGTGATCTAATTGAGCTTTATACCGAGCCTGATGGCCGATTTCCGAATCATCACCCCGACCCCACTATTGAAGAAAACTTACGAGATTTAAGGGAGAAAGTGATCCAAGAGAAGGCCGATGTTGGGATTGGATTTGATGGGGATGCGGATCGGATTGGGGTGGTGGATGAGAGGGGGGAGGTCATTTGGGGGGATCGGCTGTTATTGATCTATGCACGCGATTTATTAGAACGGAAGCCGGGGGCTACGATTATCTCGGAGGTGAAGTGTTCTCAGCAGCTCTTTGACGATATTGAGGCTCGAGGAGGACGGGCTATGATGTGGAAAGCAGGGCACTCCCTGATGAAAGCCAAAATGAAGGAGACAAAAGCCGAACTTGGAGGAGAGATGAGTGGGCACATGTTCTTCGCCGATCGGTTTTTTGGCTACGATGACGCCATTTACGCGGCTTGTCGTTTGGTCGAGATCCTTGTCGAGGGGAAGAGGCCGATTTCTCAATTGCTTTCAGATCTTAAGCCACTATCTTGTACCCCCGAAATCCGGATCGATTGCCCCGATGACCTGAAGTTTAAGGTTGTTTCAAAGGTTAGGGAGCGTTTTTCTAAAGAATACCCTATTATCGATATCGATGGTGTTCGAGTTGTGTTTGAGAATGGCTGGGCCTTATTGCGCGCTTCAAACACACAACCGGCTTTGGTGATGCGTGTGGAGGCGGAAACGCCAGAAGCGCTGGCCAAAATACAAGCTAACATTTCAGAAAACGTAAGAGAATTCATGAGGTTCTGAGTTTCGTGTCAAAAGATGTTGACTCCATTGCTGGATTATAATATTGTCAGAGATTCTATCAGGGGTTTTAAAGAATGATGGATTACCTTCTGCGTTCGGTTCAAACTAGTTTCTCTCAGAGAGGGAGAGTTTCTTTAGGAGTGCTGTTAGTTCTCCTTATTTTCTCCCCTTTTCGAGTTCATGCCCAAGATCCTAGGGATCTTTTAATGGGGATTCAAGCCCTTCAAGGGAAAGACAAAAACACTTTGGGTGAAGAGGGATCCTCCGGTGCGGGATCCGCTGAGTCTGATGAGAAGACTCGGCTCAGTGAGATCCAAAAGATCGAGGGGGAACCCCTTTCCAAGATTGAGAGGTTTTTTATCGGTGAAGAAGGATTGCGTTGGCTTCAGATTGAGAAAGGGCTCGAAAAAAAGCGATTAGGGTTGGATGAAAAAGTGAAATCTCCGGAAACAATCAAGTCACCGGAAGAGAAAGATGTGGTTCGAGAGATTGTTCAGAAGAGATTAGAGGGGCAACCTTTAAGTGATAATCTCCTGAATTTGCAAATAAAGGAGGTGGAGCTCCGGAAGGGTTTAAGACAGTTTGGTTATGACCTATTCCGACAAAAGAGGTCCACCTTTACCCCTGAATCAGAAAGTCCTGTAGGGCCTGATTATATTATCGGCCCCGGAGATGAGTTGACCGTTACCCTTTGGGGGATTGTCGAGGGGATCTTTCAGCTCAAAGTGAGTCCCGAGGGGGAAGTAACCCTTCCTAAGGTGGGGGTGGTCTCGGTGGCAGGGATTCGGTATGGTGAGTTGGAATCCTATCTTAAAGAACAATTGTCCCGTTATTACAAGGACTTTAATATACGTGTTACTCTTCAGGATATTCATAGGATTCAAATCTATGTAGTTGGAGAGGTTCAGAAGCCAGGGCGCCATTCTGTAAGCTCCTTGTCGACGGCGTTTCATGCCCTTTTTATTGCGGGAGGGCCGACCAAAGATGGGAGCCTCCGTTCCATTCAGGTGAAACGCAATGGCCAAGTGATTCAACAGATCGATCTTTATGATCTCATTCTAAAAGGGGATGCCCGTCAAGATATTCGTTTACAGAATGGGGATACCGTTTTTGTTCCGCTGATCCAGCGTGTGGTAGCCATTGCGGGGGAGGTCTATCGACCTGCCATTTACGAGGTAAAAGAAGATGCAATATTAAATGAATTAATGGAGATGGCCGGAGGGGGATTGGCGAGTTCTTCTAATGCTAGAATCCAGATTGAACGTTTCGAAGGGAATGAGCGAAAAACCGTTCAAGATGTAAGGATGAATGGAGAGATGGCAACGACCCGTTTGTCCGATCTCGATCTTGTGAAGGTATATCCGATCTATCCGAAAGTCTGGGGGAAGGTGAGTTTAGAGGGGACGATTCGTTATCCGGGAGAGTATGCTTATTCAACGGGGATGCGCATCTCCGATCTGTTGACTGCGGACCAGATACTACCCGAGACTTTCATGGGGAGGGCTGAGATTATTCGACTGAGTGAGGACTCGCTGAAAGCCGAGGTGATCCAGTTTAACCCAGCAGAGATTATGGCTCATTTAGATCCAGAGAAAGATTGGTTGTTAGAACCGCAAGACCGTTTGTCTTTTTATTCTTATGTGCGCAAACCTGGCACTATTGAAATAGCAGGGGAGGTCCTTTTACCCGGGCGTTACTTTTTTGAAGAAGGGGAAAGGTTGAGTTCTCTTTTGAAAAGAGCGGGGGGCTTTACGGATAAAGCTTTCTTAGAAGGAGCGATCTTCACTCGCCAAACGATTGCTAAAGCCCAAGAGAGCCAAAGGAAAGTCTTTATGCAAACGCAGCAGCAACAGTTATTGAAAGAATCGGCGTCCATTGCCGCTTCGGGGCTTGGAGAGGATGCCCAAAGTTCGGTCTATGAATTACAGCAGCGCCAACAGCTTCTCCAACTTCAGTCTGAACGTGTCGAAGAAGGGAGAATGGTTATCCGACTCCGTTCACTGGAGCTATTTCAGGGGAGTGCTCAGGACATTCTATTGGAAGACGGGGATCGTTTGTATATTTCACAGATTCCGGCCTATGTGGCGATTATTGGAGAGGTGCGAAATCCCTCCACATTTCTTTATAGGTCGCAGGAGGATGTCCGATATTATCTCGCTCAGGCGGGCGGTTTTACGTCCAATGCAGAAGAGAAAGGGGCCTATCTTTTGAGAGCGGATGGAACGGCGGCTCTCCTAGATTCTCGAGCCGAGATTCGGCCTGGGGATTCTATTATTATTCCAACGAAGATTGAGGTGAAGTACCGTCCTCTCCCCTTCTGGCGGGATATCGTAGGCATCGTGGGTGGGGTAGCTACAACCATTACAAGCATTGTAGTGCTTGCAGTTTCACTTTAAAGCATAGATCCCTCATTAATATGGGTGAGAAAAATTTAAAATGGTATGTGGTTCGCACGAAGCCTCAGAAAGAGGCTCATGTAGTGATGTGGTTGCGTCATGCAGAGATGGAGTGTTTTCTCCCTCGCGTTCGATCTTTCGCGCAGATTCGTCCCCTTTTCCCTTCCTACTTATTTGTGCATGCGGATTTTAATATTCAAGGACATTACCAGATGGTTAAATACACCCGGGGCGTTATTGAGATTCTGGGAAACGGAGAAGAACCGATTCCGGTAACGAGTGAGGCCATTGCCATTATTAAAAAGCGAATGAATCCGCAGGGTTTTATTGAACCCAGTTCTCATTTGAGCCCCGGTCAGGAATTGCTCGTTAAGAAGGGTCCTTTTAGAGATCTCATTGGGATTCTGGA
Source organism: Deltaproteobacteria bacterium (assembly GCA_016202395.1). Taxonomy (GTDB): domain Bacteria; phylum JACQOV01; class JACQOV01; order JACQOV01; family JACQOV01; genus JACQOV01. The sequence goes on from JACQOV010000032.1 coordinate 15,331, forward strand.
GAAAGTGGCTCCCGATCAACAAAGGGTTCACGTCTTGTTGAATCTGATGCAGCGTCAGATTCGTGTTGAATTGCCCATTCAGGATTTAGCTCGAGCTTAGCGTGACGGTAAATTTAAAGATATTGATTTTAAAAGAGTTTTTTACTCTCAACGGCGGCAGCCTGCCTTTTACAGGTTGTTTTAGCGGATAGGAAAACAGGATTATGGAATCTAATTACCACGAAGAGGAGATCGATCTCCTCGATTACTGGCATGTCATCTGGAAGCGGAGAAGGATGATCGCCTCTCTTTTTTTTGTATCCGTCGTCGCGGCTGCTGTTATAAGCCTCCTTCTGCCAGAACAATACAAAGCCGAAGTGGTCCTGTTGCCGATTGAGGACAGTGGTATGGGAGGTTTGGCATCCGCATTGGCTGCTTCTCCCTTTGCATCGTTTGTTGGAGGAGCGAGTTCGGGAGGGGGGACCCAAAAGCTGACTGTGGTTTTGCAAAGTCGAACCCTTAGGGAGAAAGTGGTTCAGCGTTTGAACTTACTGGTGCTCTTCAATAAAAAACAGTGGGATCCAGATCGAAAGAGATGGCTTGAACCAGATAAAGCTCCTTCTTTAAGTGGTGCAGCTCGAGCTTTGTCGGGCATGACCAAAGTGGACGTCGACAAGAAATATGGAACACTTTCATTGGACGTTGTCTACACAGATCCCCATCTTGCTGTAGAAATCGCTAATGCTTATGTGGCCGAACTTGCTGATTTTTTAAATACCCATTCCCTTAATGTTAATTTTCAGATCCTTGACCCCGCACAGGTTCCCGAGCAAAAATTTAAACCCAATCGACGCTCCATTGTAAAGGTTTCAGCGGCCCTTTCTATCCTTATGGGAATCCTTGTTGCCTTTCTTTTGGAGTATATTCAAAAGATGCGAGACAAAAGCCGGGAACAAGCCTAGATGGAGCATAAAACCCCCTCTGCCAGTCTTTCTGCCTTGCTGGCTCAGCTTTTTCGACATGTCAGCCGCCGCCGCCGCCGTCAGTTTGTGTGGATGATTGGGCTTACGCTTGTTAGCTCTGTTGCAGAGGTCGTCAGTCTTGCGGCCGTATTGCCATTCATCGGTATCCTCACTCAGCCGGAAAAAATTTTCACCTACCCTTTAATTAATGGTGTTGTTCAAGCACTGGGAATTGAATCAGCAGCGGGCTTGATATTTCCCCTTACCGTCGCATTTGCTGTGGCTGCAATGGTTGCCGGAGGGCTACGACTATTATTGCTGTGGATCAGCATTCGACTTGTAAAGGCCACCGGCGCAGATCTTAGCATTGAGGTTTATCACAGAACACTCTATCAGCCCTACCGTATCCATGTGGCTCGCAGTAGCAGTGAGATTATCAGTGGTATCTCTCAAAAGGTGGGGGATGTTACGGGCATTTTGACATCTCTAGTGACCGTATTTACATCAACGGTTCTGTGTGTGACCATCCTGATGACACTGCTCGCCATTGACCCCCTGGTGGCTACCGTAGCGATAATAGGTTTTGGATCCAGTTATGTCATTTTTGCCTGGCGAACCCGCCACAAATTGCTATGCAACAGCCAGTGCATTGCACAAGGACAGACCCAGGTAATCAAGTCCCTGCAGGAAGGTCTTGGTGCCATTCGCGACGTACTCCTGGACGGTACCCAGGCTATTTACAGTGGAGTTTACCGTAAGGCTATCCAGCAATTGCAAAAGGCGACGGCCGAAATTACGTACATTAGCCAAGCTCCACGCTACGTCATGGAGACTCTGGGCATGGTGTTAATTGCTGCCTTGGTCCTTGTTTTCAGTCACCGAGTCGGTGGAGTAGGGGTGGCACTGCCGGTACTTGGGGCACTGGCTCTGGGAGCGCAACGTCTGCTCCCTTTGCTACAGCAATTGTATACTGGCTGGACGAATATAATCGGAAGCCACGCCGCATTGATTGACGTCCTCAATTTGCTCGATCAACCGTTGCCTGAAGATGCCCACCAATTGGCACCTGAGCCACTTGTATTTCGGGATGTAATCCAGTTCGATAATTTGCGCTTTCATTACAATAGGAGTGAGCCTTGGATACTGGATGGAATCAGTCTGCGTATACCCAAAGGGGTGCGCATCGGCTTTGTGGGTAGCACCGGCAGTGGTAAAAGCACTGTACTAGATCTAATGATGTCCCTGCTCGAACCTACACAGGGTAGAATTATGGTGGATGGCCAGTCGGTCAGTGGCAAACTCCGGCGAGCATGGCAACGCACCATCGCCCATGTGCCACAAAGCATCTACCTGGGTGACACTACCATCTCCGAGAATATTGCTTTTGGTGTGCCGCCAGACAAGATCGACATGGATCGAGTCCGGCAGGCTGCAAAACAGGCTCAGATTGCTGAATTCATCGAGAGCCGTCCTGAGGGTTATAGCGCCTTAGTTGGTGAACGCGGCATTCGCTTGAGTGGAGGTCAACGTCAGCGCATCGGCATTGCTCGAGCGCTTTATAAACAGGCAACAGTACTTGTCTTCGACGAGGCGACCAGCGCGCTAGACAACGCCACCGAAAAGGAAGTGATGAACGCCATTGAGAATTTGGACCATGATCTCACGATTTTGATTGTTGCGCATCGTATCACTACCCTGCAGCATTGCGACACGATTGTGCAGCTAGAGAGGGGGCAGATAGTTGCACAAGGGTCTTATGAGCATTTTATAAATAGCGATTTAAGTATTCAGAACCGGACTTATTCAACCGTAGAGGCAAAAGATGCCTGAAATTAATTTGGGAGGCCTACCCATCGAACCAACTCAGGATGTCAACGATAGGAACCATTTACCGATGCGGTTCTTCGAGAGCTTTTACGATGAAATTGGAGCCCGCCTGCGCGATGCCGACCCGACGTTGCTGGACATCATTTGCAAAACGTTTGTTCATGCGCAGCAGTGCAACCGAAAAGTGATCCTGGGCGGAAATGGAGGCAGCGCTATGATTGCAAGCCACGTATCCGTCGATTTGACGAAGGCGGCGCATGTTCGTTCTGTTTGTTTTAACGAGCCAGACTTGATTACGTGCTTCGCAAACGATTACGGCTACGAAAACTGGCTTGCAAGAGCGATTGAGTCGTACGGGGATGCCGGCGACGTGGCCGTGTTGATCAGTAGCAGCGGGCGGTCCCCAAATATTGTGAACGCGGCACGCTGCGCAAAAGATTGCGGATTGACCGTCGTGACGCTGTCAGGATTTGATGCTGCCAACCCACTCCGCACGCTAGGGGATCAGAACTTGTGGGTGAATAGCCGTAGCTACAATCTGGTCGAGACAGTGCATCAGACATGGTTGCTCGCATGCGTCGACCGAATTGTATTTCAACTCAATGGAGGTGAGAAGCGAAGGTGATTGGTGGGACCATTCTTGTCACCGGTGACAGAGGTTACATCGGTTCAGTGTTGACCTCGCTCCTGATTGAGCGGGGATATTCGGTATGCGGTCTTGATGCGTGTTTCTACGAAGATTGCCTGTTTGGCGAAGAGGGACCTATGTATCCAACGCTCGACCGGGACATTCGCGACGTGGAGGCCGACGACCTCCGAGATGTGAATGTGATTATTCATCTCGCAGGGCTATCGAACGATCCACTTGGCGAACTCTCTCCAGGCATAACCAAAGAGATTAATCTGTGGGCGACGCTTCGGCTCGCGAAGCTTGCACGCGATGTAGGGGTATCCCGATTTGTGTACGCATCCTCTCAAAGCATGTACGGTGTGTCGACCACTGACGAAGAACTTGATGAGGATGATAGCGAGAAGAAAGCCATCACCACATACGCCCGTACGAAGTGGGAGGCAGAGCTGGCTCTGAAAGAACTTGCGACTGACGGTTTCACTGTCGTTTGCCTCCGACCGTCGACCGTCTTCGGTGCCAGCCCGAGGTTACGCTGTGACATCGTTTATAACAACATGGTGGCCTGTGCCTATACGACGGGTCGAATCGAGGTCAAGAGTGACGGAACGCCATGGCGGCCAGTTGTCCACATCCGTGATGTGTGTTCCGCATTCATCGCTGGTGTAGAGGCCCCTGTGTCGCTTGTCGCGGGCCGTTCTTACAATGTCGGAATACCCAACGGAAACTTCTCGGTCCGTGATTTGGCTGAGGCTGCTGGCCGGGCGGTGCCGGGAAGCATCATTACATTTACGAGCGAGCATGAGGACTCGCGCACGTACAGGGTGAGTTTTGCGAGGATCCTTTCTGAGCTTAGTGACTGGTATCGACCATGCTGGAATCTCGACCGCGGTGGCGAGGAACTTGTTGAGTTCTTCCACCGCACTGGGTTCAACGAATCGCACTTCCGAGGCCGCATGACTAACCGCTTGGCCCAACTCAAACATCTTACTCAACTGGGAAGTATCAATGCGGCGTTACGGTGGTAAGATGAGTCCGCCTTCATTGACTATTGAGGGTTGCCGGATTTGCGAAAGTCCTGCGATTGAGCCGATCCTGGATCTCGGGCGACAACCGCTCGCGAATAGTCTCCGACGAGATCGTACCGAAGTGCTCCCCCTATTCCCTCTGAAGATTTGCCGATGCAAGGCGTGTGGCACTGTGCAGTTGACTGAGACGGTTAATCCCGAGATTCTCTTTGGACACTATGTGTGGGTCACTGGTACGTCCGAGGGCGCACGGAAATATAGCCACCTCTTCAGCGAGCGCACCGTGGCGCGCACGCACACCGGACGACTATTCGTGCTCGAGGTGGCGAGCAATGATGGGACTTTTTTACGTTGTTTTGCCGAGCGTGGCGACCGCGTGCTCGGAGTGGATCCAGCGCAAAATATTTCTGCAACTGCGCGGGAGGCGGGCATACCCACCATCGCAGAATTCTTCGGACTCGCGTTGGCGAAGCGCATCGTTGAGAGCGAGGGACAAGCAGATGTAGTTATGGCGCGAAACGTTCTTCCACATGTGGCAGACGCCAACGACGTCGTCGCGGGGATGGCACATTGTCTGAGTGTGGAGGGAGTCGGAGTGATCGAGTTCCACCGAGCCGATGTGATTCTGAAGGAACTGCATTACGATTCGATTTATCATGAGCACCTCTACTTTCACTCGCTGCACAGCATCGGCCAGCTTCTGGATCGATTCGGACTGACACCGTTCGACGTGACGACGAGCCAGATCAGTGGGGGCTCGTTCGTGGTGTACTTCTCCAAGTCCCCGCGTGCGCGTACGGCAGCCTTGATCACCGCTCTGCAGAAGGAAGAAGCGCTTGGCGTCGGAGGCGCTGGCCCGTGGCAGGCGTTTGCCCGTCGCTGCGAACGCCACCGCACACTGTTGCGCTCGCTGGTTCAAGCCAAGAAGGCGGCGGGGAAGCGCGTCATTGGGTATGGCGCATCGGCGCGAAGCTCGACAATGCTCAATTTTTGTGGAATCGATCACCGGCTCCTCGACGTCATCGTCGATCGCGCCCCGCTGAAGCACGGCACCTACACTCCGGGCACCGACATTCCCATTGTGGCGCCGGAGCGAGCTTTTTCACTCAAACCTGACGTAGTCTTGCTGCTGGCGTGGAATTTTTGTGACGAGATCTTGACGCAGATTCGCGCAGAGCATGGATGGACTGGCGAGGTGATTTTACCGCTTCCCGGCGATCCAGAAGTGGTGGAGATCGCATGAAGTTTGTCGAGCTTGGTCTGCGTGGTGTATGGCTGATAGAGCCCGAGGTGTTCACCGACGAGCGAGGAGCGTTTCACCGGAGTTTTTGTGCCCGCGAATTCGAGCAACAAAGTTTAGTGTCCACTGTCGTCCAGGGCAATGTCTCTGAGAATCCGCACGAAGGTACGTTACGGGGTTTTCACTTTCAGTTGCCGCCGTTCGAAGAAGCAAAAACCATCTCGTGCCTCACAGGCGCATTGTTCGATATTATTGTGGACCTTCGGCCAGACTCTCAGACCTTCATGCAGTGGGTATCTGCGGAGTTCTCCGCTGCCAATCACCGGAGTTTGTATATTCCAGCAGGATGCGCCAATGCATGGCTTACGACGGCGCCGCACACCACCGTCCACTATTATATGAGCGAACTGTATTCACTTTCTTCCTATCGCGGATTTCGGTATAACGATCCCGTGTTCAACTTCCGATGGCCGAGTGAACCTCGTATCATCTCGGAAAAGGACCGGAACTTTCTGGATTTCGATCCTGCCTCGCTGCAAAAGGATTGATTTTAAGATGCGGATCTTTCTCACCGGGGCAACCGGGTTTTTAGGCAGCCGGGTCGTGTCCCTGCTTCAAGGGGATGAGTTGTTATGCCTTTCGAGAAACCCCCAACGACTCTCCAAGGCTCCTCATGTCCGCCCCCTCCTGGGAGATGTGGCCGAGCCTCACAAATGGAGGACAACGCTCAAACACTTTGCTCCGGAGTGGTGTATCCATCTCGCATGGGAGGGGCTACCGGATTATTCCCCCTCCCGCTGCCGCGCCAACCTGGACGCAGGCATTGGACTCATCAAAACGCTTGCTGATGGTGGAATCAAACGGATTGTTGTGGCGGGCAGTTGTTGGGAATACGGAAGCACCTTAGGCGCTGTCAGGGAGGATGGAGCTAAAAGTGATTGCGGTGTCTTTGCCGAGACCAAACATGCCCTGCGCATGATCCTCGAAAGTTTTTCACAAGAGTGTGGGATTGAATACCGTTGGGGGCGAATTTTTTTCGCCTATGGGCCGGGCCAACGCGACACTTCCCTGATTCCCCAGTGCCATGTTGCTTACTCACTGGGGAGGCAACCTGAAATTCAGCACCCCGGACTGACACAGGATTTTATTTTTGCCGATGACGTTGCACAAGGGATAGCCGCAATCGCTAACGCTGACATAGGTTCGGGAGTATTCAATCTGGGCAGCGGTGTTCCAACGACGGTAGCCCATATTGTGAATCGCGTCGCCAAACACTTTGGGGCCCCTCCCTTCTTGTCTACGCTGCAACCAGACCCGGGTTTCTGGGCCGATACCTCCAAGACAACTACTGCGACTGGTTGGAAGGCACAGACCTCGATTGATGACGGGATCACGCAGACACTTTTAGCATTGGACCGTGGGTCATGAAACCACCGGAACAGGCCGTGATTTTGTGCGGTGGGCTTGGCACGCGCTTACGCCCCTTTACCGATTCCATGCCAAAGCCGATGATTCCGGTCAACGGCAGGCCGTTTCTAGAGCACCTTCTGAAACAATGTGCCTCTCAAGGGATCCAGCGCTTTCTCCTGCTCACCGGTTACTTAGGCGAACAGATCCAGCTTTATTTTGGAGATGGTCGTTTACAGGGTTGGGAGATTAGTTATTCGCATGGACCGGTGGAGTGGGATACGGGGCGTCGACTGTGGGAGGTTCGCAACCAAATGGAATCCCGATTTCTGTTACTGTATTCGGACAATTTTGTGCAATTTTCCATGGATCATTTGATGGCCTTGCATCGGTCAGAGCAGGTGCCGCTCAGTCTTTTACTCGCGCCCAAAACTAAAGGGAACATTCGGCTCTCATCGGAGGGAGGATCAAAGGGTCGAATCGACGCCTATGATAAAACCCGCGAGGGTCATAGGCTGGATTTCGTCGAGGTTGGTTACATGATTGTGGAGCGAGATCGCGTGTTGCCTTTGTTTCCAACTCTTAAAAACTACCCCGACTTCAGTTTTTCCGAAGTCCTCCAGCACTTGGCGAACGTTCATCAGTTGGCCGGTCTGGTGGTGTTGAATCCTTACCATAGCATTTCCGATCCAGATCGACTCGAGCTCATGCGATCCTATCTTCAACCCAAAAAAATCCTACTGATCGATCGTGACGGGGTCATCAATCAAAAGGCCCCCAGAGGAGAGTACATCAGCACTTGGAAACATTTTCAGTGGATACCAGAAACGCGGGAGGCGATGAAAGAATTGGCAGCGCGAGGCTTCAAGTTTATTGTTATTTCAAATCAGGCCGGAATCGCACGCGGCATGGTTGACTCCGCTGCATTAGAACAGATACACAAAAACATGCTCTCTGAGCTTTGCACAGACGGTGTCGATATCCTTGAGATCTATGTGTGTCCTCATCATTGGGATGACTATTGCGACTGTCGCAAGCCGGCTCCGGGGATGTTCTTTCGTGCCTCACACGATCATCTGCTGCGCATGGACCATACAATCTACATCGGGGATGATCCGCGTGATTGCCTCGCTGCCCAAAACGCAGGGTGCCCGTGTATCTTGGTCGGAGACAACCCTGAAAACGAAACCGATGTGAAGGCACAGCCGACACTGAAGGCCGCAACACTGTTGGATACAATTCCCTGGATATGCGCCCAGTTTCAAAACTGGGCGGCCGGCACTGAATACTCCGCATCCCATTAAGATTTCTATGCCCCACTCTCATTCACTCCCAAGATCGGTTACAACCATTACGCCACAGCGGTTGAGCTTTGCGGGAGGTGGGACTGATTTACCTGATTTTTATCGGGAGTATGGCGGTGCCGTCGTCAGCACGACAATTGATAAATATATCTACGTAACCGTCAAACGTCACAGCCACTTATTTAACGAGACCTATCGGCTCAGTTATTCCAAGACGGAGCACGTCAACAGCCTTGATGAGATTGAAAACGATGTGGCCCGCGAATGTCTGCGTTTGGTCCATGTGGATCCGCCTCTGTTCATAGCCACCGCCGCGGATCTGCCTGCTTCGTCGGGATTGGGATCATCGAGCAGTTTTGCCGTGGGATTACTGTATGCCTTGCACACCTTGCGTGGTGAGAATGTGTCCGTTGGTCAACTTGCGGAAGAGGCCTCCCATGTCGAGATTGAAATGCTGGGCCATCCGATTGGCAAGCAAGATCAGTACGCGGCGGCGTTCGGTGGTCTGAACTATATAACGTTCACCTCAAACGGCCGAGTGCATTTAGATCCTCTCTGGTTACCCAATGGTGGCGCTGATGCACTTTTCAGGAATAGCATGCTGTTTTGGACAGGCATGCAACGCGAGGCGGAAGATATCCTGCATGAGCAGCGCGCGATGATCAGCACTACGGCAGACACATTGATGAAGATGCGTGAAATGGCGGCGGAGTGCCGAGATGCGTTGCTTGTGCTCCATGAAGATTTACGCAGGTTCGGCACAATCGTGGATGTCGGTTGGTGGGCCAAGCGCAGCTTGGCAAGTAAAATCAGTTCGTCGCAGATCGATGATTGCTATGCCCGTGCTCGTGAAGCCGGAGCGCTCGGTGGAAAAATTGCCGGAGCTGGTGGGGGTGGTTTCTTGTATCTTATCGTGCCGACGGATGCTCAAGAAAGAGTGCGCGCAGCTTTGCCAGATATGGTTGATGTGCCTGTCAAATATGAACCTCGGGGTGTACGTTTACTCTCCGTTGTTTAGAATAAAGGAGAATTCTCGATGAAGAACTACACAGCGCGGGCCGGCTCCACGCTCACGATCGATAATGGTGGCGAGCGGACGACCATCGATCTTTATTCAAAGGAAGGGCTCGACTTTCTGAGTAACCTGTGGATTAAGTCGGCCGCACAACATCGTCTAATGTATGAGCCAACCTGGCTCGGTAGGCCCATCATTCAGTTTCCAACCGACATCGTTGCCATTCAAGAGTTACTCTGGAAATTGCAGCCGGATGTTGTCGTGGAGACTGGAGTGGCGCACGGCGGGTCTCTTGTTCTCTCAGCATCAATCCTGGAATTGATCGGCAAAGGTAAGGTCATCGGTGTAGACATTGAAATCCGGCCCCACAATCGTGTTGCCATAGAGGAGCATCCACTAAAGCATCGCATCGAACTAATCGAAGGCTCCTCTGTTGCTGCGGAGACGCTGGTTGCTGTGCGAAAGGCGATTGGCAGCGCGAAGTCGGTATTAGTGTTTTTGGATAGTAATCATACAGAGGCGCATGTTCTGCAAGAGCTTGAGCTTTATGGGGCGCTAGTTACGCCAGGCAGCTATCTTGTTGCACATGACGGCTCTCAGGCGTGGGTGTGGGATATTCCGCGCGGAAAACCCGAATGGAAGAACGACCATCCTTTGAACGCAATTCACAAGTTTCTGGCCGCCCATTCCGAGTTCCGTATAGATCCACACTGGACACGACATGGCATTACGTCGTCGCCGGACGGGTTTTTGAAGCGCGTCACCGAAACCGAAATAGCAGGCGGTGCTGCATGACCCTATTCGTGACGGGTTCGGAAAGTTTCATTGGCCGCGCACTGTTTGCGCGCTGTCGGTTGCATGGCATCCATGCGGTCGGTATTGACAGTGCGGCGCCCGCAGGCGGCGGTTCACGGCAAGCAGACATCCGCGACCCGGGGATATCCGACCTGATTCCCGAAGGTGCGACTGTCGTGCATCTCGCAGCAATATCTCGTGATTCGGATTGCCGAACCGACCCGCGGGGTGCTTTTGACATCAATGTCACAGGTACGCTCAATGTGGCGGCTGCTGCAAAAAAGCGAAATTCGGCCCAACTCATTTTTGCGTCTAGCGAATGGGTCTATGGCGACGTGCGTAACGACGAAGTGCAGGTCGAGGACCGCCCCATCGATGTAACAATGATGAAGTCGGAATATGCCCTGACGAAGATCGTCGGCGAGCAGTGCTTACGTATCGGGTGTGCGTTGCCAGCGGTTACTGTTTTGCGCTTCGGTATTGTGTACGGGCCACGCCCGTCGAACTGGTCAGCGGTGGAAAATCTCTTCAACGCCGCGCGCACGCAGGACGAAATCAAGATCGGCTCGTCCAAGACCGCACGTCGTTTCATTCATGTCGATGACATTGTCTCGGGAATTTTGGCGAGCCGCAGGCGCTTAGGGTTCGAAATCTTCAATTTGAGCGGCAACGCGCCGATTAGTCTGGGCGACATCATCGATACGAGCGCGAAGCTGTGGAAACGGCACGTCAAGATCGTCGAGACAAATCCAAGCCAGCCGAGCATCCGCAATCCGGACAACGCCAAAGCTCGCACCGAGCTCGACTGGCAGCCGAAGTTCGACCTGTCCGCAGGTCTGGCAGACCTCAAGCGATTTTTTGATGGGCCTCGCTATGAGGGAAAATCGTAATGAACTCATTTTCCGAGACTGAAGCGATCGCCTTGATCCGGTTGAGGCACTCGCAGCATCAACTGAACGAGATGCTCAAGGCCAAGCGGTTCAAGATTCCAATCCATCTCGCGTTCGGGCACGAGGCCGCCGCGGTTGGGATGGACCTGACTATGCAGCCCGAGGATGTGCTCTGTCTCTCTCATCGCAATGGTGCGTACAACTTGGCTCGCTCGAAGTCACTCAAGACCGTGTTGACCCATTATCAGCTGGAGGAGCGACCTAACGGTATGGCGCAGATGGCATCCATGAACCTCGCTGTCGACAACACTGGCATCGTTTACTCATCGAGCATTCTCGGTAACAACCTCGCGGTGGCGGCTGGCATTGCTCTAAACCGAAAATTTCTTCAGCGCGCCGGAATCGTATTCGTGGTCATGGGCGACGGCGCGATGGAAGAAGGCGCATTTTGGGAGACACTCATCTTCGCGCGCAGCCACAAGCTCGGCCTCGTGGTCGTCGTCGAGAACAACAACTGCTCTATGTCGTCGACGATCGAGGAGCGACGGTACCCCATTGATCTTTCGCTGGTATGTAGAGGCCTCAGCGTGATTTACCAGCACACGTCTGGCGCGGCACTCTACGACGTGAAGGTAGCGCTCAAGGCAGCCAGAGCCATGGCGTCGGACGGCCATCCAGCATTGGTCGAACTTGAGATCACGACCTTCAATCAGCATGCCGGCCCAACCCCGGGCTGGGCGGATGACCCCATGCGCATCGTGCTTGAAGATGGACTGTTGGTGGGCCACGACATGAAAGATCCTCTATTTCAGCTTCACGAGGTACTCGGTGCAGCCGAATTTAACCGGCTTGCGGAACATATCATGAAAGTGAATCACGTTGGCTAATCCTACCTACATCGGACAGATCATCGGGCAAGTCAACGAGGTGACCGAACACTGCGGCCCTGTGTTCCTCTACGGCGAGAACATCGATCGCGGCTCGCGCATCAGTGGACTGGCGCGAGGTCTGAAGGTGAACCCGGCGGGGCGCATCCAGAACGTGGGCGACTGCGAGCTCACTCACTGTGGCATTGGTTTTGGGATAATGCTCGACGGCGGCAACGCGGGCCTCTTTGTCAAACAACTCGACTTCATGCTGCTCGGCCTCGATCAATTCGCCAATACCTTCAACTCCATCCGCGCTTTCCGTCAACGCAACACGCTGGGAAGTTTCACGGTATTCGTGATCGTCTGCGACCAGGGCTATCAGGGCCCGCAGTCAAGCTTCAACGGCGCTGGCGATTTCGCGTCGATCGCCAATGTTCCGGTCTTCTGCCTGAATGGCGCCGGGGATGCATCGCGAGTGGTGCAGAAGCATTTCGTCGCCCCTGGGTTTCGTATGATGTGCCTTAGTCAACGTCTCTTCGGTGCTCCGGTGCTCGACGTGCCCGTCGAAACCTGCGACGAGGACCGGGGTTTGTTTCGATATCGATCAGGAAACGACGCCACGATTGTGAGCTTCAACTTTTCATTGCGTGATTCGCTGGAGATGGACACTCACCTGCGTGGTGCCGGCATGCAGAGCGACGTGTTCCACATGAACTTCGTTCCGAGAATGGATATGGGGGCGCTCGTGGAGTCGTGCAGGCGTACGCGGAAACTGGTGCTTGTCGATGACTCGAAGACAGTGACTAAATTCGGCGACAGGTTGGTCACTGAACTCTGTGCGCGCGGCATTAACGTCAAAGTGTTGTCGTTCTGCAGGCGCGGCTGTGCCGATACTGACTATGGTGCTACCGAAGACCGCTTCCTTCCGGATGTTGAAAGGGTTCTTGCGTTTATGCGTCACCCTGCATGTTCGCAGTGATTGCACTTAGCTCAATCATGTCTGAAGATAAGGAGGAGTTGTATGTCCAGCTTGTCGAGTCTTTCCTTGGTGACACCGACTTATAACCGACAGCGTTTTGCTCTACGAAGTATGCGATTTTGGTCGGGAAAAGGTGCCCATGTCATAATGATAGATGGAAGTAGCCAACCTATTCCCCAAGAACACCTGGCGGGGGTGGCTGACAATGTTCGCTACATGTGGATGCCCATCTCTTTAGAAGAGCGTTTGAGGGCAGCGACGCAGTTACTCGATACTGAATATGTTGCTTTGCTTGCCGATGATGAGTTTTTTCTCCCCAACGGTTTGCAGCGCTGCATCGATGAACTGGAATCGAGGGAAGATGTCATCGCCTGTGTTGGCCGATGCCTAAACTTCTGGGCAACAAAACGACGCCTTACCGTCAGTCATCGGTACATGAGTTGGCCATCAATTCTACAGGAGTCCGCTCAGGAGAGGATGGAAGCTAAAATGGCGACCCTGCATGCGTTGACTATCTACGGGGTCGTGCGGCGTGACCCATGGGTCAACTGTATTAGACTTGTTACGGAGAAGGTGTTTTCTTGTTGTTATGTCACGGAGCATCTTTTTGAATTATTTAGTTCCTACCAAGGCAAATCAAGAGTCATTGACGTTCTTTCGTGGTTTAGAAGCGGTGAGAATCACCCAACATCATTTAAGGGATGGAACAGAGACTACCACTTTGAGCACTGGTATCGAGAACAGCGAAATGCCGCCGAGATCAGTGAGATGTTCGACATTATCAAGAAGAGCGTCTTGTCTGTTACGCCTGGAACTGACCAAGCATCACTGGACCATGGATTAAGAAAGGCCATCGACATACTTGTGAATAGGGCTGAGGCTGGCAAAACGCGCGTGTCGAAAATCATAGCACCGTTTCGTAAATGTGCTTACGTTATTGCGGCTAATCTTCCCAAAAAGGTTAAATACCCACTAAAACATATGTTAGGATTGTCGAGGAACGAGTTCCCCTTTGAGGAAATACCAGAGAGACTGAAGCAAGTTGGCATTTCGTGTGATGCAGCTGATTTGATGGGTGTCAAAGAGAGTTTAAAGCAATTCTATGGATCGTGGTGAAAAATGAAAAAATTTATAAAAGAAATGCTTACGAGCTTTTGGCGATTACATAAAGGACGAGTATTAAAAAATAAGGAATTGAAAAACATGCATGCTGGCGAAACATGTTTTATTTTTGCGAATGGAGCTTCTTTAAAATATTATGATATTTCACAACTCCCTGATTTTCTGAGCATCGTCTGTACCTATTCATTAGTAGATAAAAGATTACAGGGTCTTAATGTTAAGTATTGTACGTGGGGGGAACCTTACTCTCTTTACTCGTTTTTATACAATACGTA
>JACQOV010000031.1 GCA_016202395.1 Deltaproteobacteria bacterium
CCCATACGTCAAAGGATTCCGATCCAAAGCGTATCTTCGAATTCCTTTGGAGCTATTTCCCGAGACGTACTCTCCAATGATAGGATCGTCATAAAGGCTCGCTGCAAACCAGTCCGACCATCCTTCTCCCATTGCTCCACTTTGTACTCCAAAAAGACCCAGCACTTCGCTCGGTCCTCCAACCAACCTCGTGGAAACCCCATGGGTGTACTCATGGAGAATTACTTTTCCATCAAAGTCTCCATCGACGTGCCGAAATCCATCAAATAAATACATCTGCATCCTCGGTTTTCCTTGGGTGGAATCATAGCCATCGGCAGGGGTGTAGAAGTTGGCGTTATCGCGACAAAGAATCGGATTGCCTTGAGTATCCTGACACAAAAGCTCTGCCCCTGTGCCCCATCCATCTTGGGCGTCCGCAGACACCTCGTCGTTATCAAGCCCCCCCCTCTCAAAATTGTCTCTCTGGAAATTTCCTGCAGCCTCGTCAAACCCTAAATCGTAGTAATAATCGTGAATAAAATTAACCTGGTAGAAAAGATTGGTGAGGGCTGCATCGAGATCCGTATTCACATCCGTTCCACCGCTCGTTTCGTAAGAGTTCTGAAAAGCGTATTCAAAATGTCCTTCTGAAGAACTGGGACTATAACCAGAGACGTCATTAGCATCCCTATCCTCTTGAGTACAGGTATTGTTTCCTCCCAGGGTTTGATAAATCCCATCCTCCTGATAAAGCCACCCCTTGGGGGAGGCCGCGGGATCTCCAATAAACGGTTGGAGAACCTGAGATCCGTCGTCAGGATCTTCCTCAAAAACGAGCCCTTGGGGTTGAGTGGATTGAACAAGATTCGTCTGATAAAGGATCTCTCCGGTGAGAGCATCCACGATAGAATAGTATCTTTCCCGATCATTCCTGTGAAAACGAACCTCCCAAGCTAATCGAAACTTCTTAAGCATCGGGAAGATTACAAGACTTGCACTATGATAGGCATCCGTTTGAAAAATCCCTTTCCGAAAAACGGTACGATGCGTGGAGTCTGAAGACTCCGAGAAAATTTGAGGCTCAAAATAAATACCGGGGGTGACCTCCTGTATCACTTCAATGAGCGCCTCTGCAGGAGAAATGTGAGGGGTCGTAGAAACAGAGATCCTTGGGTAGTACTCTCCGCCTAGAGTGATAATTCTACCCTGAGGATCGATATGAAATTGAATCTGCCCCTGGAAAACGGGGATTTCTTGATAGGATTGTTTCAAAGTCAAGTGAACCACCCCATTATGGGAGGTTTGGTATTCACTGGCCACTTCCCAGGACGATAAGTCTTTCGGAGAAATTCCAAAAATATCTTCATTTTGTTTCAGAAAACGAAAAGCAACATCGGAAGGAGAATCTTCACTGGGCGAACTCAAGTATCCGCTAGAATTGAATACAGAACGGGGGCTCTGATGGAGCGTGTTCCATGAGACTCGGATGCCCTCACCAAATCTCTTTTTCAATCTCTCAAGGATTTCGATAAGATGTCCTTGAGACGACTGTGACCTCCTTCGAGTATCCCAATGGAAAAGCGAAGGAAAGGACCTATCTTCCGAGAGATCAGAAACAAAAGACATCGGAAGCCTTGGAGAGTGATCGCAGAAAGAAGTGCTTCCCAAAGTGCCATCAGAATTGACGTTTTGCGCGTAGATATCGTCATCCCTGCCATCCGTACCATTGCGAGGATCTTCCCAAACAACAATCGCACCCCCTTTATCGTCACTAACCAGTTGGACCCTATCTTGAAAACCAATAGCTCTGGAAACCGGAAGACCCGAACTTCCCCATAATAAGGTTCCGTTACTATCGATGCGTTGAGCATAAATGTCCCCTCCGTCTTCCCCCTCTTCTCGGTAGGCAATGATGGCTCCCCCATTCCCATCACTCATTAAATCGGGCCACACCTGATCCCCCTGTAAGCTTGAAATATTGATTCCCCCAGCAGCCCAAAGCAGATGACCCTCCCCATCCACCCGTTGAGAAAAAATACTCCAACCGCTTGACCGCGGATCATGCCACACAACAATCGCTCCCCCCAACCCATCACTGACCAGTTTCGGATCCCCTTGATCGTATTGCCCTGCGTAGATGGGAATCCCATTCGTCGCCCAGAGAGCAACTCCATCACTGTTTATCCGCTGAGCGTAAATTTCAGCCCCCGTTACATTGATAGGATAAAAAGACCAAACAACAATCGCACCCCCGGCACCATCATGGATGAGCTGAGATTCATAATCCGAACCCGGATCCGTAGCAATGGGTACGCCATCCATTGCCCAAAACATATTTCCGCTGGCATCGATCCGCTGAGCGTAAAGGTCAGGGTTCACACCACTGCGATAATCTGTCCATACCACAATAGCACCCCCCGAATCGTCCGCAATCAGATCAAGCTGGCCTTGACTTCTCGCAGCCGTACAAATCGGAATTCCGTCACGGGTCCAGAGAAGATTACCATTTCCATCGATTCTTTGAGCGTAGATATCGGCATAAGAGCTATTCCGTTGATCCTCCCAAACAATAATAGCTCCCCCAGCTCGATCTGAAACAAGACGAGGTTCATATTGTGCCCCTATTGCCACAGAAATAGGGATGCCATCGGTCGTCCAAAGAATTTTTCCATTGGAATCTACTCTCTGAGCATAAACGTCCGACTCATCGAAATCCTCTTGGTAGGAGTACCAGGTGATGATCGCTCCGCCCACACCATCACTTACAATTTCAGGTACCCTTTGATCTCCTACTGTTGCAGAGATAGGTAATCCCTCTGTAGTCCACAAAACATCCCCATGCCCATCAATGCGTTGGGCGTAAATATCTCCATTATCGGCGCGCTCATCCCACCATGTAATAATCGCTCCTCCCGCACCGTCGCTCACGAGTTTTGGAATCCATTGAACATTGGGAGCCATGGAGATCGGCACATTGACACTAGGATCGCTGGGCCAACCCGCCGCAACCGATATCAAAGGGCAAAATATAAGAATAAATGCTGGGATTCCTCGTATAAATTTCATGAAAACTCCTTGATCTGATGAACAAAGAAACTGAAAGACAGAAACCTTTGAAGAAGTAATGCTCATGGATATCGCTTATAGTCCAAGTAAATGTCAGATCGCTATTTGAAAGTCAAGGTTTCGGTATGTCTAAAAGAGGAAAAATACCCCTCTATCCCATCGAAAATAAACTTCAGCTACCCCCCTTGTTGTTGACGCCATGAACCTTCTCCCATCGCTCGACCCATTGGGATAGCTCTTCCACATAACAATACCGCTTCCCCGTCACACTCCTTCGAACCGGAACATGCCATCTCTTCCAATTCTTCTGAAGAGAACGGATCGAAGGACGAGTCGGAATAAACTCCCGGATCTTCCCCCACGTGTCAATCGTCACCTTCGGACTCATGCTTCCCCTCCTGCTCTGGACTCTTCAACGAGGTGGATTGCAAATTCCCATTGCTACTCACTTTGCGAGGATCACTATCCAAAACTAAACCCAGCTTATCTAAAGTTTCATTGTCCTTTCTCATCTGCTCCAGATGATCCAAGGGATCATAGCCATACATCTTGATCACTTCACTTAAGGTTAAGATGCCTGCCCGAATCGCTTGAATCAGAGCGGGGATCTCTTTGGTCGGATCAATCATCTCTCTCTTCGGAGGAGTCCATACCACTTCGACTCCATGAGAGTTCCTTCCCTGAAGCTCAGAAGCTTGGAGAAACCAATCAAAAACAGGATCTAAAAAGCGGGGGATTAAAAGAAGCCATCTCCATTCCTCAATGTTCCGCATAAACTCAAGCCACCCCATCCGAGCGCTGGAGAAATTCACCTCACTATAATCCCCTGTGAGGCACTCATAAGGAATCCCAAGTCCTGCGGCAATCGCATGCAGGGTGACACTGGTGTATTCTTTATACCCCTCCACTCCCGGAGGATTGGCAAAGGTCACAGTCTTGCCCGGAGGCAAAAACTCAATCATCGCAGGCTCGACCTTCTCTCCGAGCTTTTCGTTGTCACTGTCGGTTAAGGGCTCGGGTTGAGATTCGAGGTCTTGGACAAAGGCCGTAAAACAAGCCGCTATCTTTTGTCTTACGAGTTGGGCATCCTCATACTCATCAAAATCCCTCAGCCGGATCATACACGGAGCCATCCACGGAACCCCTCGGATCTGACCGGCTCGATCGATTCGATAGAGATGCAGAATATCACGGGCGGGAATCCGATTCGCCTTGAGAGTAATGGACCTTCCCCATCCCCTATCTCCCGGGTGCTCTTCAAAGAGGTGATAAGCAATTCTCCTACCCTTGCTGTCAAATTCTATGCCTTGAATAATCTTGTGGCCATTATTCCCCTCTCGATACAGCGTGGAATCGACAAAGTCTCCTTCCAAGATTTGGACCTGTAAAGGAATGATGAGGTTTTCGGAGGATCGAGAAGGACGTTTCCGTATAAAACACTCTCCGGATTCGGCAATCGTTCGCATCACCAATCGCTCGAGGCCTGAGAGAGTTTGCATCCCTTCAAAGTCGACTTGAGGGGTTTCACTCCACTCCTTCCATAATCGGTCATAGTCTCGCTCTCGAGCCGAGCTGGTGGCTTTGACTTGACCTAATATTCCAGCCCCCACCACATTATTGTGAATCACCTGAATGGCACGAGCGGCATAACCGTTATTGCGCACCAAATCTCGAGAACGGGCTCGTAGACGAGAGAGGGCCGAGGTAATCTCGGTATTGGCGGAAGAATCGGGGGTCAGCCACCCTTCGGTTCTCCGACTGGTGGAGGCTCCTTCGTATTTGCGACGCCAAGAAGAAATGGAAGCAGAAGAACGCAAGGGCTCTTCAAGGAGTTGCGCGGCATAGCGATACCTCATCCTCCTGACTTTCAAAGCGGGTGAAAAATAGCCCAAGAATTGATCCAATCGATTGGCTAATTTATTCACTTTCATCCTCGTCCCATAGCCCTTTCGAGAAGCTCGCTTTCACTCGGACCGTCTTGGAGGCCACTCCCAACGATTGCCTCATCAAATCCCGAATCCGAATCATCTCCTCAAAACTCCGATACGTGATCATCTTATCTTGATATTTGACTGCGAGTGTTCCATCGGCAATTGCCTGTTCCAAACTATCGAGCTGATCTTGTGTAAAAGCCATCTCTTTCTCCTCTCTTCAATTCCAAAAAGTGCTTTTTCTCCGGGGGACGGGTGATACTTTAGGTTTTGGCAAAACGGATGTTGGAGCTATCGACGGATTCGGTACAGGAACTTTTATCCCCAACTCCTTCTCCAATCTCTCCCACTGCGCCTCTTCCCATCGATCCATCCCACAGACCACCGCGGCCGCTCGGGCATACACCCGACAGTCTAATGCCTCGTTTCGTTCATACCTCTTCTGCCATTCATAACGTCGGTACCCTTTCACGATTTTTACCATCAGCTCCTCACTGGTGAGCTGTTTAAAAAACTCCTCTCCATACTGAGGAAAATGACAGAAGCCATACGGCTCCTCCTCTCCTTCCCCAGGACCCGATTGTCGAAGGAATCCATACAACTCCGACTTGATCACCGAGGTCCCGATCGGCCACACCTTAAGCCCTCTTCGGTATCTCTTCCCCTGAAAGGTGACCTCTGTGGCTTTGGGCTGCCCGACCGTCAAGCTCCTCTCCGCATACCCTTTGATCGCCATCACCCGTTGAATGGGAAACTTCCGACACCAGGAGTAAACCTGCTGAGTATTGAACCCACTATCGACCGCCATCATCCGGATGGGGAGAGAAAGACCGCAGGTGTGTAAAAATGTCTCATTTAATACTTGCTCTAACCGATCCCAAACCTCTGTGCTGGAGGTATCCCCAGGTAGAACCCGATAATCCACCGACCAGGATCTCTTCTTTCTTCCCCATGCGACAATCTCACACTCGATTCGATCCCTCTGCACATCGACTCCGGCTGTAAGGAAAAGACCTTGTTTAGGAACCGTATTGAAGGGGTACTCCTCTCGCCTCTCATAGAGCCTCTTCCAATCGGGGGCCTCCCCTTTGTCTTTCCAAGTCTCCCCCAGAACCGTGTTGATAAACACCCGGAGCTTCTCCGGGTTGTTTTGACTCTCTTCCCACAGCGATGCGGCCTCTCCCCAGGAAAACCATCCTACAGGGCTATAGAGAGCGGAAAGATGAAATCCGACTTTGTGGGGAGTAGAAGTATTGGAAGCTAAGGAGGGAGGGTTTTCGGCTCTCCACTCTCCTTGCTCGAGCATCCAGCTTTTGAATCGTTCCTCAATGGGCTCTCGACAGAGGTCACAGTGATAAACCGCTTCAAAAGGTTTCCCTTTAGACCACTTTATTTGAGCCCACTTTAACGTTTGATACCCCTTGCAATGAGGACAAGGCAGATAATACTTCCTCTGGTCACTCTCGAGGTAGGAGGCCTCTATTCGGGAACGATTCTGAATCGTAGGGGTCGAGACCTGTAATATCTTGCGCCGTGAAAAAGTACGGGTCCGGGCTTTCGCTAAAACTACCGGATCCCCCTCCCCATCCACATCCCCAGGATAGGCATCCACCTCATCCAAGAACAAGTGTTTGACCGGCATCGAGCGCAGTCCCACGGAGGAGTTCGCTCCCGTCAGGATTAAAGTCCCCCCGATAAACTCCTTGCTTAAAATGGTATTCCCACTATCTCGACTCTTGGGAGGTCTTACTTTTGTCTTAAGTCTTGGAGACTCTTGGATCAGAGGCTCAATGCGTTGCTTGCTATTCCGCTTGGCGAGTTCTACCGTAGGCTGGACCATGAGCATGGGGCCCGGAGAACAATCAATCACATAGCCGAGCCAGTTATTGCCACACTCGGTTCCTCCCACCTGAGAGCCTTTCATGAAAACGACTTCTTGAACGGGAGAGGAGGAAGATAAAGCATCCATAATCTCTTTGAGATACGGAGTCCGAGACGTCCTCCAAGGCCCAGGCTCCGCAGAGGCTTTGGGCGAGAGTTTGCGATACTGATCGGCCCACTCCGAAACAGAAAGTAGAGGGTCCGGCTTCAAACCGGCCCATAAAGCTTGGGTGTAAATGGGAGAGAGGTTGATCTCAGAGATACTATTCCCTTCCATGAGATAGCTCCTCTAAAGCCTTGTGAATCTCCGTATTCAATCGCTCAAAGACTTTGTGAGAATCGCCCTCGGCTGCAAGCTCCTCTGATAATCGTTTAGGGAGATTGAGCAAGGCCTCTCTCACCTTTCTCCCCACCTCAAAAGCCTCTGTCCTGACCTGATCCACAGCCACGTATTTGCCACACTTAATCTCGTATTCGAGCTTAGCGAGCTTCGCCTCGTACTTCTCCCGCATCGCCTTAGCCTGCCGATAGCTCTGGAGAGATTCCCCTTCGATCGGAGGCTCCCTCTGTAAAGCCGGATCGGTATTTTCCTCCCATTCTCGATCGGCCACCTCGGGATCCATCCGCAGATTCCCTTTAGAATCCGTGACCGTGGAAATCCTCCCACTTTCTATGGCCTTTTGCACCGCTCGAAGCCTCACCCCTCGATGCCGGGCATAAGCGGTGCGACTCATCCCACCCTTTTCTTTCTCCTTGGATGAAGTCATTTCCTAATCCACTACCCCCCAGAAGTCTCTATGACTAGGTTTTTTTTGCAGGCTCGCCGCCCGCTTTCAAAAAACCATGAGGAAGGACCCTAACCTTTTGAAAATAAAACATTTTCTAACTTTTCGTTGAGTCAGGATATCCCCCATTTTGATAATTCAAAATTAAAGTTAGAGGAAAATTCTTTCCCATATCGTTCTCTCGCATAGCGCTCTAAAGGAGATAAAAACTCTTTCCTTTGAAAAAGAGTCGTCAGGGGTGGAATACTTTGCTTCATCAAAGGAGATCGGCCAGGATCTTTTCGACGAAAGACTTGTTTGGACCGCACACGAGCAATAAAAGCATGGGGTAATTGCTGTCTCCTTCCAGGCTGAATCTCCGCTCTCAAAGGTTTGCGCTCTCGGATCGCAATCCCTTTCTGAATGGCTGGCTCTTGAGAGCCCAAGACAAATGGAAGTAAGGGAATAGGTTTTGTAGAAACCGAGAGTAGGGCCTCCATCCCTTGAAGAGAATAACTTCTTGCTCTATCCACTCGAAAATAATTCTGATTAATCTCGGAGGCTTTAAGCTTGCGCTCTTGTCGAACCTGAACATTGGCTTGGGTGCGCACTCCTTCAATCGTGCGGTTGAGAGATCTCTTTACCGATCGCAGCACCGCTCTGGCTTTGAGGCGATCTAAAAATACGGGGATCTTCCCAAAATCATGCTCAAAGCGAATCTCTAAGGACATGCAACTCCTCGATGTCTAGCCACGAATCTTTTTTGATTTTCTCCCACTCTCTTTCTCCCAACGCTTCAAAATCACCTCACAATAATTCGGCTCGATCTCCATCATGTAACAACGTCGCCTCCATTGCTCACAGGCTATGAGCGTTGTCCCTGTCCCCCCAAAGGGATCATAAATCATCTCCCCCTCCTCACTGTTATTCCGAATAGGTCGCACCATACATTCCAAAGGCTTCTGAGCCCGATGATTCCACCACCCTTCGCTCGCTCGAAAACCCGGATGATTCAAAGTCGCAATCTTCCACACCGTGGATTGATCTCTTGCCCCCTGCCAGCGATGTTTTTCCCCTTTCCTTACCGCATACCAACACACCTCATGCTGCCAATGATAATCGCCTCGGCTCAAAGCAAAATTATGCTTGACCCAAATAATCGGATTGACGAGCTTAAAACCGCATCCCTCCAAATGCTCTGCCACGCGATGGGAATAAAAAGCTGCATGCCATACATAACAAATATTCCCGGGGAAATACGTAAAAGCCTCGGTCCAATCGATGCGGTCATCTTTGAATAAGCTTCCCCGTTTCTTTTGGTGTAATACATCTCGCCAACGAGGATCATAGTGAACCCCGTAAGGAGGATCGGTCACCATCAAGAGAGGCTTTTCCTTCTGTAAAAGCCTTTCCACATCCCCCTTCTGAGTCGCATCCCCACAGAGCAGCCGATGCTCCCCTAACGCCCAAAGATCTCCCCGCCGCACTCGTGCCACAACCTTCTCTCCCTCAAATCTCTAATGACATCGATACAAAACCCAATAAAAAAGGCGGCCTGCCTTGCGACAAAAACCGCCTTTTCTGTTCTCCTAAAAAGGGTGTCTAAACTTAAAAAAACCCGCACTTCTCGCGGGTTCTCCCAAACACTCCCTACATTCTAGCCTGAAGTTACCAGCTCATGGACACACTGTCAATCATTTTTTTACTTTTTGTTTTGAATGCTTCCTAAGCCAACCTCCCCATCCCTATCGGGATCAGGGAGGAATGCCAGGATCTTCCACAGGAAGAGCAGGCAACTCTATCCCATATTGATGGTAAAAATAAAAACGAACGAAGCCGTAGGCCTCCTTCTCCATGGGATGAAGATATTCCGCCCTCTCCCATCCCACTTGTTGAACCACGATCCGTTTTAATCGGCCATATTCCTGATAATAAGCCTCCACCGTAGGAAACCGAAGGCGTTGAAAGACATGGACTAACTCGTGAGCGGTCACTTTTTCCATCTCCCCCACAACCACTCGGCCCTCCCCTTCGGGGTTCAAAGGAGCCCCCACTTTCTGAAAGAGCAATTCTAACGCCGTATCCACGGAGGCCATGTTGAACTCAATCACATCCCACTTCGGCACGAATCCACCCCCAAAGGGGATCTCATACCGCTCTCCTCCAGGAGGATGAATCGGTATCTTCTCTGTCAAATGAACCAATCGGAATCGGAGTCGCTCCCCAATATATTTCCGATCGGCTTCGGTGACCGTAAAAGAGGGATCTCCCCCCATCTGCCTCCATTCCTGATAGGCTTCTGTCATCCGAAGGATCGAAGGCCTCAAAGCTGGACTGCGGATCTCCGTATAGGGAAGGTGCATCCTGATGCATCGAGCGACGCCTGTTCTAAATGGTTGTTAAAATTAGGTTTTATTGGTGATGATGCAGTCGCGCATCGATTTGGGAGGGGATCTTGCACCCCTACACCCAGTAGCTTCGTCAGTTGAAAAACATTCCCCTTCGCTTCGCAGCCATGACACATCCAAACCCCTAACTCAACATTGCAAGAGAAACTGGGATTTTTGTCCTCATGCAAGGGGCAATAGCCTGTGGCTTGACCGTTCGTCGTGAGTTCGTTTTCCGATTCAACCGACGTAACACACCGATGGCCGCCTTCCAGACCTTGCTTGGAATTTCTACGCGGAAAGCGCCGCTCCCTCTACAAAATCTGGTCGTGCTGAGCTAACCGTAGAAGCATATATTTTTAATTGTGCTGGCTCTTTTTGGAACACAACCTATGGGGGCCTCCCCTCCTCTCGAGATCTCGCAAGCCAATCTCAATATCAACTCTGTTACATCTCTTTTCAGCATGGATTGCAGAATTCTGATTTAACCTATCGAATCCATGTCGAAATGTCTGTGTATCAATTCTGTTACAATTGGCTTAACAGTTTTGATACAGGAGTCTCATGGAACGATTTCTCGCGGAAATTTATTTCCTCCTCTTGAATCGCACTTTCCACCCTTTAAACTTAGATCATGGGCTAGGTTTTCTATAAGAGCTTGCCTCTTATAAAAACTCCCCGTCATCAACACAGCACAACACGGTGGGGGTCCCTAAAAAGGTTCGTCGGAACTGAACAGGAGAAGTCTGCCTTCTGAGAGCCAGGCTAGAGCGGCAAAAACTCTCCAATGGGTTCCAAGAGGCATCACCTATGAATTTCGAGATTCGCACGTTCCTCGAACAAAGCAACCGGATCGAAGGATGGGGCCCTCAGGGGATGCGTGGAAGTATGCACGCCTGGGATTTCCTACGCAGACAGAGAAACATGACGGAGTTCATCGTTCTCGAAACGCATCGCTTATTGATGAGAAACTGGGATATCGAAGCGGCTGGAAAGTTCCGAACCCAAGAAGTCAAAAAGAGGGAATATGGCAGCTTTGTCCCTTGGGAAGCCGTCCCCCTCTGCTTAAATCTATGGCTGAACGTCATCGGAGAGATTCGAGATCGAAGGATCGAAGATAAAGACCGCCTCTGTGAATCCTGTCACATCCATTTTCAGAAAATTTATCCCTTTGAACGTGGCACCGGTGTGGTGGGCCGGATGCTCTGGAATTGGCAACGGATGTGCGTCTTTAATCTTCCCCCAAAAATTATCTGGGAAAGTGAAAAACAAGACTATTACCAAATATTTTATGACGAAAATCGATTCAAATATTGAAAATGAGGAGCGCCTAGAGATGACCCTTCATCGACCCATCCTCAGTCGCAATGGGCTCGATAAGATGCACTGGTCACAGCGTCTGCGAGAAAGAAAAGAGTGGGAAAAAGCGATCCATTATGAAGGGCTTCAGGGCCGCAAAGTAGTGCCACACCCCAGGCCGGCTCAAATCCGAATTCGAAGCTATCGCAAACGATTCTTAGATTACGATAATTTTGTGGGGGGCTGCAAACCCCTCCTCGATGCTCTCAAGCATTTAAACCTCATTGTCGATGATACGCCGGACTGGATTGAGGTCGACTACCACCAAGAGAAAGCTTTTTCGCAGCCCTCCACAAAAATCGAAATCACCTGGGAGGAGTCCCCCCGAACCCATGGAAAGGAAAAATGATGACCCAAAACAATAACGATCCCAGCGAAGGAAAGTTGCTTAAAAAAGCGGTGAACCAGCAGGCCTATCTTAAAGCTGGTCTCTTTGGCTTTGCAGGCTCAGGCAAAACCTATACCGCAGGAGAAATCGCCCTAGGGCTTGCCAAACTCCATGCCAACGGAAAGCCGGTGGCCTTCATGGATACGGAAACCGGCTCCGATTATTTAATCCCTCGATTTGAAAAAGAGGGAGTTCCACTCGTCGTGGCTAAAACAAGGGCCTTCTCGGATCTTCTAAAAATCGTCGATGAAGCTCAAAAAGACTGTTCCGTCTTAATCATCGACTCGATCTCCCATATCTGGAGAGATTTGACCCATAGCTACACCCGAAAGATGAAACGCAGTCGCTTGACCTTTGGAGATTGGGGAATCCTAAAACAAGAATGGGGAGAGTTTACCGACCTCTACCTGAACTCCCAAGTCCATATCCTCATGTGTGGCCGAGCGGGCTATGAGTACGACTACTTTCGCAATGACGATGGCAAAATGGAACTCACCAAAACCGGAACCAAAATGAAGGTCGAAACGGAACTCGGCTATGAACCTTCCCTTCTCTTAGAGATGGAACGGGTCAAAGAGGAAGGGAAGAAAAGCTGGACGCATAAGTGCTATGTCCTCAAAGACCGAACCGATCTCATCCATGGCAAAGTCTTTAACAATCCCAAATTCAAAGACTTTCTCCCCGTGATTCAGTTTTTAAACATCGGGGGAGAGCATCTGGCCGTGGATACCTCTCGAACCAGTGAGGCCCTCTTTGATGGGAATGGAAATACCGACCGCTCTCTCTGGTACAAACGGCGAGATATTGCCATTGAAGAACTCCAAAACGAACTCTTTCTTACCTTCCCCGGCCAAGGCCCCGAGGCCAAAAAACAGAGACTCGAACTCTTTAAATCGATCTTCAATACCACCTCCTGGGAAGCCGCCAGAGAAATGGACACCGAATTTCTGGAAGAGGGGCTTCGAAAACTTAAGGAACAGGTGGAAGAAATTAAAAAAGCTCAAACCCAAAAAAACACGACGGCATGAAGCGGAGGAAAGCATGAAAATCCAATCCCACCAGGAGGAGCTATTTAGCACTTCCTATACCCATCAGGAGACATCCAAGGAAGCGGCGGAATCCCTGCGTACCTATGCAAAAAGCCTCGCCTTAAAAACCTTACACTATATCCAATCCCAGGGATCCTATGGGGCCACCTGTTGGGACATCGAAAAAAACTGCCGGATGAGACATCAAACGGCGAGTGCCCGAATTCGAGACCTGGTTAAACAGGGCCGGATCAGGGATTCCGGGATGAGACGAGAAACGGAATCGGGAAGGAGAGCCATCGTTTGGCTCGCAAGCTACACATGAGGGGTCCACCTGATGCTCAAAACTGGCTACGTGAAACTTTGGCGCAAGTTAAAACAATGGGAATGGTTCCACGATACTCTCCTGGTCGGAGCTTTTGTAAAAATGATCCTACTCGCTAACCACATTGATAAAAAGTGGCAAGGGATCGTAATCCCGAGAGGAAGCTTTGTCTCCAGTTGGCAACACCTCTCGCAAAGCTTGAATCTAAGCCTACGTCAGACCCGGACTGTCGTAGACAAGCTAAAATCGACAAGCGAACTGACAAAGCAGCCGACAAGCCGATTTACCCTTTTTACTCTTGTTAATTATGACAAATAT
The DNA here is from genome assembly GCA_016202395.1 of Deltaproteobacteria bacterium. Taxonomy (GTDB): domain Bacteria; phylum JACQOV01; class JACQOV01; order JACQOV01; family JACQOV01; genus JACQOV01. The sequence continues at coordinate 13,430 of JACQOV010000031.1, forward strand.
CAAAACTCCTCTTTGAGACCGACAATGGAAACGACAAGCCCACGGGCAAACGAGCGACAAACAAACGACAAGCAAGCGACAACAACTAAAGAATGTAAAGAATATAAAGAAAGAGAAGAAGAGGGAGAAAGTCCAATGGGACTTTCCTCCCTCGCCTCTCTCTGGAATGAAATCTGTAAATCCTTAAGCCCGGTCCGTTATGTTTCCTCCAATCGCCAAAGAAAGGAACAACTCCGACTCAGAGAACGGGATGAAAAGGGATGGAGAGAGGTTTTCCAAAAGATTGAAACAAGCAGCTTCTGTAGGGGAGAGAATGAAAGAGGGTGGAGAGCATCCTATGACTGGATCATTGCCAATCCAGACAATGCCCTCAAAGTCTTGGAGAGGAAATACGATGATCACGACTCACGAAACTCTCGTCGAGAGAAACTCTTGGAAGAGCTGAGGAACATTCCATGAACGAGATCCTATTCGCCAATGAAATGGAACGGCTCCACGATGCCCTCGATAGCGAACGAGAATCGAAGGGGGGAGAGGTTCGATTTGCTAAAAAACTCAAGCAATGGTTTCCAATCCTGCGAGACAAATATCCCACCTCCAAAGAGGTATTGAAAAAGATCGTGGATGAAGCCATCGAGCAGTGTGATAGAACTCCTTCTCTTAAAAAAATCCTGGAGATCCGTTCCGATATCCTAGCCACTCTCCCAAAACAAAATATTGAGAAAACGGATTGCTCTCCATGTTCAGGAGAAGGCTACCTATTAGCCTGGCAAAAGAATCCGGAAAAATCCCAATATCGCTATCGATTCGCTTTTCGCTGCCCTCATTGTGAGAATGGACGAAAATACAGGGGACTCCCAGTTGCGGAAAAAGGAACCTCTACCCCTTAAAGGAGAATGTCTATGAAAATGGAAATGAAAACAGAACTTCAGTTGCAGCATAGCGATTGGTGTGAGAAGCACGAACGTTTCAAAGAAGAACTCTTCCCTCACGAAGAACCCATGTGTGAGGAGTGTTTAGAAGAAGCGGAAGAACGGCCTCTTCCATCGAAAGCAACTCATGATTAAAAAACCTTACCAGATTTTGGAGGGGGATTGTATGGAAATACTCAAAACGCTTCCCACAGAATCGACCCAGTGCGTGGTCACTTCACCCCCTTATTGGGGACTCCGAGACTATGGTGTTAAAGGGCAAATTGGATTAGAGAAAACCCCAGAAGAGTACATCGAGAAAATCGTTCAAGTCTTTCGGGAAGTACGGAGGGTTTTGAAAAAAATGGGAACCTGCTGGCTCAATCTTGGAGATTCCTATGCGGGAAGCGGTATGGGATGGTCAAAGAA
>JACQOV010000033.1 GCA_016202395.1 Deltaproteobacteria bacterium
CCAAGAGGGGTACCCCAAAAATCTTGCGACGTTCGCTCATAAAAACATTCCCGTGAACTTTTTCCACCTCTACCAATAGTTTCTCTTCCTTGGCCTCGCGGGTGGCATGGGGCGGGGGACCCCCAGGCGCGCGGACTGTGGAGCACGCCTGGGGGAAGCCCCGTGACAGGACCCGCGAGGCCAATGACTCCTTAAATGACAAATCCAATGTATAACAAAATCAAAACCAATCCCAATAAGATCGAGAAAGCGTAACTTTGCACAAACCCGGTTTGCATCGCTCTAAGACGTTGAGCTACAGAGCGAACGAGAGAACCCGCTCCATTCACCGCTCCATCCACAATCTTTGCATCAAAGAATCGCCACAAAAATCGATCCGAAAGAGAGACCAGAGGTCGAACCATCCATCTGTTATAAACTTCATCCACAAAATATTTATTCCAAAGGAGCCGATGAAGCCTCGCGAACCGTTCTTGAATTTTCAGCGCCGCATCAGGTCGCGCCAAAAAGAAATGACGCGCAAGAAACAATCCGGCTGCCGCAATTCCCACTGAAACAAAAACCAAAGTCCACTCTAAAGAAAGAAGAGGCAGATCTATCGAAGGCCCCTCCCCTACCACCGGTTCCAGAAAATGATGAAATTGATTCCCCCAATGAGCAAAATCGAAGAGGTGGGGAAGTCCCCAAAAGCCCGCAATGGCTGACAATAGGGCAAGCGCCGCAAGAGGCAATGTCATCATCTTCGGAGATTCATGAGCATGAGCCAAGACCTCGGCCTCGCCTCGAAAAGTTCCATAGAAAGTCAGGAAAAGGAGACGAAACATGTAAAGCGCTGTAAGCCCTGCCGTCACAATCCCAATTCCCCACAAAAGGGGACTTCCCCAAGGAGAAGCAAAAGCGTTCCACAGAATCTCATCTTTGCTAATAAAACCGGACAGTGGCGGGATCCCAGCAATGGCAACTGTTCCGACAAGCATCGTCCCATGAGTCCAGGGAAGTTTTTTCCGAAGCCCCCCCATCTGCGCCATATCGGTTCTTCCACCCAAGGCATGCATCACAGAACCGGCTCCTAAAAAGAGAAGCGCCTTAAAAAAAGCGTGGGTTACAAGATGAAAAATCCCGGCCGAGAAAGCCCCTACCCCTAAAGCTAAAAACATATAACCGAGCTGACTGATCGTGGAATAGGCTAACACTCGTTTGATGTCTCGTTGGACTAATCCGATCGTTGCGGCAAAGAAAGCAGTGGCAGCGCCAACTCCAGCAACGACTGAAAGAGCCAAGGGAGAAAGGAGATACAAGAAATGAAGACGCGTAACCATATAAACGCCGGCCGTCACCATGGTGGCCGCATGAATCAAGGCGCTCACGGGGGTTGGCCCTTGCATCGCATCAGGGAGCCAGACATAAAGAGGGATCTGCGCCGATTTCCCGCAAGCCCCCACAAATAAAAGCAAAGCCGCTGCCGTAATGACCGTGGGATCCAGTGCAGGGACCCATTTCTCAAGTTCCGTGAACCGAAGAGTCCAATGCCCCACGGAACCCACCGACCAAAAGAGGAGAAAGATCCCCACCAAAAACCCAAAATCGCCGATCCGATTCACAATGAAAGCCTTATTCCCGGCGTTCGTATTGATTTTCTCCTCATACCAAAAACCGATCAATAAATAAGAGCAAAGCCCCACCCCTTCCCAACCCACAAAGAGGAGGAGCAGATTATCCGCCATAACGAGCAAAAGCATGAAAAAGACGAAAAGATTCAGATAAGCAAAATAGCGGCTGAACCCTTTGTCGCCATGCATATAGCCCACGGAGTAAAGATGGATTAGGAACCCTACGCCGGTGATGATCAAAACCATTACCATGGAAAGAGGATCGATCTGAAGCGAGAAATCGGACCGAAATGAATCAGCTGCAATCCAATGATAGAGCCGATCCACCAGTAAACGACTGTGAGGCTCCAAGGAGATGAGATGGAAAAAAGTAATGGCCCCGAAAACAAACGAAAGCCCAATCATCCCCGCACCCATCGCCCCCACCCCTTTCTCCGGCAAGCGACGCCCCAAGAAAAGATTCACCCCAAACCCCACCAAAGGCCAAATCAAAATCCATCTCAATAATGAATCAATCTGTGGTTCCATGATGAAAAATTATCCTTTCAACTCCTTTGCCTCATCCACATTCACCGTCCCCAACACCCGACGCAACAACACCGCAATCGCCAATCCCACCCCCGCCTCCGCCGCCGCCACCGTAATAATAATCAAAACATAAACATGTCCACTCATATCCAAAAGGAAACGGGAGGCTCCCATAAATGAGAGACTGGCTGCGTTCAACATCAGCTCAATGGACATCAAAACAATCAAGGCGTTTCGCCGAACCATAAATCCACAGACACCGATCCCAAATAGAACGGCGCTTAAAGTCAAAATGTGGGAAAGGGGGATCGATCCGGTCATGCCACCCTCCGTTTGACGAGCGCAATAATACCCACGATCGCTCCCAATAAAAGGAAGGAAACCAATTCAAAAAGCAACACTGAGTCGGTAAAGAGAAGCTCTCCAACCCGCTCAACCTCTCCGAAACTGGGATCGTTCAAAACAGGGAGATCTTCCACGCGCCTCCCCGCGGCTTGAATCAGTTTCCAAACTAAGAAGAGAATCAATCCAAAACTCAAAATCTTGGTGGAAGTGATTCTCTCTCGAGGAAGGGCCGAATCGGGAAGGTTCAAAAGCATCACAATAAAAACAAAAAGGACCACGATCGCTCCGGCGTAAATCAAGATCTGCATGGCGGCTAAGAAATGCCCCCCCAATACCACAAAGATCACGGCGACATTAACGAGAACAAGGGCCAACCCTAAAGCGCTATGCATCGGATTGCGCCGGCTGATAACGACGAGCGCCGAGAGAACCGAAAGAGAGGCAGCGATGTAGAACGCAATTTGCATCTCAGTCAACCCTTCAACAAGAAATCGATGTCCACCACCATGTTCTTTAACTGGTACGATGGCGAACCCAACTTTCCTGTATCCATTCGAATGGCATCACAAGGACAAGCCTCCACACAGAGGCCGCAGAAAACGCATCGCGAGAGATCGATCTCAAATCGAGCTGGGCGTTTCTCAATCGTTGGATCGGAATGCTCTTGGGGCTCGATATGGATACAGTTCGCCGGACAGGCGGTCGGACAACACATGCAGGCCACGCAGCGAGGGGTCCCATCCTCTCGTTTTGTGAGACGATGGCGAAACCGAAGCTGGGGAGAGATGGGGCGTCGCTCCTCCGGATATTGGACCGTGACTAAATTTTCTGGGTGAAAAAGATTCCGGAAAAAGCGGCGCGTGGTCACCACTAATCCCCCAAGCAAAATAGGGATGTAGAGCCTTTCGGCCAGGGATAATCTTTCTTTTCTTTGAACAACGATCGCCATAATTAGTTAAAAATTAACAAAACGATTCCGGTAACCACAATATTGGCCAACGCCAATGGCAGAATCATCTTCCAACCCATTCTCATCACCTGATCGTATCGGAATCGGGGAAACGTCCACCGTGTTAACACCAACAGCCAACAAAAGAAAAGAACTTTAATAGAAAACGACCCCACCTGTAAGAGAGAGACTGCCCAAGGAACGATGGCGAGTTCAGCCCCCCAAGGGAAATGGAATCCATTTCCATAAAGATAGGGGATCTGCCATCCTCCAAAGAAGAGGGTTGTCACCAACGCAGAGATCACGACGATCTCAGCATATTCCCCCAAAAAAAACATCCCGAAACGGAAGCCGCTGTACTCCAAATGATAACCTGCGACGATCTCGCTATCCCCTTCCGGAAGATCAAAAGGGATCCGCTTATTCTCGGCCATCGCTGTGGCCAAAAAAAGGAAGAAGGAGATCGGTTGGACCAAGATTCCCCACTTCGGGATCCACCCTCCTATCAACTCTCCTTGATATCGAACGAGGTCATCCAATTCCACCGTCCCAAAAATCATGAAGAGCCCCACCAGAGTGACCCCCATACAAACCTCATAGGAGATCATCTGAGAAGCGGCGCGCATTCCTCCCAACAATGAGTATTTATTGTTCGAAGCCCATCCTCCGATAATCACGCCATACACCGCTAACGAGGACAAGGCAAAGATGTAGAGAATCCCCACATTGAGATCTGCGATCTGCAGTTTGATCACTCGTTCTCCGATTTGCAGAACATCCCCAAAGGGGATCACTGCAAAAACAACGAAAACGGGGAAGACCGCTAAGGCTGGAGCGATCTTAAACAAGAACCGATTGGCATGCTGAGGGACAAAATCTTCCTTCATGATCATCTTGATCGCATCGGCCACAGGGTGCAAAAGTCCAATGAGGCTCATCCCAAAAATTGAGGCGCGATTCGGCCCCACTCGATCCTGAACAAGGGCCGACTCTTTTCGTTCGACCCACGTAAGGATCGCCGCCATGTTGAGAAGCATGATCGCCACAACGAACACTTTGATGACTTCGATCAAAAAATCCATCGTTGAATCCTACGGGTTGAACCCCTCACCCTTAGCCCTCTCCCCGCTTTGCGGGGAGAGGGTTTGGGTGAGGGGAAGCATGACCCCCTTCGAGCCAATCATCTCATACGTCATCCCATGAAACGCGGGGATTTCTTGAGCTAACGCCTCAAAGATTCCTTCCGCCGAAGAGAACTCCCCTCCCTCGAATCGCTTTACAAACTCTGAGAGAATCTCCCAATCTGCCTTGGCTTCTCCTAAAGGCTCAATGGCTTTCCGAATCCTCTGAACTCTCCCTTGGAAGTTTGTAAAAGTCCCCTCTTTCTCTGCAAACGTTACACCGGGCAAAACCCACGTGGCGCGGCTTGCAAGGTCACTTGGGTAAGCATCTTGAACCACCAAAAGTTCCAACCGCTCCATCGCCGAAAGAGCCGAAAGAAAAGTCTCTTTATTCTGAAGATCACGGAGCGGATCTCCTAAACAATAGAGGGCCTTGATCTCTCCCCGCTCGATCGCTGGCAACAAACCCGCGCCATCCAGAGTGAACTCTTTGTGAAATCCAACGGCCTGCACGCCACGCGTGTTGGGATTCTTGTCCTTTTGAATCAAGAGATTGTCCTCGAACTCCCCCCAATCGACATCTCCATGAAACCCCGGCCTACCCCCTTTTGGAACGGCCCGATGATACACCGTGGGAGAGGTCCCCATCTTCTTCATCCAACGCCACAAAAGATAGTTTTCCTCGTTGGTATGCTGCGCGGAGCCCAAGGCTGCCACGGACGAGGGGCCGCTCTTTTGAGCAATCCCGCGCATCCGAGAAGCGATGTCCTCAAAAGCATCGGCCCAACCCTTTGCCTGTAATCCGCGAGGCCCCTTCTTGAGAGGCTGACTTAAACGACTCTCCGTATGAATCTGTTTGTAACTATATCGACCCACATCGCAGATCCAGTAGCTATTCACGTCGGCATGGAGACGAGGCTTGATGCGATACACCTCGTTGGTCGGATGGAAAACGGTATTCTGGACCTGGCCCCCTTTCTTTCGAACATGAAGTTGGATATTGCAACCCCTGCTGCATTGATTGCAGATCGAATCGACTGGCTCCACCCACCACACGCGGACCTTAAATCGAAAGTCTTTACTCAGAAGGGCCCCCACGGGACAAACATCGACGAGATTCTCCTGATAATTTCCGGTTAAAGGACGGTTCTCAAACGTTCCGATCTCCGTGTGATTGCCACGATTGAACCGATTGAGCTCGTAATTTTTCGTGATCTCGTTACAAAAGCGGACGCAACGATCACAAAGGATGCAACGCTCGGTATCCAAAACGATCTTCTCTCCCAAATGGACCACTTTTCTCTTTTGGACCTTCTCCGCCGTGTTTTTAAAGGCGCTCTTATAGCGACCGACCTGCATGTAGTAATTTTGGAGAACACACTCTCCGCTCTGATCGCACACAGGACAGTCGATGGGATGATTGGCCATGTGAAGCTCGTAAATCCCTTTGCGAGTCTCTTGGATCTCAGGGGTGTTGGTGTAGACCACCATCCCTTCCGCAACGGGCGTGTTACAGGAGATGGCCCCCTTCTTCTGTCCTTCGATGGCCACTGTGCAAAGACGGCAGACCCCCGCAATCGACAAAGCGGGATGGTAACAAAAGCGAGGGATCGTAATCCCCGCTTTTTGGGCGGCCTCAATGACTTTAGTCCCCTCCGGAACCTCTACTTTTTTTCCGTCAATCGTGAGTGTCATCATAGGAGCAACCGTGTTCTCGAATGTGTTCTTCAAATTCATTTCGAAACTTTGCGATAAAACTCTGGATCGGCATGGCATCGGCATCCGCCAAGGGACAAATCGTGGTCCCCATCATGTATTTTGAGAGACGGAGCAGCAAATCGATATCCTCCAACCTCCCCTCCCCTTGGTCGATCCGTTCCAAAATCTGTAAAACGAGTCCTGTTCCTTCGCGACAGGGGGTACACTGCCCACACGACTCTTCCTTGTAAAATCGGGCAAGAACCCTCAGAGCATGCACCATGCACGTGGCCTCATCCATCACAATCACCCCACCCGACCCCAGCATCGTTCCCGCGTTCTGCATCGATTCAAAATCGAGCCGGATATTGCGCACCTCCATCTCCGTTAAAACGGGAACGGAAGATCCCCCAGGAATCACCGCTTTAAGTTTGCGACCCTTTAAGATTCCGCCTCCCTCTTTTTCAATGAGATCCATCAGAGGGGTTCCCATCTCCAGTTCATAGACGCCCGGGCGATGAACGTGGCCACTTAAAGAAAAAAGGCGCGTCCCAGAACTTTTTGGGGTTCCGAATTGAGCATACTTGGCTCCACCGTTCAAAACAATGTAGGGGAGATTGGCCAACGTCTCGACATTGTTAACAATGGTGGGACAATTAAAAAGACCGACGACCGCGGGAAAGGGGGGCTTTAATCGGGGGAAACCTTTTTTCCCTTCGAGGGATTGAATCAATGCTGTCTCCTCGCCACAGATGTAGGCCCCCATCCCTCGGTGAAGAAAAACATGGAGATCAAAGCCGCTCTTTAGAATATCTTTGCCAAGGAAACCGGAGGCATAGGCTTCATCAAGGGCCTTCTGAAGAACACGGGCGCCATGGAAGAACTCCCCCCGAATGTAAATATAAGCGGTGTGAGCTCCGATAGCGCAGCAAGCGATGGCAATCCCTTCGATGAGCTGATGGGGATTCCTTTCAATAATGAGACGATCTTTGAAAGTTCCCGGCTCGCTCTCGTCGGCGTTGCAACAGAGATAAATCGGCTTCCCGGTGTTTTTAGCCAGGAAAGTCCACTTCATACCTGTGGGAAATCCCGCTCCCCCTCTCCCACGAAGCCCCGACTTTTTTACCTCTTCGATAATCTCGTCCGGCTTCATGGAAAGGGCTTTGCGAAGGCCTTCGTATCCCCCGTAGAATCGATACGTCTCGATCTGCGAAAGATTCAGATCATCCATGTGTTTTGTTAAAATCTTTTCCATCAAGTCAATTTATCCAAAATTTGATGGATCTTTTCCTCCGTCAAATTTTCATAATACGTGTCGTTAATCTGCATCGCCGGCGCCGTTCCGCACGAGGCCAAACACTCCACACCACTCAACGTGAATTTTTTATCCGGCGTGGTCTCTCCCATCCGAATTCCTAACTTCTTCGAAACACAATCCACAATGGAGCTAGCGCCTCGCAAACTACACGAGATGTTCCAACAAACCTGAATGTGGTACTTCCCCACCGGCTTCTTGTTGCACATCGTGTAGAAACTGGCGACCCCTTGCACATGAGAAACCGGAAGCTCCAGGAGCTTTGCAATAGACTCCATTCCTTCGGCGCTAACCCACCCCCATTCCTCTTGAGCAATCCACAAAGCGGGAATGAGCGCCGCCTGTTTGTTGGGATAATGCGTTAAGAGCTCCTTGACCCGCTCCTTCCCTTTGGGAGAAAGTTCCACACTCATCGCCACACTCATCGGTCCAGCTCCCCCGCAATCATGTTGATGTTGCCAAACGTTGGCATAATATCGGCGATCATCGACCCTTGGATCATCTCGGGGAGGGCCGCGATGCCAAAAAAACAGGGGGGACGAACACGAATTCGATAGGGTCGCCCCGATCCATCACTCACCACATAAAAGCCGAGTTCCCCATTAGCCCCTTCCACCAACTGATAGATCTCTCCGGAAGGAACCTGAATCCCTTCCATAACAATCTTAAAATGGTTCATAAGCCCTTCGATCGTCCCATAAACCTCCTCTTTCTTGGGAAGAGCTACTCTGGGATCATCGACAATAATGGGCCCCTCTGGAATACTCACTAAAGCCTGTTCCACAATGCGGGCCGATTGACGCATCTCCTCCATCCGGACGAGATAGCGATCGTAGTTGTCTCCAACCGTTCCGATAGGGATATCAAAATCGAGATCCTTGTAAACACAGTAAGGGACCGCTTTCCGAACGTCGTATTCTACCCCGGCCGCCCGTAATAAGGGGCCCGTTAAGCTGTAGGAAATAGCATCCTCCTTGGAAAAGATTCCCGTCCCCTTCACGCGATCCAAAAAGATCCGGTTCCCATTCAGGAGCTTCTCCACCTTCTCCATCGTATCCCGAAGCTCTCGCAACGCTCTGCGAGTTTTCTCAGCATACCCTTCGGGAAGATCTCGAGCGACCCCCCCCACACGAGTGTAGCTAGTGGTGAGTCGGGCTCCACAAATATCCTCGATCAATTCCCAAAGGAACTCCCGCACTCGAATAAACCAAAAGAGGACGGTGAAGGCCCCCAGGTCCATGGCCAAAGCTCCGATGCAGGTGAGATGATCCCCGATTCGGGAAAGCTCACTGGTGATCACGCGAAGGTATTGGGCTCGGGGTGGAGCTTGAATCTGGAGGAGTTTTTCAACGGCTAAAACATACCCCACGTTGTTAATAATGGGGGAGTTGTAATTGAGTCGATCGGTGTAAGGGAGAACTAGGGTCCAACAGACCACTTCCGACATCTTCTCGAAGCAACGATGAAGATAGCCAATCTCCACATCGGAGCTCACCACCTTCTCTCCATCGAGCTTGAGATCGAGGCGGATCACCCCATGCATCGTGGGATGAGAAGGCCCCATGTGAAGAAACATCTCTTTGTCACGAAACTTTGCCTCGGTTATCTCTTCTTGTAATTCCATAAACTACCTCTTGGGTCGCGCCACGCGCTCTAAAGGGACAAAGTTCTCCGGACGCCGAAGCGGAATCAACGGCTGCCGCTTGTCCACCGGATAATCTTTTCGCAACGGATGCCCTTCAAATTCGGGATACATTAAAATTCTTCGCAAGTTAGGATGCCCAATAAACTTCACGCCAAACATGTCCCAAACCTCTCGCTCCAACCAATTAGCCCCTTTCCAAAGAGGGACCAGGCTATCGATGGTAAGATCTTCTTCGGAAAGTGGAACCTTCAACCGAACCCAATATCCCTGGGGAACGGAATGAAGATGATAGACTACCTCAAAACGCAGTTTCCCCTCACCCTCCCCTCTCCCCAGAGGGGAGAGGGTTAAGGGTGAGGGGTTCATCTGAAGATAATCCACTGCCGTAATGTCACTCAACCTATCGTATTGGAGTTGCGGATCCTCCCGCAAAAACCGACAGATGGGAACCAGACCTTCTTTTCGAAGGGTAACGGCCTCCTGCCCCAAAAGGAAAGAGTGGTAAAGGATTTGATCCTGAAACCTTTCAAGAAGCTTCGTAAGAGTATGTGATTCGTTCATCCGCTTAAAGAACCCTTCTCCACTTTCGCTCCGATATTGCGTTCTCGACTGACCTTCTCCTGAAGCATGAGCAAAGCATCAAAAAATTGCTCCGGCCGAGGGGGACAGCCAGGGATGTAGACATCCACGGGAATAATTGTATCGATTCCTTGCACCACAGAGTAATTGTTGTAAAAACCGCCAGAGGTGGCGCACACGCCAAAAGAGATGACCCATTTGGGTTCACACATCTGTTCATAAATCCTTTTCAAGATGGGGGCTATTTTATGATTGATCGTTCCCGCAACGATTAAAAGATCGGATTGTCGGGGTGAAAAACGGGGAAGCTCGGCTCCAAAGCGAGCGATATCGTAATGGGAGCAAACCGCCGCCATCAACTCCATTCCGCAACAAGCGGTTCCAAAGGGATACTGAAAGAAAGAAAACTTCCTCCCCCAGTTGACCATCTCGTTTACTTGGGTGGTTAAAACATTTTCGCCAAAGAGATCGCCTAATCCCACTCTAAAGCCCCCTTCTTCCAAACGTAAATTAAACCTAGAACGAGAACTCCTAGGAAAACCGCCATCTCCGCAAATCCATACCAACCCAAACTTTTAAAGAGAACCGCCCAGGGAAAGAGAAAAACCAGTTCGATATCAAAAAGGATGAAAAGAAGCCCCACGATGTAGAATTTAACGGAGAATGGCTCACGCGAAAGGCCGCTGGGAGGCATGCCACATTCAAACGGATCCAGCTTAACAGGGGTGATTTTTTTAGGACCCAAAAACGCAGCCAGAGCGATCATGGCACTCACCGCTACCGCCGCAAAAGCGAACAAGATCAGAACTGAGATGTAAGGATTCATGGGCCGTCGTGGAGTAAACTATCGAACCCCCTCCTCCTTGTCAAGATCCATGACGCACCATTCCATAAGGCCATGAGGTGAAAAATTACCTTACTGGCTTTCTGGCAGTGGTAGGATGGCCCTCGCTTCTTCGATAGATCGAATCGCCTCCCCACGGAAGTATATTACGTCACGGGCATAGCCACTGATAAAAGGAACAAAAGGGGTTCCCGTGAGTTGATACACCTCCCAATAGTCATCAGAATATTCATACCAGTAAACACCCAAATCGACAAACGCAAGCACTGTGGCCCCAGCCAGAAAGCACCACCCAAAGCCCCTTCCAAGGGCCATTAATCTCGTTGGAAGAGGCGGGAGCGGTTGAAAGCGCAATCGATACCTTTCCACTTCCGTCGGTGGTTCTGGTGGCTCATATATAAACTCCAAAAAAATTCTCCCAACCACCGCAGCAACTCCCCCCCCCAACATCGAAACGGCTGCACCCATACCACTCAATTTCTCAAAAGAGATCTCCTCCGCCTTGGTTTGATTCGTCTGCAACTTCCCTTGCAAAGGGGGAATTAAACGATCCAATCCACCGAGGTAAGCCTGCAAAACCTCAAGTCGTCGCTCTGGATCCGAGATGCCTTGAATCGCTTGGAACCCTTCGGTTAAGGTCGTTGAATCCAAGGTTTCTACGGTTGAAAAGATCATGGTAGCAATCGGTTCTACTGCTTCAGCTCGTTTGTTCGCTGTTTGTGCTTCAAGATATCGATCCAATACCTCTTGGATGCTGCCGACCTCTTCCTCCGCTCTTCCAGAGGGGTCCACCTGTCTCAGGGGATTCCCCCAGGCGTAGGCATAAAGGTTCAAGTCAGGCGGGTTCGTCGGCTCTCTCAAAGGATCCGGGCTCAAGAATCGAGCCACGGTAGGGTCATAGTATCGGGCCTCGGCATAGAGAAGGCCCACCTCGGGATCCGCCTCATAAGTGGCAAATCGAGAAGCGAGAGAGATTCCTCCCCGCGACAAAACTTGGGAGACCTCCCCAAAAGGGGAATAAGTCACGACCTGCAAAATATTCCTCTCGGAATCAGTGACAACACTCAAGGATTGCACAGAATCGGGATGATAATAGAGAACCCCTCCTACCCCCTTTCCACAGAGAACCCCCACAAGAAGAAAAAGAAGGACAGCCCATTCTTTTGAAAAGATAATGCCCATGAACTTTGCTATTCTAATTAAATTTTACAAAAATGCAATGGGTAGGAACCTCTGACATCTCAAAGAATTTGATCGCAGAATGGCGCCCCTGAAAAGAATTCTCCCTCATGGTATAATGGCCAACGATGACCTATCCCGAACTTCGCCGCCAAATCCAAACAACCCTTTTCTCGGCTCAGGAACAGATCCAGAGAATCAAGGTCGAGGCCTACTGGCAAGCGGGACACCACATTCGTCAACACATTCTGGAACACAAAGAGAGGGCAGAATACGGCCAAGAAGTCCTCCAACGACTCGCTGAGGACACGGGGATCCACAGAACGGCGCTGAACCGCCTGGTCAAATTCTCCCAGGCCTGGCCTCAAAAGGCAATAAGTGCCGCGCGGCACCAATTGGGATGGAGCCATTACCGAGCCCTCCTCCCGCTCAAAGATCCCAAAAGAGTTAAGATTCTCACCCGCCAAGCGATCCAACTTCATTGGACGACCCGAGAACTGGAAGCGAAAGTTCGGGAAGCGAGGTGGACTTCACAACAAAAACGTTTAGAAATCTCACTCCTCGAAAAACCGACCCTGGGGCCCCCCTATACTTACAAAATCGTCGGTCCTGAAAAACTCCTCGCCCCGCAGGGGGATCTTTTCATCGATCTCGGGTTTACGCTCTACCTCCACACGACCCCCTTTGAAACAAAGCCCCTCCAAGAAGGAGACATCGTCACCGCGCATCAGGACACTCGCAACCACTTCCAACTCCAGAAGGCCTTGGATCTCACATCGGAAGAGCTCTTCACCTACCCCGCCACCGTTGAGAAGGTCGTCGATGGCGACACACTGCGCGCCCAGATCGATCTCGGTTTTGGCATTCGAATCCGTCAATATTTAAGACTGCGTGGCATCAACACCCCCGAACTAGGAACCCCGCGGGGCGATGCCGCTCATGCTTTTGTTCAGAAGGAACTTGCCAAAGGTTCCCCCATCCTCATCAAAACGACAAAACCGGAAAAATACGACCGCTACCTCTCCGACGTCTTCTACAAAAACGGCCTTTATCTCAACCAACGCCTCCTCGATAGCGGCCACGCCATCCCCGTTTGAAAATGAATCGCCACATTGACTTTGAATAGTATAACTGTTATACATTCCTTGTGCCTCTATTTGAATACGACCCCAACAAAAGCGAGATCAATGAGAAACAGCACGGGGTCAACTTCGTAGAAGCTCAAGAGTTATGGGAGGGAAACTATGTGATGATTCCGGCGAAGGATGTAAAAGGAGAAAATCGATCCTCGATCTTAGGAAAGATCGAGGGTAAGATCTACGTCGCTATCTTTACCCAAAGAGGTGAAAAGCTTCGGATCATCAGCTGCCACAGAGCAGGCAAAAAATGGGAGAAAATCTATGAGCAATACCTCCAAGAAGAAAAGAACTAAGAAAATCTCATCCGCCGAATTCGACGCAAAGTTTGAGCGAGAAGAAGACATCTTTAGACATCTTGATTTTGAAAAGGCGACGGTTGTAAAACGGGTCAATGTTGATTTTCCAACATGGATGCTGGAACTCTTAGATAAGGAAGCCATAAAACTGAACATCTCTCGGCAGGCAATCATTAAGATGTGGCTTCATGATCGTCTAACTTCTCACGAAAAGATCTCCTAGGATAAGCCAACGAAAGAGATTTCCAATGATCCAGAAGGCGCGGCTGTTGCTTAAAAAATTCCCCTATGAAAAAAATTCTGAATCCCAAAGGGATGGCTTAGCCATTCAGTATCGTGTCCCCCGAACTTGCAGAGAATATCCTGACCTAAAAACTAGCGGTGGGCAAGTAAGCTCTCTTGATCAATCTTTCAAAAGGGCTATAATCTACAAGCTCTAGCAGGGTGTTGAAAAACCCGTGTTTTAACAGGCTGTTCAAAAAGCTCCAGATGCGAGGCGGCCGACTGAAGCCGAGCGAAGCGTACTTTGTAGCGTACGCTGAGCGAGCGCTGAAGGAGGCCAACGAAGCAGATGGACTTTTTCAACAGCCTGCTCGGATAAAAATGGCTTCCATTACAGTCATAGGGGGAGGGGCGTGGGGAACAGCTTTGGCGAATCTCCTGGCGGAGAAAGGGGAAGAGGTTTGCCTCTGGATCTATGAGAAAGAACTTCTTCCGATCTTAGAGAAAGAACGGGAAAATAAGTGGTACCTGCCCGGGATTCGGTTACATCAGAATCTCAGATTCACCAACGATCTTTCTAAAGCGATCCAAAAACAGGAGATCATTCTGTGGGCGACCCCTTCCCAACACGCCCGCTCCCTGATGGAAAAAGCGGCCCACTCTCTTCAACCGGGGGCCACGGTCATTGTAGCCACCAAAGGGATCGACGGATCGTCGCTCAAAACCGTGGGGCTCGCCATCGAAGAGATCGTCCCTAAAGATAAAAAGGCCATTTTTGCCTCTCTTTCGGGACCCACTTTTGCCAAGGATGTGGCTCAAAAAAAGCCGACCGGCTTGGCGCTGGCGATGAGCGACATCTCGATGGCTCAAAGGCTCCAAAAACTTTTGAGCGCTCATTATTTTAAGGTTTACATTAATCAAGATCGGATCGGAACCGAGCTGGGTGGGGCGCTCAAGAACGTAATCGCTATTGGAGCAGGAGTTTGTGATGGTTTTGGCTTTGGCTACAGCGCTCGGGCGGCACTCATTACCCGAGGGCTCGCTGAGATTAGCCGATTGGGGCTCAGGATGGGAGCCGATCCACGCACCTTTACGGGGCTTGCCGGCTTGGGAGACCTGGTTCTCACGGCCACGGGAGATCTCAGCCGAAACCGAAGACTGGGCATAGCGCTCGCTCAAGGGAAGAGGCTCGAAGAGGTCACACAGGAAACTAAAGAGGTGATCGAGGGGGTGGAGGCGGCACGCCATGGCTATCTTTTATCGCAAAAATACAGAGTCGACATGCCTAATACGACCGCGACCTATCAAGTCCTGTACGAAGGAAAGTCTCCCAGAGACGCCGTGCAAGAACTGCTTTCACGTCCCCCCAAAGAAGAATGGCTATAACAGACAAGCATTTAATGCGTCTGTTGAGGATGCTCTATTCATGACACTGGCATCGGCAAAATCTGTTGTGGAAACGAAAACAGAGAATCTCCTCCAAACAGTCCGGGAACGACTGGACCGTGGAGAAAGGGAGTTGCATTGGGTGGGGCTCAAAGGAGGAGCGCTGGCCTACCTTCTCAGTAAGCTCATTGTGGAACAACGTTTACCATGCGTGGTTTTGACCTCCTCGAGCCAACGGGCGAGCGAACTTTTTGACGAGGCCCATTTTTTTCTTCAGGGGATTGAGGAGATCAAACCTCTCTTTTTCCCGTCACGACGGTCCAAGCCATTTTACCTAAGCCCCCCTTCTCTCCCACGCTTCGAGCAAAGAGCGGAGACCCTTCTGGCCCTTTCTTTGCAACAAAAAATCCCGATTCTCTTTACCTCCATCCATGGGTTGATCGAGAAAACGCTCCCTCGGAAAGAGTTCCAATCTTTAATTCAACCGGTTTCTTTAGGCGACTCCATCGATCGAGAGATCTTGTCAGAGGCCCTCCACCAACGGGGCTACACCCGAACATCGCTCGTTCAGGGAAAAGGGGAGTTCTCGGTCAAAGGGGGGATTGTCGATTATTTTCCAATAGGGGCCTCTCTTCCCATCCGGATCGAATTTGGGGAAGAGAGGATCGAATCGCTCCGTTCTTTCGATCCTAAGACACAAAGATCTCTGACTTCGGTTGAGGAAGTCACACTTGCCCCTCGAACTGAGTTTGTGTGGGGAAGCGCCCAACAAGATCGCCTGAAACACAAGCTCAAAGAGCGGGCCGACGAGATTGGATTTCCAAAACCGACACGCGACTCTCTCATGAGCGAAATGGAGAATCCTAATTTCTCTCCGCAGATCCCTCCTCTCCTCCCATTTTTCCAAGATTCTCTGGCAAACTTGCTTGATTACCTCTCTCCCACTACACAATGGATTCTTGAGGATCCCATCGATTTAGATCGGGAATGGGAAAGGCTTAAAAATGAGATGGCGGAGAACTATCGCTTGGCCTCGGAGTCGCTCCTTCTCCCCGCTCCAGAGAAGATTTTCTCCTCTTTCGAAGAGATCAAAAGGGATCTCCAATCTTACCCTAAAATTTTTGTCGATAAGATCGATCTTTACCAGGTGGAATCTCATTTCGGTGAGACTCTCTATTTTCAGTGTCGAGATCACAAGGGGCTTCGCAAAGAGATGTCGGAACACCGAGATCAGGGGCTCGCTCCTCTCGTTCAACAATTGCGAGAATGGAGCTCTGAAGGGATTCAAACCTTTATTGTGGGACATACGGAAGAGCGGCTGAACCAACTGGCTCCACTACTGCAAGGCCATGGTCTCCCTACTCATCTACGAACACATTCTCCTCACCCTTCCCCCTCTCCCTTATGGGAAGAGGGAAAGGGTAAGGGGATAACTTTGATTCCAGGGAATCTCAAAGAGGGCTTTGTTCTTATCGACGAGCGAATCTCTATCCTTACTGAAGAAGAGATTTTTGGTTCCCGTCCTCATCCCCCCTCCACGCGATCGGGCCGTCAAGCTTTTTTGAACACCTTCTCCCAGTTGAAAATGGGCGACCTCGTAGTCCATCTGGAACATGGGATTGGAGCCTACCAAGGGCTCCAACATCTCGTGGTCGATGGAATCCCCAATGATTTTCTTCTCATCGGTTACGCCAATAACGATCGACTCTACCTTCCTGTGGATCGGCTTCGGCTCCTCCAAAAACATATCGGGGCTGGAGGCAAAAAGCTTAAGCTCGATCGGTTGGGAGGGGAACAATGGGAACGGACCCAGGCTAAGGTCGCTCGATCGGTTCAAGAAGTTGCTAAAGACTTGGTGGAGCTTTATGCAACTCGTTGCCAAGTTCGAGGGCATGCTTACTCCCCGCGAGATCCCCTCTTTCAAGAGTTTGAGGCCTCGTTCCCTTATGAAGAAACCCCCGATCAACAAACAGCCATTGAAGATGTTTTGACCGACATGGGAAGCGAGAAGCCGATGGATCGACTCCTCTGTGGAGAGGTCGGCTACGGAAAAACCGAGGTGGCCACACGCGCCGCCTTCCGCGCGGCAAGCGATGGAAAACAGGTTGCTTTTCTGGTTCCGACCACGATTTTGGCCCAGCAACACTATCGAACTTTTATCGAACGACTTCAAGGCCTTCCCGTAAGAGTGGAGGTGCTCAATCGTTTCGTCCCTAACCGAAAACAGAAGGAGATACTCCAAGATCTCAAACTGGGAAGGATCGACATTCTCATCGGCACGCAACGGATCCTCCAGAAAGATGTGATCTTCCGAGATCTCGGCGCCCTGATTCTTGACGAAGAACACCGATTTGGTGTCCGAGACAAAGAGAAGATCAAGCAACTCAAAAAATCGATCGACGTTCTCGCAATGACTGCGACCCCCATTCCCCGAACGCTGCAACTCTCTCTGATCGGAGCCCGAGATTTGAGCGTCATCAACACCCCTCCCATTGGAAGGCAACCGATCGAGACATTCCTAGTCCCTGACAACGATAAGATGATCCAAGAGGGGATTCTAAAAGAACTGGAAAGGAAGGGGCAGATCTTCTTTGTTCACAACCGAATCGAGACACTCACCGAAACGGCCAATCGTTTAAAACAGTTAATTCCACAACTCCGTATCGGGGTTGCTCATGGACAGATGTCCTCTCAACAACTGGAGAAGGTGATTATCGATTTTATCGATCAACGAACCGATTGCCTGGTCTGCACCAGCATCATCGGATCGGGAATCGATATCCCTTCGGCCAATACCCTCTTTATCGATCGAGCCGATCGCTTTGGCCTCTCCGATCTCCACCAGCTCCGAGGGCGTGTGGGGCGAAGCTCTGAGAAGGCCTATGCCTATTTGCTCGTTCCGACTTCGTTGATCTTGACCCCGGAGGCCCAAAAGCGGCTTCAGGCCATACAAGAACACAGTGATCTGGGTTCTAGCTTTAAACTCGCCATGGAGGACCTCGACATCCGGGGAGCAGGCCATCTCTTAGGAGAGACCCAATCGGGACACATTGCCGTTCTCGGCTATGAGCTCTATCAACAGATGCTAGAGAAAGCCCTCTCTGAACTTAAAGGGGAAACATTAGAGCACGAAGAGATGGAACCCGAGATTCAGCTCAAGGTTCCGGCCTACATTCCCGAAGCGTTCATCCCTGAGGTTAGTGAGCGGCTCTCGCTCTACAAACGCCTCTCCGGCCTGTTAACTTCTGAAGAGATTGCTCTATGCCAAGAGGAATTGGAAGATCGCTATGGTCCACTGCCTCCCCCTTTCCAGAACCTGATGCGGGTCCTTACGATTAAAACAATCCTTCGTCCTCTTCGAATCCAGAAGATCGAGTTCCATCGGAATCAGATCTCGTATCTCTTTGATCCGAAAACCCCTCTTCATTCGGAGGTCCTGTTGCGGCAGCTTCATCAAAATAAAACCCAATTCCGGTTTGTCTCCAGTCACCAATTGGTTACTTCGGCCCGAAACCAGATCGGGATTGCGATACTGGGAGAAGTTGAAAACCAACTCGAGAAATGGCTTTCTTTGTTAGAGAAGGAGGAATCCCTTGAAAAACGGACTTAATTTTTTCCCAATTCTTCTATTGATCTTGGCTCAATGCCCCTCTGAAAAAGAGCCTTCGGGATCCGAAACCTTAGTCACTTTTAGAGGAGGAAAGATCACACAAGAAGAATTCCAGCAGGAGCTAGGACTTCTCTCCCCTGATCAACGCCTCTTCTTTCAATCACCGGAGGGAAGGCGTCAGTTTCTGGAACGCCTCATCGATCGAAAACTTTTAGTCCAAGCCTCTGTCAAAAGAGGGATCCCGGATGAGATCAAGGTGCAAAAGCGAATCGATCAGTGTCGTGAAGAGATTTTAACGGAGGAGTTTTTAAAACGGTCTCTTTCGGAATCGGAGATGCTCACCGATGCGATGGTTCAGGAATACTACGAAACCCATCTCGATGAATTTAGGAATTCCGACAAGATCCTGGCGCGACAGATTGTGGTCAGCAATCGGGCCCAAGCAGAACAGCTTCTTTCACGAATCCAAAATGGGGCCGATTTTTCATTAATGGCCCGCCAGTTCTCCATCGATCCTTCCACCCGAACTCGAGGGGGAGAGATGGATCCCATAGCGCGAGGGCAACTGGAATCTCGACTTGAAGAAGCGACCTTCTCTCTCACAGTTCCTGGAGAAGTGAGCGACATCGTGACAAGCCCTTTCGGATACCATATCTTTCAATTGATCTCCCGAGAAGAAGGGGAAACTCTCCCATTAGAGGAAGTCCGCTCTGAAATCGAGCAACGATTAAGGGGAGAGCAGGGAGACAATCATTATGAAAAAATGATCGAGCGACTTCGCCAGGAGGCCAAAGTAGAATATGCCCAGGGGCTTTAAATTTTTTCCGTTAATCTTTTTCTGCCTGCTAATCCTTTTTGGGGTGACAGCATGTCACCGTGAAAAGGACTTTCTCCTGGCAACGGTCAATGGGGAATCGATCCGGAAGAGCGACATTGTTCCTGAAGAGATCCCAATCCAAACGGTGGAGCTTTCAGAACAAACGGAATGGCTAGCGGAAAGAAAGCAACTCCTCAAAAATCTCCTCGATCAGGAGATCGATCAGGTCCTTCTCATTCAAGAGGCTCACCGACTGAAGATCTCTCCTTCCCCACAAGAGATTGACCACTACATTCAATCTCTCAAGGCTGGAAAACCCAAGGAGAAAACGACCTCGTGGAGATCGGAAGCGATCCACCAAGCAACCATTGCCGCTCTTCTGGACAATGTCCTCTACAAAAACGATAAGCCGGACCTCGAGGATTTTCGAAAATACTATCAAGAGCATCCCGAGAGATTTCAAAAACCTGAACAGATTCGCCTGCGCCAGATCGTTCTTTCTTCCTACGAACAAGCGGTTCAGATTAAACAGCGGATCTTAACAGGAGAAAACTTTGAGAGGCTCGCCCGCGAGTTCTCTGTAGGGCCGGAGGCTGCCCACGGAGGGGACATGGGATATTTTTCCAAAGGAGAGCTGCCGCTAGAGATTGAAAAGGAGTGTTTCAATCTCCCCACCGAGGCATTGAGCCCTATCGTTTCCACCTCTTACGGTTACCATCTTTTTCGAGTGGAAAAGCGCTATCCTGCGGGACTGGCTCCTTTGGATTCGGTCTTGCCAGAGATCATGGAGATCCTCTATAACGAATTGGATGAGCGAACGGAGCTCCTCCTAGAAAGGCTGAGAGAACGTGCTAAGATTGTTATTTATGAAAAGAATCTGGATGAAATTTTGTAGTTTAGCGGGAATCCTTTGGATCTCGAATTTGGCTTGGGGAGCTCCCATCGTGGATCGAGTGGTTGCGGTCGTCAACAAAGAGCCGATTACCCTTTGGAACTTGGAACGATCCAAGCTCTTTACAGAGCTTCAAAGGGAGTTGTCCGGCTATTCTGAAATGGAAGCTGTTTCTTCCGATCCCCAGATATTGCTGGAATCGCTCATCGAAGAGATCCTCCTCAATCAGCAGGCCCAAACAGAGAAGATCGAGATCCGCTCCGAAGAAATTGAACAAGCCATGAATCAACTCCTAGAACAAAAAGAGTGGAAGAGAGAGGACCTCCAAAAACTTTTAGATTCAAAAGGATTCTCAGAGGAAGAGTATCGCCACTCCGTTGAAAAACAGATCGCCCGTTACCGACTCGTTTCAAGTCACGTGCGGGCGGAGGTTCAAGTCGATGAAACGGACCTCCAGGAGTACTATCGAATTCACAAAAAAGAGTTTTCAAAAGGTGAAAAATGGCACCTTCAGCAAATCTTGTTGAAAGATGAAAAAGAAGGATGGCCCCAGGCCCAATCGATTCATCGAGAGATCTCTCAAGGAAAGGACTTTGCAGAACTGGCCCAACAATATTCCATCGGACCGGGGCGTGAGGCAGGAGGAGACTTAGGATGGGTGAGAGGAGAAGACCTGTTGCCGGAGTTGAGAGAAAAAGTGGAAGGATTAAGACCGGGAGAGATTAGCAAACCGTTTCGGACCTCCGCAGGGATCCATATCGTTCGGCTAATCCAGCGAGTCCCCGATGAACCGATCCCTTTCCCGGAGGTGAAACGAAAGATTCAAGAACAGCTCTTCCAAGAAAAGAGCCAGCAGGCCATGGAACGTTACATCGACTCTTTAAAAGCAACCGCTACCATCGAGCGCCGATGAAGACACCTCGTATTGCCATCACGATGGGGGATCCTCGGGGGATCGGCCCAGAGATCATCGCTGCTTTGATGGCAAATCCACAACGACTCCCGAAAGGGATCTACCTTGTGTTGGGAGACGATCAGATCCTCTCGGGCAGAGGCGCTCAAAAAACCGATCGATCTCCCACAAAACCCGGATTCTATATTTTACCGGTCACCTCCTATGCCCCAAAATCCCTTTCCCCCCAAAAGGCTGCTCAGGCCTCATTCCTCTATATCCAGAAAGCGGCCGACCTGGCTTTGGATGGCGGGGCAGACGCCATAGTAACCGGCCCTGTGGATAAAAAGGCGATCACCGCCTCAGGGCAGAAATTCTCAGGCCATACCGAGTACCTGGCAGGGCGGAGTGGAAGCAAAGAGGTCACCATGATGTTTGTGGGACCTCGATTAAAAGTTTCATTGGTGACCCTCCATATCCCTCACCATCGAGTCGCTCAAGAGCTGGATCGGTCGAAAATCCTTAAAACTGCAAGACAAACCTTGGAGGCTCTTCAAACCTATTTCAAGATCCGAAAACCCAAGCTGGCGTTGGCCGCTCTTAATCCTCATGCGGGGGAAGGAGGGCTCACAGGGAAAGAAGAAAAGGAGATCCTGATGCCAGCGGTTGCGCAAGCCCAAGCTCATGGGATCAATCTCCAAGGCCCCTTCCCTGCCGACACCTTATTTCATCGTGCGGTCCAGGGAGAGTTTGATGCGGTGATTTCTCTGTATCATGACCAAGCTTTGATTCCGGCGAAGCTTCTTGATTTTGAAAAAACGGTTAATGTCACTTTGGGATTGCCTTTTATTCGAACCTCGGTGGATCATGGAGTGGCCTACGACATCGCGGGACGCGGCATTGCTTCCTCCGAAAGCATGTTCGCCGCCCTCCGCCTCGCCGTGAAAATGGCTAAAACGAAAGGGAGGTAGGTCTCTGAACTCGCTAGTGTAGTGTCCCATTAATCTCTTTACAGTCGTCATCCCCGTGCAAACGGGGATCCAGTCCTTTCGATAGGCTGGATTCCCGCTTTCGCGGGAATGACGATCATCGTAAAGAAGTGTTGGTTACACTACACTAGCGAGTTCAGAGATCTACCTCCCTTGGACGACTGCCCTAAAACATGGACAAAATAGTAATTAGAGGCGCTAAAGAACACAACCTCAAAGAGATCAACCTTGAGATCCCACGAGATCAACTTGTCGTGATCACAGGGGTCTCAGGATCAGGAAAATCGTCGCTCGCCTTTGACACCCTCTACGCCGAAGGACAACGACGCTACGTCGAATCCCTCTCAGCCTACGCGCGCCAGTTCTTAGAACAGATGGACAAACCTGACGTCCAATCGATCGAGGGACTCTCCCCCGCCATCTCGATCGAACAGAAAACAACCAGCCGCAATCCTCGATCGACAGTGGCAACCGTCACCGAAATCTACGATTATCTCCGTCTCCTCTATGCCCGTCTTGGAGTCCCTCATTGTCCCGAATGCAGAAGAAAAATCTTTTCACAGTCCCCCTCGCAAATCATCCAGCAATTGCTGGAGTTCTCAGAAGGGACCAAACTTCGGATCTTAGCGCCAATGGTTCGAGGTCGAAAAGGGGAATATCGCAAGGAGCTTGAGAAATGGCAACGAGCCGGATTCGTTCGCGTCTCGATCGATGGAGAGGTCCAAGAAATCTCCGAAGAGATCCATCTCGAAAAAACCAAGAAGCACGATATCTCGCTGGTAATCGATCGTCTCATTCTGAGAAAAGGGATCGAGAAGAGGCTCGCGGACTCCGTAGAAACGGCGCTCCGGATGAGTGAAGGGGTCTTGCAAGTTCAGATTGTTGACGGTGAAGAGCTGTTTTTTAGCGAGCAGTTTGCCTGTGTTTATTGTGGCGTGAGTCTGCCCGAACTGAGCCCTCGCCTCTTTTCCTTTAATAGCCCCTATGGGGCTTGCTCTAACTGTGACGGACTGGGAGTCCTCCACACTGGGGACCCCAACGAAAAAGAGCCTTCAGAGCCTCTCCCCCTGTTGATTTGTGACACTTGTCACGGATCCCGCCTTCGCAAAGAGGCGTTGTCCGTTCTTTTTCGGGATCGATCGATTATGGATCTCTGCCAACTTTCGATTGCTGGGGCACTTGAGCTTTTTAAAAATCTCTCTCTCACTCCTCGAGAAGAAGAGATCGGAAAACGGATCTTTAAAGAGATCACCGATCGATTGCTCTTCCTCAAAAACGTAGGACTCGATTACCTTACCTTAGATCGTTCCGCCACCACTCTCTCTGGAGGAGAAGGACAACGGATTCGACTGGCGACTCAGATTGGATCGTCACTCACTGGCGTTCTCTACATCTTAGATGAGCCGAGCATCGGACTCCACCATCGAGACAACCGACGATTGATCGATACGCTCAAACGCCTGCGAAACATGGGGAATACGGTGTTAGTCGTGGAGCATGATGAGGAAACAATACGGAATGCCGATCATCTCATCGAAATGGGACCTGGCGCCGGTTTTCATGGAGGAGAGGTCGTTGCCCAAGGAACGCTGGAGGAGTTCTGTAAAAACCCACGCTCGCTCACAGGCCAATATCTTTCAGGAAAGCGATCCATCCCCATCCCTGCGAGGCGCCGGAGCGGAAACGGTAAAAAACTGAGAATCTCGGGGGCCCGTGGAAATAACTTAAAGAACCTCAATGTCTCGATCCCTTTGGGAATCTTTACCTGCGTGACCGGTGTGTCGGGCTCAGGGAAAAGCACCTTGGTTGTGGACACACTCTACCGCGCGCTCGCCCAAAAACTCTATCGCTGCCCGATTGAACCCCTTCCCTTCGACCGGATCGAAGGGATCGAGCAGGTGGATAAAGTGATCGACATCGATCAGTCCCCCATCGGTCGAACTCCTCGGTCCAATCCTGTCACCTACACCGGGGCTTTCACACCGATTCGAGAGCTCTTCGCTCAACTCCCTGAAGCTCGCGCTCGAGGTTACGGCGCTGGAAGATTCAGCTTCAACGTAAAAGGGGGACGCTGCGAAACGTGCCAAGGAGGAGGCCAACTCAAGATCGAGATGCATTTTCTTCCCGATGTCCACGTCACCTGCGACGCCTGCCAAGGGCTCCGTTACAACCGAGAAACTCTCGATATTCTCTACAAAGGGAAAAACATCGCTGAGGTGTTGAAAATGACCGTCGAAGAGGCCTCCCCATTCTTTGAGCGGGTTCCCATGGTGCGGCAAAAACTCCAGACCTTAAACGAGGTCGGCCTTGGATACATCGAACTGGGGCAAGCAGCCACCACTCTCTCTGGAGGCGAGGCTCAACGGATTAAACTCGCCAAAGACCTTTCAAAACGTTCTACAGGGAGTACGCTCTACATCCTGGATGAACCGACGACGGGGCTTCACTTCGCAGACATCGAAAAGCTTCTTGATGTTCTTAACCGGATCGTGGACACGGGAAACACGGTGGTGGTCATTGAACATCAACTGGACGTCATCCAATCGGCCGATTACCTCATCGACCTGGGTCCTGAAGGGGGAGAGGCTGGAGGAGAGCTCGTCGCTTGCGGCGCTCCCGAAGAGGTGACCCGGATTCCCCATTCTTACACCGGCCAAGCCTTGAAAGAAACCCAACAATGAATCTCGATCTTTTCGATTATTCGCTTCCCAAAGAGTGGATTGCTCAAGAACCCCTACCGGAACGGGATCAATCGAGACTTCTCGTTCTGGATCGTAAAACGGGAAAGCGGGAGCATCGGTACTTCCGCGATCTTTTGGGCCATCTCGAATCTGGAGATTTGATCGTTTTGAACGACACAAAAGTCGTTCCGGCGCGACTCTACGCTCAATCGGAAAAGGGGGTGCGTTTTGAGGTGTTCTTCTTGGAATATGAGAACGAAGTTGGCCACTGCCTCATCCAACCTTCGCGAAAGATAAAACCTCACGCTTTACTACAACTCCCCGGCTCCGAAAAAATCCGTGTTCTTGAATCGATCGGTGAAGGAGAATGGAAAGTGAAGACCGAGGCGGGTGAAACGGTTGAATCGCTCCTTGAAAAACAGGGCGAGACCCCCCTTCCCCCTTACATCGAACGCCCCAAAGGCCCCAGTTGCATCGATCGAGAACGCTACCAAACCGTCTTTGCCCAAAAAGCGGGGGCCGTAGCGGCTCCAACCGCTGGACTCCACTTTACCAAAGAGATCTTACAACAATGCCACCGTCAAGGAATTGCCATCGCTACGATCACTCTCCATGTGGGGATTGGAACCTTTCTCCCTTTACGAAATGCGGAGATCAGAAAAAACAAACTCCGGCCAGAGCGTTTCGAGATTCCACAAGGGACCGCAAAAGCCATTTTGAAAACCAAAAAAGAGAAAAGAAAAGTCATCGCCGTTGGGACCACGGTCGCACGAACATTAGAAAGTCAAGCGATCGGTGGTCCAGAGATTCGGGCGGGAGTTGGATCCACAGATCTGTTTATTACCCCTGGATTTCAGTTCCAAATCATCGATGGTTTGATCACCAACTTTCATCTTCCACGATCAAGCTTACTCTTACTCGTTTCAGCCTTTGCTGGGAGAGAACAGGTATTGGAGATTTATCGAGAGGCCATCGAAAAACAGTATCGATTTTACAGTTATGGCGACGCTATGCTAATTCTATAATAATGATGCTATTGTGAGTTTTTCACTGAGATGTTTTTCCTCGCTTCACTCACAAGATTTTTGACCCATCTAAAGGAGGTAGGTCTCTGAACTCGCTTAGCATTTCTCGCCTAGCCACTGTAGGCTTCGCAAAGCGGCTACGTCCCCCGATTTCATCCTGGAGGAACATGCACGGCAAGGGTAGGTTTCATGGATCGACACCGATTGTGAGCCATCCGCTCCGCCGCTTCGCGGAGCCAACAGTGGCACGGCTCGAAATGAACCGCTCGTTCAAAGACCTACCTCTCCTAACGGGTACCCCAAAAATCTTAAACGTTCGCTTGAAAACATTCCAGTGAACCCGTAGAACTGGGACTGGAAGAGGTGGAAAAAGTTCAAAGCGGCGACGTAGCGAGAGGGAGCGGGTACCCACCGAGGGCGAGCCGGGCGAGGAAAGCCGGTTATACCGGAAGGCCTTTTCCCGCCGGCTCGCCCCGGAAGGGTGCGACCGGAGCTTCGGAGCCGCTTGAACTTTTACCACCGATAAGGTCAAAAATTTCGTGAGAGAACGAGAAAAAAACGTCTCAGTGAAAAAACAAGATGAAATTTGAGATTCTACATTGTGATTCAAGGTCCAAGGGGCGGAGAGGACGGCTGCATCTTCCCCATGGCATTGTCGAGACGCCAGCGTTTATGCCGGTGGGGACGCAAGGAACCGTTAAAGCGGTCACCCCTGACGAGCTCTGTTCCATCGGGACGGATATCCTCTTAGGAAATACCTATCATCTTTACCTAAAGCCTGGGCCTTCAACCATCGAAAAACTCGGAGGACTTCACTCTTTTATGGGATGGAATCGACCGATCTTGACCGATAGTGGTGGATTTCAAGTCTATAGTCTTGGCGAAAATGTCCGTTTAAGTGAAGAAGGGGTTCAGTTCAAGTCCCATTGGGATGGTTCTACTCATCTTTTTACTCCTGAAAAAGTGGTCGAGATCCAATCGATCTTAGGCTCCGACATCACCATGGTTTTGGATCACTGTCTCCCCTACCCCACAACCCACGAAGAGGCGCAACAGGCAGTGGAACTGACAACACGATGGGCGGAGCGTGCCTTTCAAGTGTGGAATGGTAGGGTGTCCAATGACCGAGCCCTCTTCGGAATTGTTCAAGGCTCGATCTATCCTGATCTTCGGGAACGTTCCGCAGAGCAGCTCGTCTCATTGGATTTTCATGGATACGCCATTGGAGGCTTAAGCGTTGGAGAGCCTAAAGAAAAGATTCCAGAGATAGTTCAGAGGACTTGCTCTCTCCTTCCAAACGCGGCCCCTCGATACCTCATGGGGATGGGGACCCCTTTTGATATCTTCAATGCGGTACAGCAAGGGGTCGACCTTTTCGACTGCGTTCTGCCCACCCGAAACGCCCGAAATGGCTACCTTTTCACGTGGCAAGGTCCTCTCCGAATTAAAAACCGAATCTACGCCGAGGATCCAAACCCCATCGATCTCCATTGCGGCTGCGCCACCTGCCGAAATCATAGTCGAGCTTACCTACGTCATTTATATCTTGCAAAAGAAATTCTTTCTGCTAGACTAAGCACGATTCATAACCTTTACTTTTATCAAGAGCTAATGCAATCGATTCGCAAGGCGATTGAAGAAGATCGATTGGAATTCTTACAACGGAGGATAGAAGATGTTTTTAGATGAAGCGTATGCCATGGCAGCCCCCCCCGCCGGTGGGGAATCGGGTTCGGGTGGGAGTTTAGTCTCAATGCTCCTGCCACTCGTTCTGATGTTCGTGATTTTCTATTTCTTGCTGATCCGCCCTCAGCAAAAGAAGGCCAAGGAGCATCAGGCGATGCTCAATGCAATCCAAAAGGGGGATGAAGTGATTACCTCCGGTGGAATCTACGGAACTGTGGCAGGGATCACAGACAATGTGGTGACACTGGAAATCGCGAACAACGTAAAAATCAAGGTGGCAAAGAATCAAATCTCTTCAACCACAAAACGGAATGAGCTTCCCAAATAACCTTTCAGAGATAACTACCTTATGAAAAGTTTCGGCGGGAGAGCCATTGTCATCGCTGCTGTATTTTTGGGGATCACTGTTTTCTTCGTCCCAATCTTTGTGAAGAACCTCCCCTCTTGGTGGAAAAACGTCCTCCCCTCCGAAGGGCTCCGTTTGGGGCTCGATCTTCAAGGAGGAGTACATCTGGTGCTCGAAGTCGATGTTCAAAAGGCGGTTGAGATTCAGAGAGATCGAGCCATAGAAAACATTAAAGAAAAGTTCCAAGCAGAGAAGGTGGAGATGATTTCCATCCATCTGATTGATGAAAAGTCCTTTGGTATCCAACTGGCTCAAGAGGATCAAACCGCGCAGGTTGAAGAGATCATCCAGAAAGAGTTTCCAAACCTAACGCTGCCCATCACCGATTCGATCGATATCGATACAGTGATCGTCTCTTTTAATGAGCCTTACGTGACGTTGGTGAAAGATTCCGCGATTCATCAAGCGATTGACACCATTCGAAATCGGATCGACCAGTTTGGGGTTGCTGAGCCGATTGTTCAACGACAAGGAACGGATCAGATTGTCATTCAGCTCCCGGGAATGAAAGATCCACGTCGCGCCATCGAGCTGGTGGGACGGACTGCGCAACTGGAATTTAAGATCGTCGATACCAGCCCTTTCAAATCGGCCTCTCAAATGTATTCGGAATTAGACCAGTGGATCGAAGAGGCGGGGTTGACCTCTCTCTCCTCCCCTGAAGAGATCTCCAGCGCTCTTCAAGGAAAGATTCCAGAGGGGAGTGAAATCCTATTTTCAAGCGAGGTGGATCCTCGAACCCAACGGAGAAGTGTCTCCAAACCTTACCTTGTCAAGGCCATTCCAGCCCTTACGGGAGACCTCATTGAAGACGCCGCCGTTCGAATTGGCGGACAATACAACACCCCCTATGTCTCGATCGACTTTAGCAAAGAAGGGGCTACGATCTTTGAAAAAGTTACGGGGGAAAACGTCGAAAAACAGATGGCCATCGTTCTCGATGGAACTGTTTACTCAGCCCCGGTGATTCGAGAGAAGATTGGCGGCGGAAAAGCGGTGATTGAGGGACGGTTTACCACCGATGAAGCTCGAGATCTTGCTATCGTGCTCCGTTCCGGCGCTCTCCCCGCCCCCGTGACCATCTTGGAGCGAAGGACCGTGGGACCTTCTTTAGGGCAAGATTCGATCCAACAAGGGGTTCGAGCGACTCTGATCGGAGCTGCTTCGGTGGTTCTATTTATGGGGATCTACTACCAGGTTTGTGGTTTGATTGCCGATGCAGCCCTTCTCCTAAACCTCTTTTTGATTTTAGGCCTGCTCTCGGCTTTTGGAGCCACCCTCACCCTTCCCGGAATCGCCGGGATCGCTTTAACCCTTGGAATGGCCGTGGATGCTAACGTTTTAATCAACGAGAGGATTCGAGAAGAGCTCCGCTTAGGAAAAACGCCACGCGCTGCTATCGATGCCGGCTATGATCGCGTCTTCTGGACGATCATGGATTCTAACCTCACCACGCTCCTTGCGGGAGTCATCCTGTTCCAGTTCGGCACAGGTCCCATTAAAGGATTTGCAGTCACGTTGAGCATTGGAATTGTAACAACCCTTTTTACCTCCCTCTTTGTCACTCGATTAATATTCGATGGTTTAAGCCAAAAGTGGAGCACAGTACGGATTTAAAATGATGCTGGAAATTATTAAACCCAATACGAACATCAATTTTATTGGCAAGCTCAAATACACGGTTATCTTGTCGACTGTCATTATTCTTGGAGGTCTCTTCTCTATTATTTCCAAAGGGGGTTTAAATTATGGGGTCGATTTTTCCGGTGGAACTCTAATTCAGGCGCGATTTAGCCAATCTACCACCGCCTCCGAGATTAAAAAAGGGTTGGAGCCCCTTAACGCCGAAGGACTTGTGGTTCAAAATTTTGGTGGAGGCAATAATTCGGAGTTCCTCATCCGGGCCTCAGGGCTTCCAGAAAACCTGGAGCAATTCTCAGATCAAACTCTGAAGCTTCTTCAAGAGGCCTATCCTAACGGCAGCATCGAAATTCGACGATCCGAAACAGTGGGCCCCAAGATTAGCGCAAGCCTTCGGAAAAAAGGGTTCTGGGCCGTTGCTCTTTCGATCCTGGGCATGCTGATTTACGTCACTTGGAGATTCGAGTTTCGATTTGGAGTGGGAGCCATTGTCGCTCTTACCCATGATGTTCTGATCACGCTAGCTGCGATCTCTTTGAAAGGGATTCCTATTGATCTTTCGATTATCGCGGCGTTCTTGACCGTGGTCGGTTACTCTGTGAACGACACGATTGTTGTGAGTGACCGTATCCGTGAAAATCTCCGCAAACTTGGAACTCGGGATGAAACCGGCGTCATCAATAAAAGTATCAACGAAACCCTAGGCCGCACCATCCTTACCTCAGGCGTAACGCTCCTCTCCGTCCTCGCCCTCTATCTCTTTGGAGGGGGAGTGATCCAAGATTTCGCATTCGCATTACTAGTCGGTTTTATTGCAGGGGTTTACTCCACGATCTATATTGCAAGTCCAATCGTCCTCCTCTTTAAAAAGAAGAAAAAATAATCG
>JACQOV010000045.1 GCA_016202395.1 Deltaproteobacteria bacterium
ATACAAGGTATCATAACAGTATCAATATGTCACTTCATTTAATGCGTTTGTATTAGTAAAACAACCGCGAAGAAGACAAGGGTGAGAAGCACTTTAGACACAATATTCGACATGGACAATGCCTCACTACCAGCCAAGGCTGTAGCAATCGCGAGAGCAACCCATAGGACTACATCTTCTATAGTTGCAGTTGCTAGAATAATTTTTGAAAAACGGGTATTTATAATTCCGAGGTCTATGAAAATTTTTGAAATTACAGGAATGGATGTCACCGCAATAGCAATCGCAACAATGATTGTTAATGAAAGCATACTACTCTTTTCTCCCAAATAGGGAGAAAAATCATAGAGATGGGGAGTGAACCATCCTACGAGAAAAGGAATGGCTGTTCCGCCAAGCAAAATTGCGCCAATAAGTTTTTTGTCTTCTTTATCGACTGATTTTTGTATTTCAAATCCAGATATGAACATAAGAAGCACCAGGCCAATCCAATAGATGCTTGAAATCAATTTCCCTTCAGACTCAAATGCGTTAAAAATCCAGGTGTATGCCGTCGGTGAGAAAAAACCAAGTAGAGTCGGACCCAATACCAAGCCACCCACTATTTCCCCAATAACTTTTGGTATTTTAAACCTGTTAAATAAGTAACCAAAAGCGTGTGCAAAAACGAGGAACAATATTATCGCAAAAAAGAAGCGCGTAAGCTCTAAATTGCTTAAAGTAATCAACGCCGCGGTATCCATAACGGTTCCAGGCTCCACTCGATGCACGATATCCGATATACGACAAACGAAACTTGCGGCAGCCCGTATATCGTATATCGAATATCGGGATAAATTTTGCCCTCCTAAATCGGCTTTCTCCTTTACCCGACATACGATATGCGAATCACGATATACGAAATTTTGGCCCGAAGGGACAAAATTTATCGGAGGGGGAGGGATTCGAACCCTCGAGGCCCTTTCGAGCCTACACACTTTCCAGGCGTGCACCTTCGGCCGCTCGGTCACCCCTCCAAGCGAGACCTATTTATACACTATTTAGTTGGATTGCGGCAATTAGAAAAAATTGCTCAAAGAAACCGGCTTGACGTAAATATCTTTGACAACTTCTTGGTCCATGGCGATATCGGTCTCCCCTACACGAATCACATAAGAAGGCCTTTTCTGATGAATCTTGACCTCACCTCCGGGGAGAATTCCCATGACAGCCAAGCGATCGAGACGCTTTAGATTTTGCGATGAAATAGAAACGATCTGATAAAGACGGGTTACCTGTGCTTCCATGAGAGGAATAAGGTCACGAGACGATGTTAGAATTTTCTGCATGATTCAAATCCTTTCTGTTTCTCTCTTTCCAATATTTCCAAAATTGGGAGAGAGCCGAAACAATTTTTGATTTTTCAACAAACTCATAGCCGCAGTTAGGACATTGGATCAAAGCGCATTGATTGGAAATTCCACATCCACGACAAGCCGCTTTATCATTAAAACCATATTGGCAAAGAGGGCAAATCATTTTAAAATCTCAACCCCCAGTTGACGATGCCGCCAATCAAAAAGGCCAAAGGATAAACGAAAGCAGTCATTACAATCGCAATCCGAACCCCTCTCTCTTTGACAATCATGAGGACGTTCGCCAAACAAGGAATAAACAGAGTCGTTACAATCAAGGCGATCGCCGTCTGTATGACATCCAGCTCTCCTTGACCATAGAGATCAAAAAACCGAGTTGCCCCGTAATCCCGACGCAAGAAACCGATTAGAAAAGCCTCTGCCGCCTGAGGAGGAAGATTTAAAACTCGAACCACCAAAGGCTCCGCCATTTTTTGTATAACGGGGAGCCATCGAAATTTATCTAAAAAGAACAGAACCAACGTCCCTAACACAAAGAGAGGAACGACCTCTCGAAGGTACCATTCCAATCGGGCCAATGTCTTTGTAAAAATATTGAAAAGAACAGGTTTTCGAATCGGTGGGATTTCCATGATAAAATCGGAGCGGCCTCCCGACAAAACCTTTGAAGAAAGAAACCCTACAACGAGCAGAACCGTGAGGACCACTCCCAACCACAAGGGTGTAACCCAAAACGGCAAGCTCCCAAGCATTCCTAGAATAATCCCAAGCTGAGCGGAGCATGGAACCCCCAAAGCAAGCAACAATGTTAAAATAATTTTCTCTTTTCGAGTATCCATAATCCTTGCAGACATAGTAGCCATCGTGTCACAGCCCAAACCTAAGACCATTGGAACAACGGCTTTTCCATTGAGTCCAATCAGCCGGAACATTCGATTAAGCATGACGGATAAACGGGGGAGGTAGCCTGAATCTTCAATTACACTAAAAGCGATGAAAAATGTGGTAACGATAGGGAGAATGATGGCAAAAGCATAGGTCAAAGCCATCGTGATAATCCCATAAGGCCCTACAAAAAGATCTCGAAGAAAGGGGGAAAAGAAAAATATTTTAGAGAACAACTGGATTGCCCAAGGATTAAAGATCTCTCCAAAAAATTTATTTTCCAATAAATCTACACCCACTTGCGCCCCCAAATTCCCTACAAATTCATAAAATAGAAACAGAATTCCCACTAAAACGAAGATCCCCCAAAAAGGATGCATGGAAATCCGTCCCATCTCAGAGGCCCAACCCTTTTTCTGCACAGGCTCCTTTTTTAAAACTTGGGAGAGCAAGCTGTCTACAATCTTTAGCCTCTCCTCGTGAATGCGATGGAGCTCCCCTTTTTGAGAGTCAACAGGCCGATAAGTTGATGGAGACAGAGAGGTCATGTTCTGGCGCAACTCCCAAAGCCCTTTTTTCTGTATCGCAACGCTCCCCACCACAGGAACTCCCAATAAAGAGGAGAGCTTCTTCTTATCAATGGCAATCCCCAAGGAGGTCGCTTCATCTTCCATATTGAGATCTAGCAAAAAGGGGATCCCATTCTCGATCAACTGCAGCGAAATCAGAAGAGCACGCCGAAGGTTTTTTGCATCCGCCACTTGAATGACAGCATCCGTTTTTTGTTGAAGAAGCAGATCGTGAGTAATCTGTTCATCCTCTGTCATTGGAACTAAGGAGTTGATTCCAGGAGTATCTATGAGTGTTACCTTACAATTGTTTGTCCATAACTCTCCGCGGGATATTTCGACCGTTGTTCCAGGATAATTGGCTACATTCGCATGGCGCCCCGTGAGGTGACCAAAAATGACACTCTTCCCAACATTGGGATTTCCAACGAGCGCCACCGTTAACTCTGAAACAGATTTCCCCATTTCAATTCCTTTGAACTCCTTTACAAAGTAACAATGGATCGCACGCATCCTTTGACTAAAAACAAAAAGAATCGCTAGACAAAACGAAATACCTTTTCATTGCACTTAGCACTCCAGGACTAGCATGCCTCTATTTCCAAAGTAGTTGACCCATTATATTGAAATACACTTTCAATTAAAAGATAGGACATTACGTGGTTCTTCCAAATGATACGCATCATGTGGCAAAATGATGCTCATCAGGCCCTTATTCAAGTTGAAAAATCATATTACTTCGCCCGTTTTTAAATTATTTCTTTTCATATTGTTGCTGCATATACGTGCAAATTAGACTGGAAAACCAACGGAGAGGGTGGTTGAACATCACCAACACTTCATCTATTTTTTATAAACTCATCCCAGGTCATCTCAACATCCTGCAAGATCTTCTTGATCAATCCTTTTCCAATATCTTCCCCTTTATGCATCGGAACAACGGCGGCTCGGCCATCCAAGTGGCTCAAATAGATATGACTTCCTTCCTGTCGAATTTTTTGAAACCCCAACCGATGGAGAATACGAATGATTTGCGTAGGTTTGAGAGGAATAAGACGACTCAACAGGCAACCTTCATTTCTTGAAGCCCAATAAACTTGAGTGGCTTGGGCGCTTTTCTCTCCACCTTAAGGCAAAGGCGGATTGCCTCTTTAATACGCTTTAAAAGCTGATCCATATTTTTTGCTTGGGTGTGACAACCCCGTAGTGACGGAACAGAGGCCACTAACACTCCGTCTTCATCTTCTTCAATTAATACAAGACATTCGACTTTACGCATCACTTCCTCTTTCGAAAAAAGTAGCATGGCTGGGTGGCTAAGTCAATAAATTTGAAATCACGGAGAGGGTGGGATTTGAACCCACGAGCCCCGAAGGGCTACCCGATTTCGAGTCGGGCCCGTTCAACCGGACTTTGGTACCTCTCCTCGTGCAAACGGCGATTACGGAAAAAAGATTGTAGAAGACTTCGGCATTCTTCTTCACAAATGCCCCCCTCGACTTCAACAAAGTGATTTAAAAGGGAGCCATCCAGAAGATTTAGAACGGAGC
The DNA here is from genome assembly GCA_016202395.1 of Deltaproteobacteria bacterium. Lineage (GTDB taxonomy): Bacteria > JACQOV01 > JACQOV01 > JACQOV01 > JACQOV01 > JACQOV01. Next base: position 4,360 of record JACQOV010000045.1, read on the forward strand.
CGGCAGCGCCAACACGAGGGTCGAAGGCTCCAAAAACAAGCCGATCGATGCGCGCATTAACCATAGCGGCGGCACACATGGGGCAAGGCTCCAGCGTTGTATAAAGAGTCGTCCCATGAAGCCGATAATTTCCTAAATGCTCGGCAGCTTGACGAAGGACTAAAATCTCAGCGTGAGCTGTGGGATCGTTCAAACCAATCGGCCGATTATACGCCTCTGCTAAAATTCCTCCATCAGAATCCAGCAAAAGAGCGCCCACTGGAATCTCCCCTTCCCTCTCCGCCCTACGAGCCAGCTCCAAAGTTTTTTTCATAAAAGTTAGCATTTAAATTCCCTGTCATCCCGCGAAGCTTGTCCCCGACAGCGATCGGGAAGCGGGGATCCAGACTGGATTCCCACTTTCGTGGGAATGACAATCTCACAAAAAGCGCGCCCGGGGTGATTCGAACACCCGACCCCTTGCTTCGTAGGCAAGTGCTCTATCCAGCTGAGCTACGGGCGCAGCATAATAAAATGGCGGAGAGGGAGGGATTTGAACCCTCGATAGAGGTTTTAGCCCCTATAACGGTTTAGCAAACCGTCGCCTTCGGCCAGCTCGGCCACCTCTCCTAAGCTCTGACAATCCTACCGAATATTGGCCCCCAGCTCAAGAGTTATTCTTACAGTTATTCTCACAGCTATGGCGATTTTCGAGGAAATACGATATGTTTCAACACTTATGGCGGCAAACACTTTATTCGAGAAAATCTGGGAAAACCACAGGATTTATGAGGAATCGGGGAAGCCAAGCCTTCTGTTTATCGATCTCCATTTAGCTCATGAGGTAACCTCCCCGCAGGCTTTTGAGGGATTACGGTTGAATCAACGGAAAGTGCGGCATCCGGAGCTCACGGTTGCAACGGTGGATCATAACGTTCCAACGACCGATCGATCGATCCCTATCGCCGATCCCATTTCGGCAAAGCAGATTGAAACTCTCTCTAAAAACTGCAAAGAGTTTGGAATTAAACTCTTTGATCTTTCTAGCCCCCATCAAGGAATTGTTCATGTGATCGGGCCCGAGTTGGGCCTCACACAACCTGGGATGACGATCGTGTGCGGGGACAGCCATACCTCCACGCATGGAGCCTTCGGAGCGCTTGCGTTTGGGATCGGAACCAGTGAGGTGGAACATGTGCTCGCCACCCAAACTTTAAGCCAAGTGAAACCTAAAACTTTTGAGGTGCGCGTCGAAGGGAAACTCACTCCAGGGGTTACTGCGAAGGACCTCGTTCTCCACATCATTGGGAAGTTAGGGACCGCAGGGGGCATTGGCTATGTGCTGGAATATACCGGCGATGCGATTCGAAGGATGACCATGGAAGAGCGGATGACGGTTTGCAATATGTCGATTGAGGCAGGAGCGCGCGCAGGGATGATCTCGCCTGACGACACCACTTTCGCCTACCTCGAAGGGCGACGTTACGCCCCTAAAAGCCCAAAATGGGCTCCAGCGATCGAACAATGGAAAAAGCTCCCCACCGATCCTGGAGCTTCTTTTGACAAACAGCTTATTTTTAAAGCCGAAGAGATTGCCCCTCAAGTCACATGGGGAACGAATCCCGCCATGACCGTGGATGTGACTGGATCCGTTCCTGACCCCTCGGACGTCTCGGATGAAAAGGCCCTTGAATACATGGGGCTTCAGCCCAAAACGCCGATCTTAGAGATCCCCATTGACCGAGTCTTTATTGGCTCGTGCACCAATTCCCGAATCGAAGATCTGCGAGCTGCGGCCCAAGTTGTGAAAGGACGAAAGGTAAACTCTAGAGTTCGAGCCATGGTGGTCCCCGGCTCACAAGTGATTAAGGCGCAGGCCGAGAAAGAGGGTTTGGATAAAATTTATAAAGAGGCTGGCTTTGAATGGCGAGAGTCGGGCTGCTCGATGTGTTTAGGCATGAATCCCGATATTTTGCAACCGGGGGAGCGGTGTGCTAGCACTTCGAATCGGAACTTTGAAGGGCGCCAAGGACGTGGCGGAAGAACTCATCTGGTAAGCCCTGTGATGGCCGCCGCGGCGGCTATTGCCGGTCATTTTGTGGACATTCGAAAGTGGAATGATTCATGAAAGCATTCAGAAAACATAAAGGAATCGTGGCTCCATTAGATCGCGCGAATGTGGACACCGATCAGATCATCCCGAAGCAATTTTTGAAACGGATCGAGCGAACCGGCTACGAAGATTGCCTTTTTTTCGATTGGCGTTTTACACCCGATGGAAAAGCTCGCCCCGATTTTGTGTTGAATCAACTCCGCTACAAAGGGGCCTCCATCTTGCTTGCACGCGCAAATTTCGGGTGTGGCAGCTCTCGAGAGCACGCCCCTTGGGCTCTTTGGGATTATGGCTTCCGTGTCATCATGGCTCCTTCGTTTGCCGATATCTTTTACAGTAATTGTGTTAAAAACGGCTTACTCCCTGTGCGGCTGAGGGAAACGGAGGTGGAGGAGCTGTTCCGCTGCACTGAAGGGGAGGTCGGCTATGAGCTGACGGTCGATCTTGAAACACAAACGGTGAGCAATGGCGACCATTTTTCCGCCAAATTTTCGACCGATCCTTTCCATCGAGAATGCTTGCTGGGAGGCCTCGATGAGATTAGTTTAACCTTGAAACATGAAGACAAGATTCGGGCGTATGAACAAAACCAGCTACCGAAGTTCATCCGCCCTCAAGTGAAATAGGAGGAATGCAATGATTATCGTGATGCGTTCAGGCGCAACAGAAAAAGAGGTTCAAGAAGTCTGCGACAAGATTGTCCAGCTCGGCTATAAACCCCATGTCATCCAAGGGGTGGAGCGGACCATCATCGGCGCCATTGGCGATGAGCGTGGGAAAGGGGTGCTTCAATCTCTCGAAACACTGCCTCATGTTGAAAAAGTAGTCCCGATTCTTCAACCTTACAAGCTCGCCAGCAGCGAGGTCAAGCAAGAAAAAACAACTATTGCCATCGGAAAAGACGTGGTGATTGGCGGGAAAAAGATTGTTGTGATGGCCGGCCCGTGCGGTGTCGAAAGTGAAGAGCAATTGCTGGAAACAGCGGAGCAGGTGAAAAAAGCGGGCGCAGCGATTCTTCGCGGAGGGGCCTTTAAACCTCGGACCTCCCCCTACGCCTTCCAAGGGCTTGCGGAAGCCGGTTTAAAACTTCTGGCCAAAGCTCGAGAAAAAACAGGGCTTCCTGTGATCACGGAGGTGGTGGATCCCCATGATGTGGCTGTGGTGGAGAAGTATGCGGACATTCTCCAAATCGGAGCTCGCAACGTTCAGAATTTTGCACTTCTCAAAAAGGCGGGAAAAGCCAAAAAACCGGTTCTGCTCAAAAGAGGGATGATGACCACGATTCAAGAATTCCTCATGGCGGCCGAATACATCCTCTCGGAAGGAAACCCCGACGTGATCCTCTGCGAACGCGGGATTCGGACCTTTGAAACCGCCACGCGGAACACGCTCGATTTGAGCGCCATCCCCGTGTTGCGAGACAAGACGCATCTTCCCATCATCGTAGATCCAAGCCATGGCACCGGGCATTGGAGATATGTCGCCCCCATGGCTTACGCCGGAATCGCCGCGGGAGCGGATGGTCTCCTGATTGAAGTCCACCGAAAACCGGAGGAGGCTTTGAGCGATGGCCCCCAATCTCTGAAACCTGAAAAATTTGCCGAGATGATGAAACACCTCAAGGCCTTCGCCGAGGCCGCCGACCGGAAATTGTGATCATGTCGAAAAGTGAATATAAATCGACTTTGAATCTTCCCCAAACCGCTTTTCCCATGAAGGCGAATCTCCCTCAGAGGGAGCCTGAAATCTTGAAACGGTGGGAGGAAACGAATCTTTACCCACAGATCGTCGAACAACAAAAAGAGGCCCCTGCCTACCTCTTACACGATGGCCCTCCCTACGCCAATGGCCACATTCATTTGGGGCACGCGCTGAACAAAATCTTAAAGGACATTATTGTTCGCTCCCGAAACCAGATGGGATTCCGCAGTGAATATGTTCCAGGCTGGGATTGTCATGGTTTGCCCATCGAACATCAGGTGGACAAAGAGCTTGGGCCCAAGAAAAAGACGATGACCCAAACCCAGATTCGGAGCGAATGCCGCAAATACGCCAAAAAATTTGTGGAGATCCAGAAGAAGGAGTTTCAGCGCCTCGGGGTGATGGGAGATTGGGAGCATCCTTACCTCACAATGGATCCGAGCTATGAAGCAACGATTGTTCGGGAATTTGGGCAGATGGTCCGAGCCGGAGGGGTTTATCGAGGCCGAAAGCCGATCCACTGGTGTGTCTCCTGTCAAACGGCCTTGGCGGAGGCGGAAGTGGAGTACGAAAATCATCGCTCCGCTTCCATTTATGTGAAGTTCCCTGTCATTTCAAATGACAAAGCGCTTCAGTTAAAGTCGGAGGGTAAAAAGTTTTCTTTTGTGATTTGGACAACAACCCCTTGGACGTTGCCCGCAAACCGCGCCATCGCCGTTCATCCTCAATTCCACTATCTTGCTCTCGAGACTGACAATGAACTTTTGATCCTAGCGGAAGAGCTCCTCGAGGTTTGCAAAAAGGATTGGCTCCTCGAAGTGAAAGAGATCCCCAAACGTTGGCTTGGAAGCGAATTGGAAGGGATCGTTTGTTCGAATCCTCTGACAGGCCTCCCCTCTCCCGTCATTTTAGGAGAACATGTCCACGCCGAGCAGGGAACCGGTGTCGTTCACACGGCCCCTGGCCATGGACAGGAGGATTTCGAGATTGGCCAACGCTATAAGCTGGAGGTCTTCTCCCCTCTCGACGACCAAGGCCGTTTCACTCGGGAGTATCCTCCTCTGGAAAAAGTGGGGGTCTTCGAAGCCAACCCCAAGATCGTGCAGGAGCTCCAGGAGAAAGAGGCCCTAATCCCCAATAGATCAAAGGAGATTGAGCACAGCTATCCGCATTGTTGGCGGTGCAAAAAACCGGTCATCTTCCGAGCCACCTCCCAATGGTTCCTTTCCATGTCCCACAACGACATGCGCAAACGAGCTTTACAGGAGATCGAAAAAGTGGAGTGGGTCCCCCCTTGGGGGAAAGATCGGATTCGAGGGATGCTAGAAAGCCGACCCGATTGGTGCCTATCGCGCCAACGATCCTGGGGAGTTCCGATCGTTGCGTTCCATTGTCAAGATTGTGGAGAGGCGATCCTTAATCCGGATTGGATTGAACACGTGGCGAAGCAGATTGAAAAAGATCCGCAGGGAACCGACCTCTGGTTTTCAAAATTGGCTCTAGAGCTCCTCCCTTCAGGAGCGCAATGCCTTCAATGCCATGGAAGCCGTCTTGAAAAAGAGATGAACATCCTCGACGTCTGGTTTGATTCCGGTGTAAGTTATGCAGCCGTGGTGGAAAAACGCTTTCCACGGGTTGGAAGAGCCTCCCTTTATCTGGAAGGGAGTGATCAACACCGAGGCTGGTTTCAAAGCGCCCTGCTTACCGCTCTGGCCACTCAAAGGAGAGCCCCTTATGACACCGTGTTAACTCACGGTTTTACGGTGGATGGCGAAGGGCGAAAGATGTCGAAGTCGTTCGGGAACGTGATTGCCCCTGAAGAGGTGATCCGAGAGTACGGCTCCGAGATCCTACGTCTCTGGGTGACCGCCGAGGATTACACCGAAGATGTGCGAATTTCAGGCGATATTTTAAAGCAACTCGCCGATACCTATCGTCGGATCCGAAATACCTGCCGCTATCTTTTGGGAAATCTCTTTGACTTTGATCCCCAAAAAGATCGTGTCTCTTACTCTCAACTTTTAGACATCGACCGATTCATGCTCCATCAACTCCATCAACTCCTCACTCAAGCAGAACAGGCTTACACATCGTTTCAATTCCACAAGATCTACCATAGCGTTCACAAATTCTGTGTTACGGATCTGAGCGCTTTCTATCTGGATATCCTGAAAGATCGCCTCTACACCTCGGCTAAAAACTCTCGGGAGCGACGCTCCGCTCAGACCGTTTTGTACGACACCTTGATCCATTTGGTGCAAGGGATTGCCCCAATTCTCCCCTTCACGGCTGAAGAGGTTTGGAGCTACATTCCAAACCGCGCAGACTCCAAGAGTGTGCATCTGTCGAAGGGCTGGAAGATCGAAAAAGAATGGCATAATTTAGAGCTTGCCTCCCAATGGGAAACTTTGTTGGAAATTCGTGGAGAGATCCTGAAACCGATTGAGATCGCGCGCCAACAAGGAACGCTGGGAAGCTCGCTCGAGGCTCGAGTGGAGATTAAACCTGCAAAGAGCCATCTAGAGCTCTTACAACGCTATCGAGATGGGCTCCCTACCCTGCTCATTGTTTCACAGGTGAATCTCGTCTCCAATGCTTTAGCCGATGGTTCTTGGAAAAGCCCGTTATGGCCTGAGATGGAGATTCGAGTGGATCGGGCTCGAGGGAGTAAATGTCAGCGCTGTTGGAATTACAAAGAAGAAGTCGGAACATTCTTAGAAGCGCCCGATCTATGTGGTCGATGCTTCGACGTGATAAAATCCCATTCCGTTCATGGTTCGACAGGCTCACCATGAACGGCTTAATGCCAAACCGTTCGTCCTGAGCGAAGTCGAAGGACGAATAACTCGGGAAACGAAATGACTCGACCGATTAAAATACTGGCTCTCGGAGCTCCCAGCATTGTTCTTCTAGATCAGATCACCAAGATTCTCGTTGAGAAAGGGATGAGATTGGGAGAAATATCCGTTGCGATCGATGGAATCTTGAATCTTGCCTATGTCCGCAACGCGGGGGCTGCCTTCGGCCTTTTCTCCTCGATTCCTTCTTCGATTCGATCCCCTCTTTTTGTGACGATCTCTCTCATTGCGATCGGGATCATCTTCTTTATCCTTCGTAAAATCCCATCGCAAAAGATCATGCTACCGGTAGGCTTGACCTCGATTCTTGGAGGAGCTATAGGAAATCTACTCGATCGAATCCGACTGGGGTACGTGATCGACTTTATCGATGTTCACTGGAAACACATTCATTGGCCTGCTTTTAATGTAGCCGATATCGCCATCACGGTGGGGGTAGCGCTCATCTTGATCGATGGCTGGGGAGTGAAATCGGGAGATGGAACAACATAGATTCACGAGCTTCGATGGCACCAAGCTCGCTGGCTTTCGGGCTGGAGAAAAAGGGAAGCCGGCCCTTGTTTTAGCCAACGGTCTCGGAGGAGACGTTGAGGCATGGAGGCATCTGATCGATCAGCTCCAGGATCGATACCACATCATTTCCTGGGATTATCGTGGCCTATTCCGCTCGGACATCCCTAAAGACCCGAGCTCCTACGCTGTTAAAACTCATTGTCTGGATCTGGCAACACTCCTCAAACAAGAAGAGATTGATTCCTTTGTGATAGCCGGTTGGAGCATGGGGGTTCAAGTTTGCCTGGAGCATTATCGCCTCTTTCCCGAACAAGTCCAGGGGCTGATTCTAGTTTGCGGAACCTACGGGAGGCCTTTTGAGACGGCTTTCCATGCCAAAATCCCCAAATTTATCCTTGAGGAACTCACCCGATTCTTCCACAAGCAACACAAACTCGTGGAGTATGTGATGAGAAAGATGCTTCATCAAATCGACGTGGTGCGATGGGGAAAGGTGCTAGGGTTTCTCGCCCATCAAACAGAGGAACGGGTTGTCCGTAAAGTGGTGGACAATTTTATCTCAACGCTCAATATGGAGGTCTACTTCCAGATTCTAGATGCCCTCTCAAAACACGATGCGGAAGAGATCCTTGAGAAAATCCACGTTCCCACCTTGATCGTTGCAGGAGGTAAAGATTTCTTCACCCCCATGTCCTTGGCCGAAGAGATGCACCAAAGGATTCAAGGCTCAGAGCTGGTCATTGTCCCTGGAGGATCACATTACGCTCCGGTAGAATATCCGGAGGTAATCAATCCCGCCGTCGAAAACTTCCTCTCGCAGAACAAACTTTAACCCCCTTAAGAGTCGTAGTAGAGCGAGAACTCAATCGCCGTGGGACGCATGCGAACTGGATTGATCTCCTTCTCATGCTTCCACTGGATCCAGGTTTCAATCACATCGGGTGTGAAGACATCCCCTTTGAGCAAGAACTCATGATCCTTCTCTAAGGCCTTTAAAGCCCCTTCGAGAGAGCCAGGAAGGGTCGGCACCCCTTTGAGTTCTTCAGGCGACAAAGCGTAGATGTCTTTATCCAACGGTTCACCCGGGTCGATCTTGTTCTCGATCCCATCCAATCCTGCCATGAGCATGGCAGCAAAGGCTAGGTAGCCATTACAAGAAGGATCAGGGAAACGAACCTCGATCCGCTTGGCCTTTGGACTGGGGCTATACATTGGAATCCGAATGGCTGCGGAGCGGTTCCGGCTGGAATAAGCGAGATTCACCGGCGCCTCAAATCCAGGGACCAACCGACGATACGAATTAGTCGTTGGAGCCACAAAGGCGCACAACGCGGAGGCATGCTTCAAGATTCCTCCGATGTAATTCAAACCCATCGGACTCATGCCACCATAGCTTTCTCCAGCAAACAATGGTTTCCCATTCTTCCAGATACTCTGGTGGACGTGCATCCCGGAGCCATTATCTCCAAAGATCGGCTTTGGCATGAAGGTCACAGTCTTCCCTCGCCTGCGAGCCACGTTTTTACAAACGTATTTGTACCACGCCAACTTATCAGCCATTCGAACCAACGAGTCGAATCGCATGTCGATCTCCGCCTGACCCGCGGTAGCCACTTCGTGATGCTGTTTTTCCACTTGAATCCCCACTCGGGCCATCTCCAGAATCATCTCCGATCGGATGTCTTGCTGACTATCCGTTGGAGGGACCGGGAAATATCCCTCTTTGTAGCGGGGCTTAAAACCAAGATTCGGCTTCTCATCTCGTCCCGTATTCCACTGCCCTTCGACGGAATCGACAGAGTAGGAAGAGTAATTGTATCCTTGATCATACCGAACATCATCAAAGATAAAGAACTCGGGCTCGGGACCAAAATAAACGACATCGCCGATGCCGGTCGATTTGAGATGCGCCTCTGCCTTTTGGGCGATATTGCGAGGATCCCGCGTGTAGGGCTCCTTGGTGATCGGATCGACAATGCCGCAGATCAAACTCAAAGAGGTTGCTTGCATAAACGGATCAATCACCGCCGTGGTGGGATCTGGAATAAGGTTCATATCGCTGGCATGGATTGGTTGCCATCCGCGAATGCTAGAGCCATCAAATCCCAGCCCCTCTTCAAATACATCCTCTGTGAGCTCCTCCAGAGGGGTGCTGAAGTGCTGCCAAATTCCCAAAAGATCAAGGAACTTAAAATCAACAATCTTTACCCCGCTCTCCTTTGCAAACTTAAGTACCTCTTTCGGTGTCATGTTCATCTCCTCCTCACTCTCCTGTTTTTTAATACAAACGCAATAAACACTGTTACACACAGATATTTATTGCGTTCATAGCGATGTTACTTTAATGAATGACGTTTACGTTAGTGGACCCTCATTTCAGACGGCGTCTTCTCCGTGCTCTCCCGTGCGAATTCGAACGATCTCTTCGACAGAGGTCACAAAGATTTTACCATCCCCAATACGTCCTGTCTTGGCCGCGTCTTGAATCGATTGAACCACCTTTTGCACCAGGTCATCCCCAACAATAATCTCAAGCTTCACCTTGGGCAAGAAATCAACGACATACTCGGCCCCTCGGTAAAGCTCGGTGTGCCCTTTTTGCCGTCCAAATCCTTTAACCTCGCTGACGGTCATCCCTTGGATCCCTACCTGGCTCAGAGCCTCCTTGACCTCATCCAGCTTGAACGGCTTTATAATCGCTTCCACTTTTTTCATGGGAACCTCCTATAACAGCTCTCATTGCTGTATCATAACCCTAGATTAGTGTAAAGTGCCTCATTTCCGCTCATTATCTTGAATGCAACGCCCCTCGGGTCGCTACCTGAAAGTCAGGATAGGCCTCATTGCCATGCTCACCGATATCGAGCCCTTCTGACTCTTCTTCAGCGCTCACTCGAATGCCAATGGTGTACTTTATGACGAGCCAGGCCAAAGCCGCAACGACCAAGGTAAAGGCTCCTACTGTAACAACGCCGGTCAATTGGGTCATCACCGGAGACCATCCCCCTCCAAAGAAGAGGCCATCCTTCACCGTATTGGAAAGAATCGAGGCCTGACCAAAGAGCCCCACGGCTAAGGTCCCCCAAACACCGTTGACTAAGTGAACCGAAAGCGCCCCCACCGGATCGTCAACACGAACCTTATCGAAGAAAAGAACCGCAAAAACCACTAAAACACCAGCCACTAAACCGATAATCACTGACGAGCCGACACTGACGAAAGCACACGGCGCCGTAATCGCCACAAGCCCTGCAAGACATCCATTTAAGATCATGCTCAAATCCGGCTTCCCGAGCAGCAACCAAGCGGCAATCGTAGCGCTTAGAGTAGCCGCTGCGGCAGCGCTGTTGGTCGTCACCGCGATTCGGCCAATGTCGGACCAAACCGCAGCCATCGTGCTCCCTGGGTTAAATCCAAACCAGCCGAACCACAAGACAAATACGCCTAACGTCGCTGCGGTCATATTATGACCAGGGATCGGACGAACCGAGCCGTCGGGGGCGTATTTACCGATGCGCGGTCCGAGGAGGATCGCCCCCGCCAGCGCGGCCCAACCACCTACCGAGTGCACAACTGTTGACCCTGCAAAGTCCCAAAACCCTTTCTGAGCAAGCCATCCCCCGCCCCAGATCCAATGCCCTGTGATCGGATACATAATTCCAACAAGGATGAAAGAAAAAATAATGAAAGACAAAAACTTGACCCTTTCAGCAACCGCTCCAGAGACAATCGTTGCGGCAGTTCCCGCGAAAACAAGTTGGAAGAAAAACTTGGCCCAGATCGGAACCCCGGTCCAAGCGATCGAGGAATAAACCCCATCGTAGGCGCCTCCGGTGGCAGGACTGTTGTCAGCCCCACCCACAAACCAAAGCCCGTTTAGGCCGAATAAACCATTTCCGTCACCAAACATCAATCCCCATCCAAGGACCCAAAAAGCGATAGACGAGATTGCGAAGACGATGAAATTCTTCGACAGAATGTTGACGCAGTTTTTACTGCGGCACAGCCCCGACTCCACCATCGCAAATCCTAGATTCATGAAGAAAACCAGGAAAGCCGTGAGCAGCGTCCATACGGTATCGGCAGCAATCTTTAAATCCCCGGTCATTTGGGTTATCGCAGCCATGGGGTCGACCATCTCTTCTTGAGCCAGAACGATCGCTGGCAGTAGAAGAGCTAGCACGCCCGCCGGAGTGAACCCCTTTAAAAATCCTCTCCATTTCATGATCAAATCCTCCCTACTCGTTGAGTGTCATTAAAATCGATTCTAAGGATCGCCAGGCCCCCCAATTTTGGGGAGCCTGACAACCTTCTTAACCATTAAAACGCATACAGAACGTTTAGAGCAATCGTGTCTTGGCTGCTTTGTGCCGTACCATCATCCTTGGTGAAGATGTTATCGTCCGCCTTGTCATGACGATATTCGGGGCGAACCACCAGATCCCCCATCTTGTACTCCGGCGTTAACGTGATCTCCCACACATCGGTTTCTTGGCCGAGAGTGGTGGCAGCAATCCTCGTATCATCGTCATCTCCAAAGAGCTCCCAACGGACATTCATCGCGCACATCTCATTCATCTGATACCGAGCATAGGCCGCGACCCCTTTCCAAATGGCATCACCCCCTGCGTCCACATTGCTCGAATCCATCTCCCAGCCATAGTCATAGTTGAGCATCAGCGAGAGATCCTCTCCTAGACTAGCAGAAGCAACGACATCGATGACACGGCGTCTTAATTTATCATTCCCTGCTTGCTCCGCGCCATCAATCCAGTTGATCGTGAGGTTGGCCCCTTCCATGGGAGTGATTGAAGCGGCGAGATGATAGGTCTTATCTTTGTTATTATCATCCACCACATCCCAACCATTCACCAACATCGCTTTCACTGTTACCCTGTCATTGATGGGATAGGTCGCATGCAACCCGGTGTGTGTGAACGGAATGGCATAACCAAAAAGAAGGGAACGAGAATAGTTCCAATTGTAACCATCGTACCCTTCAATGACCTCAGCCCCCAAATTGGTGATCATCTTTCCAAACATGAGAGACAATCCATTCCCTACCGGAGCTAAATAACTGACATTGGCTTGTTGAACATCAATCTCATCCCCACCGGTGATTCCAACGACTCCACCAGAGGTCGATAACGCAGGGATCCTGAAGCCGTAGGCCACATCTAGTCGATACCCTGCTCGGCTCTCGGGTGTGGCATCATTCACAAATACGATCTCTGCTACGTCTAGGCTTAAGGTGTTGTGCCGACTATCAAAAACGCGCGCGTCGTTAGTGCCATCAATGGGATCATTGAAGTTCCAAAGATAAGCCCCGGACGCAAACCCATGGATATCTGGCATGTGCGAATCGGCAAAGCTTAAGCCTACCATTAGCATCAAACCAGCAATCCCCCCCACTACTGTTAAGATTGACTTCTTCATACGGTTCTCCTCCTCATTTAAGTTAGGTTATAGATGCACTGACACGATGTGTTATGCAATAATCATGCCAGAAAGTCAATAAAATCATTAAATATTTAAAGACATTTTAAAATCAATGTGTTAAGATAATTTCCTCGCCAAAGGA
>JACQOV010000034.1 GCA_016202395.1 Deltaproteobacteria bacterium
GGGTCAAAAATCTTGCGAGTGAAGCGAGAAAAAACATCCCCGTGAACTTCTTCCACCGACAAGTCCAAAAATCTCTTGCGTGGGCGAGACCCTAAATTCCCTTGACGATAGAATGAAACAACGGTAGGCTGGACTTTCCGTTAAAGGAGGCTCAATGGAAATTAATCTGGAGACTTTGGAAACCTTTATCATCGAAAATAACCCCTATGCGAAAAAGACAGGGGTTCGGATTCTAGAGGCGGAACCCCGAAGAGTGAAACTCTCGTTCCCTTACGACGGCACCAATTTTAATCCTTTCGGAAGTTACCACGCGGGGGCCCTTTTCACCTTTGGAGAGACGGCGGCAGCGGCCCTCATCGGCATGACCTTTGATCTTACAAAATTTCAGATGTTGGTTCGAAACGGCTCGATCCGATATTTAAAGCAGGTTCGAAACGAAATCACCATTGACGCAAGCTTCCCTGAAGAAGAGGCTAAGAAAACTGAAGAAAAGATCTTAACGGCAGGAAAAGGGGACGTTCCCGTCACTGTCCAGATGAAAGATCAAGAGGGAGATATCGTCTGCGAATTCACCTGCGCCTTCTACATGCGACTCCCTAAGAAATGAGCGCTAGAACCGCTTTTACCAATTTCTCGATCCCCTGCGCCACCTCTTTAATCCCCGGCCCTAACATGTAGGCAGGCGTTGTTACGATTTTGTTTTCTTTGTCGACAACAAACTCTTGGACAGGACACTCCTGGTGAGAGCTCCCCATTTTTTGCAGATCTCCCGCAACACCTCGGTCACACCCAATGGTTAGAGTCGGATGAACAGCCCCATCCACCTGCATCGCCTTGGCTAGCACAACAGGAGAAATACAGATAGCCCCAATCGGTTTTTTAGCAGCGGTCATCTCTCGAAGCAACCTCGAAACCTCCGGATCCACTTCGCAGTCGGCCCCTTTAACGGCGTAATCAGAGAGATTCTTGGCCGCTCCATAGCCTCCCGGCAAAATGACGGCATCGATATCTTTAGCGTGAATTTCTTTAATATCTCGGATCTTGCCGCGCGCGATTCGGGCGGCTTCAATAAGGACGTTCCGTTTTTCCCCCCTCATCGGCTGATTCGTCAGATGGTTAACGACATCTCGCTGATCCTTATTAGGAGACATGCAAACCGCTTCGGCCCCAGAGCGATCGAGCGCCAACAAGGTTAAAACCGATTCATGGATTTCAGCCCCATCTAGAACACCACAGCCGGATAAAATAACCCCCACTTTCTGTGGCATAGATTTCTCTCCTCAAATCACCTTCTCCCCTCATCCTTAACCCTCTCCCCGCGGAGCGGGGAGAGGGAATGGGTGAGGGGCCATCACTAACCAATCCACTCATTAACAAGTTCTTCGGTTTCCGTCACCTGAAGCTTTTCAAACAAGAACCGAAATTTCTCCTCTAATTCCTTTCCAATCGGTTCCCGAACGGATTCAGGAAGATCCCAAAAATCTTTCTTTAAAAACCCAAAGGCTTTTTTGCGGGTTTTATAGAAAAACTGCTCTTCCGTCTGCTCCTCTTTCCATTCCTCTTTGCAACGTTCTCTTAAGACGCCGTAAACCCTTTCCAAAAAATCCAGCGGAAGGTGAGGACTCTCGTAGATCATGTTCTGGAATCCTGTGGCCAAGTGAATCTCCGCCGTTTCAATCTTCGGGAAACGATCGAAAGCCTCCTCAGGCAATGTCGAGGCCCCATGCTGCACCGCTCCACTCAAACCATAGTGATCGCGCGCCACCGAAGAGAGGCGAGCTAAGACATCAAAGTCAAGCATCACCTTGGCGATGCGGCCATCCGGCAAGGGAACTCCCCCGTGGGTCGTTCCCGTTTGAACACTCACTTTACTCAACCCTCGCGCCGAATCTCCCATTTTTTCACGGTAAAGATCCAGAAAAGCCCGCAACTCTTCAACCGTGCTATTTCTTCCCCCAACCTCTCCAATCTCGCCACCCACAGAGAGGGACATCCCCTCTGGCTCTAGGCTTCGGACGCATCGAGTCATCTCAGCGGTTAGTGTTGCGTTCAACTCTTGTTGTTCGCGAATGGTCGGTTTTGAAAGATCCACCAGTGTGGAGGCATCGATATCCACATTGTAGAACTCCGCCTCGATCGCCTCTTTAATGAGATTTCGAATGGCTTGAATCTCTCCTTCAGGATCTTTTTGGTAAGCGGAAAGACGAAATTGAAAATGATCTCCTTGAAGAAAGATCGTCCCGCCAAAATCTTCCTTGATCGCCGCGGCTAAGACACAAACGGCGTATTCGTCAGGACTCTGATCGGTGTAGCTAATCTCGGATCGAGCGATTTCAAAGATAAAGGCTCGAGCCTGCGCGCTCTTTGCCGCTCGAAACACTGCGCGAGCCACATCGTAGGTAAGACCTCGAATATTAAAGGCTGGAACGGTAAAACCCTGGCAATTCCCCTCTCCTCGAGCTTTGTAGAGAGGGCCGATCGACTTCGAAACAATCCCTTGCGTCTTGGCCATCTCTCGGATTTTTCTCCGAGCCAGCTGCTTTAACGACGGGTCGGTCTGAAAGACAGCCTGATATACCCATTCATCAATGCCACAGTGTCCCTCTAAAGAGTGAGCGATTACTGCCGATGAATTCATAGAAGATCCCTCAGCCGTTGAAGATTTTTCTTGTAAGCCCGGTCTTCTTTTTTATCGGGCTTTTTACCGGGCTTGTTGCCGGGCTCTTTGTCGGGAGGAGTCTCTAGAACCGCAGGTGTATCCTTAAACCGACGATCTTGCAGAAAAAACCGGAAAGGCTCACTACCAATGAAACCCTCGCCGATCTGTTCATGACGATCCACCCGACTTCCCAGATCCTTCTTGGAATCGTTCACATGAAACGCTTTAATCCATGGGACCCCAACGATCCGATCAAATTCCTCAATCATCTTTTCGTACCCTTGTTTTGTGCGAAAGTCATAGCCCGCAGCAAAAACATGACAGGTATCCATGCAAACACCGATCTGCTTCTTAGGTTCAATCCTCTCGATCAAGTCCGAAAGGTGTTCGAAACGATACCCCACGTTACTCCCCTGCCCTGCGGCGCTCTCAATCAAAACGGTCACGGAAGCCACCTCCGTCGAATCAAAGATTTCGGTAATCGCTCCGGCAATCCGCTCAATGGCCTTGGCCTCCCCCTCCCCCAAATGAGATCCTGGATGCATGACAAGATACGGAATCCCCAGCTGATCGCACCGTTGCAACTCATCGGCAAAAGCGGCTCGGGACTTCGAATAGGCATCGGGATCGGAAGCCCCCAGATTGATCAAATAAGAGTCGTGCGTCATCAGATAAGAAAACTTCGATTTTTTAAACGCCTCTTGGAACTGCTCCGCCTCTTCCCGCGCGATCGGCTTGGACTTCCATTGATTGTTGCTCTTCGTGAAAATCTGGATCCCTTCGCAACCATCCTCGATCCCTCTCTCAAGAGCCTTGTCGAAGCCGCCTGCGATAGATTCATGCGCCCCTAACAACATAAAGGTCACTGAATGAGACGAACGGCCATCGCCTCTGGATCCTCAAACTCTTCCTCTTCCACCAGTTCAACCGGTTTCTTCCTAGAAACCGATTTTTTGACACGCACTAAGGGTCCGATTCTCTCCTTTAAAAACTTCTCGATTCGAAGATTCACAAGATCGGGGTGCTCTAAAGGGCCCGTGTGTTGCCCTTTGGGAAGCAACTGGAACTCGGAATTGGGAATGAGCTCATGCATCCGAATCGAAAGCCAAAGAGGGGTAAAGGTGTCCTCTTCCCCAGCAATAATGAGTGTTGGAGCCTGAATCTCTTGGAGATAAGGCTTGGCCGTGTGCTTTCCTGCGCTTTGCATCATGTGAAGGAAAACGCCAAAATCAATCTCAGAGAGGTCACGCATGTAGGGCATTAAGTCCTCGATGCGAAGAAGTTTATCACTCATTCCAAAGTTTGCCGCTTTTCCAACCCAATAACTCAAGCGTGTGGGAAAAACGAGTTTTCGAAACAGATCAAAAAGCAGATGCCGGCGTTTAAAAATAGAGGCGAGCGGAGGAACAACCCATTTGAGAATGGGGGTGTCGAAAAAGGTGTTGAGAAGGTGCCCATAGCTGCCACAAATGGGGACAAGCCCTAGAACACGGTTGGGATAGCGATGGCAAAACTCTAAAATCACTTGCACTCCCATGCTGTGCCCCAGAAAAACCGCCTTTGGAACGTTCAAAGCGTCTAAAACTGATTTGAGGTCCTCTGCGCAATTTTCAATGGTGAGCTCTTCGTAGTTGCGAGGATTGGGGGAGGCTCCATGGCCACGGTAATTCCAAAAGAGGAGTCGATAATGGGGCCGGAGATGCTCCCGAGCATACTTCCAGATGTACTGATCACATCCCACTCCATCACAAAAAACAAGTGGGATCCCCTCTTCCTTGCATTCCCGAAGATAGTAAATCTTCGCCCCGTCGCGACTGGTGGCAAATCCTTCCTGGCGCTCCATACAACCTAAACCTACCTAAAACCGATCAAAGAGGCAAGTCCCATCCATTTTCAACCGGGGGGCCATGAAAAAGGGCGACCTGCCAGCAAATGCAGGTGAAGATGAAAAACCGTTTGCCCAGCCCCTCGATTACAATTCAAGACCAAACGATAACCTTCCTCAGAAATTCCTAGATCCTTCGCAATCGACTGAGCCTGAAGAACCATCTCGCCGATTAAAATCTTATCCCCTTCTGTGAGATCATTGACCGTCGGAATGTGCCGGCGCGGAACGATGAGAATGTGATTAGGAGCTTGAGGATTAACATCTTTGAAGGCAACGAATTCCGGAGTTTCCACAACCCTCTGAGAAGGAATCTTCTTCTCTAGGATCTTGCAGAAGATGCAATCATCCATCACATCTCACCTTTAGGCGTAACGTTGGAGAAGGTCCTCTAAGTTGCCAGGTTTCTGTGAGGCCTGATCCCAAACCTCTTGCCAACGATCGTTATAGCTTTTCTTCTCCATTTGATAGAAAACTCCGAGATGAATCGCGTTAGAATCTAAGGCGAGATCGAGAGCTTTTCTCAAGTCCGTCGGATCGTGGCCATGGACCGCTTGAGTTTTGGCTCGGATCGATTTAAAGGTAACGACTTTATTGAAAGTGGGACAAGGGCTTAACACATGAATAAAAGAAAATCCTTTGTGCTCGATCCCTTTCTGGATTAGTTCCGCAAGCATTCCAGGATCCCCCGAAAAGCCACGCGCCACGTAAGTGGCTCCATAACTTAACACCAATGCCACAGGGTCGATCCCACTCTCCAGATTGCCAAATGGGGCTGTAGAATAAGATTGGCTTAACGGACTGGTCGGCGCCACCTGCCCTTTGGTGAGTCCATAGATCTCATTGTCCATCACGATATAGGTGATGTCGATGTTTTTGCGCGCAACGTGGGGGATATGCCCTCCACCGATCGCGAAACCATCCCCATCCCCTCCAGCCGCTAAAACCGTGAGCTCTGGGTTAGCCAATTTTATCCCCATGGCCGTTGGAAGAGATCGGCCATGAACGCTATGAAAGGAGTAGCACTTTGTAAAATACGGCAGGCGCCCTGAGCAACCAATGCCAGAGACAATGGCTACCTTGTCGGGGTCTAACTGAAGATTCAACATCGCCTCATAAACCCCTTTTAACACTCCGAAGTCTCCACAACCCGGGCACCAAACCGGCTTAAGATCGCTCTTATAGTCGTTAGCTGTTCGCTGTGGCTGCATACTTTTGCCTCTCTAAGGAGTCCCCCCCCAGTTCGTGCAACTCTCGAATCTTTGCAAGAATCTCAACCGGTGTAAATGGCACTCCTTGACATTTGGTGTAGGAAATTAAGTCAACAGATACCTGGGTTCGAATTAAAGTCGCAAGCTGCCCCGTAAAATTCAGCTCTGGGACTAAAATTTTCCGAAAGCATGATACGAATTGCGAGATCTCTCGGCTGCGGACGGGATAAAGCATTTTTGGAATCAACGTTCCTACCGAAAGCCCTTCAGCCTGTGCCTCTTCCACCGCTTCCCGCACAACCCCTGCTGTCGATCCCCAACAAATGATGCCAATCTCTCCAGACTCCGCTCCATACTGAGCAACAAAACGAGGCTCTTCAACCGCTTTCTCCAACTTCTTGAATCGCTTGGCCATCATCTGTTCATGGATTTCTGGATCATATTGGGGATTCCCCTCTTCATCGTGCTCCAAGCCCGTCGCGATATAACGCCCTCCGGGATCTCCCGGAAGAGAGACTGGAGAAACACCATCTTCGGTAATCGCATAACGTTTGAGAGCCTCCCCATTCAAATGAATGGCTCGCGATCGTTGAACCACCGAAATTTGGCTCAGAATGGGGCGTGGAATCGTCTGCGTCCTTTGCGATAACGACTGATCCGTCAATAGAACCACCGGAAGTTGATATTTCTCAGCCATATTAAAGGCCTGAACCGCCTGATAGAAACAATCCTCCACATCCATCGGAGCGATTACAATCCGCGGCCCCTCTCCATGAGCGCCATAAACCGCAAGATTTAAATCGCTCTGCTCTGTTTTGGTGGGCATCCCTGTGCTCGGACCCGACCTCTGAGAATCGACCACAACGACAGGGATCTCGGCCATCGAGGCAAGCCCCATCAGCTCTGTCATCAAAGAAAACCCTGGTCCGGAGGTGGCCGTCATCGATTTCTTGCCGGCATAAGAGGCCCCAATGGTTGCAGAAAGGGCCGCAATCTCATCCTCGGTCTGAACCACAATCCCTTGGAAGCGTGGAAGCTCCCGTGACATCCATTCTAAAATATCGGAAGCCGGTGTGATAGGGTAACCGAACATCGCGCGGCATCCTGCCACCACAGCCCCTAAACAAATCGCCTGATTCCCTGAAACAACAATATCATCTTTCTTCCGGGAAGGAGATTCCAGCCGGAACTCGGGACGAGCGGGGAAATTTTCCTGAACGTACTTCCAACCGGTTTCCAAAGCCAGAAGATTTTTCTCAATGAGGAGATCCCCTTTGGAGGCGAATTTAGATCGAAGAATCTCTCGAACTCGGTCCATAGGGGCTCCCAAAATCTGAGAAATCGCCCCCAGGCAAACGATATTCTTGGTTAAAGGATTCCCAATTTGTTCACGGGCAATCTTCCCTAATGGGATAGCGTAAGGGAAACAAGCCTCTTGAGGCTCAAACTCTTGGGAGTCATAAATCAAAAGGGTGTCTTTTTCGATGAGGGAGGCGTTATTCTCATAGGCCTCTCGATTGAATAGGACAAGAAGGTCCGGATTTTCCCCCGCGGAGGGAACAGGGCCTTGAGTGGAGATCCGAACTTGGAACATGGCATATCCCCCTTTAATTTCAGCGGGATAGGTCCTATAGGTAAAAACGTCATAGGAGGATCTGGCAAGGGCCTGGGTGAGGATCTCACCGGTGCTAATAACCCCTTCCCCTCCTTCTCCTCCAACACGAACTAGAACCTCTTTTTTCATGATTCCTCCTCCATCATAAATAGCAGAGATATTAGCTGTTTTCAATGGTTCCCAGTATGATCCTCATCATACCTCCTCATGATCCTTTTACCGGATCGGCATACCGATCCGGACGCGCCGAAGTTCCTTGATCTCGCTATCCCATGACCAATAGAGGATCCATGCCCTCCCTTTAACTTGAAGGGGATCGACAAAACCCCAGAAGCGGCTATCGTGACTATCATCTCGATTGTCCCCCATGACGAAAAGTTTCCCTTCAGGGACCGTAACGGGCCCAAAATAATCGCGGTTGTACAATCCTTGGGGGACCATTCCTGGATCGCTATGAACCCCCCAGGGATCCGAAATCTCCTCCCCGTTGATATAGATTTTTTTGGCCCGAACCTCCACTGTTTCTCCACCTACAGCGATCACGCGCTTGATGAAATCGATGGAGGGGTCTTTGGGGTACTTAAAAACAATCACGTCTCCTCGTTGAGGAGTATGATCCTGAAAAAGCTCCAGATCGATAAGAGGGATATGAACCCCATAGGCAAACTTGAGGACAACGAGCTGATCCCCCACCAGCAAGGTCGGTTCCATGGAGCCGGAGGGAATTTTAAAAAGTTGGAATACAAAAGTTTTCAAAAGTAGCGCAAGCAAGAACGCAAAGAGGATCGCTTCTCCAAATTCCCGCGCCGCCCCTTTTTTCTTTTTACTTTGGTCCATAAATCTCCTTAGTCTTTCGTTTTTAACACCGCTAAAAAGGCCTCTTGAGGGATCTCCACCTTTCCGATTTGCTTCATCCGTTTCTTTCCCTCCTTTTGCCGCTCCAAAAGCTTTCTTTTCCGAGTGATATCCCCTCCGTAACATTTGGCCGTCACATTTTTCCGCAAAGCCGCCTTCGTCTCGCGCGCAATCACACGGTTCCCAATGGCCGCCTGAATCGCCACCTCATACATCTGCCTCGGGATCACCTCTTTCATCTTTTCCACTAAAACACGCCCTCGCTCATAGCTCTTCTCTCGATGGACAATAGTCGACAACGCATCGACCGGCTCCGCATTGATGAGAAGATCCAGACGGATCAAATCCGAGGGACGGTAATCCAAAAACTCATAATCCAAAGAGGCATACCCCTTCGTAACTGATTTCAACCGATCATGAAAATCAAAGATCACCTCGCTTAAAGGAAGCTCGTAGGTAAGAATCACTCGCTCCTGGGTGACATAACGGATCTCTTTCTGAACGCCACGACGATCGGCGCAAAGCTGGATCACCGCTCCAACGTAACCGTTGGGAAGATGCATGGTCGATAAAATATAAGGCTCCTCAATCCGCCCGATCTTGGACACCGGCGGCAATTGAGCCGGGTTTTGAACCTCCAGGGTCTGTCCCTCTTGTGTGATCACTCGATAGTCCACAGTAGGGGCGGTGGTGATGAGATTCAAATGATACTCCCTCTCGAGTCGCTCTTGGATGATCTCCATGTGAAGGAGTCCTAAAAATCCGCATCGAAATCCAAACCCTAGAGCGGCAGAGGTCTCTGGCTCGTAGCTAAAAGAGGAATCGTTGAGCCGAAGTTTTTCCATCGCATCCCGCAAGGCCTCGTAATCGCCAAAATCAACCGGATAGAGCCCTGAGAAGACCATCGGCTTGACCACACGAAAGCCAGGCAGAGGGGAATGTGTGGGACGCTGCGCCTCGGTAATCGTATCCCCAATCTTGGTGTCGCGAACTTCGCGAATCGCAGCGACCATAAACCCGACCTCCCCTACCGAGAGACTCTTCACCTCTTGAGGATGTGGAGAAAAAACACCGAGTTTCTGAACCTCAAACACCTTGCCTGTAGAGATGATCTGTATTTTCATTCCCGGCTGCAACACTCCATCAAAAACCCGAATCAGAGTCACCACCCCTTGATAAGAATCGAACCAGCTATCAAAAATGAGGGCCTTGAGCGGGGCTTGAGAATCCCCTTTAGGAGGAGAGATTTTTTCGATGACTTTTTCGAGGATCTCGCGAATTCCGATCCCCTCTTTGGCGCTGGTAGGGATGGCCTCCGAGGCATCAATGCCAATCACCTCTTCGATCTCTTTGCGAACCCGGTTGGGATCGGCGGCAGGCAAATCGATTTTGTTTAAAACAGGGACGATCCCAAGATTGTTCTCCACGGCAAGATAGGCGTTGGCCAGTGTTTGAGCCTCGACCCCTTGAGAAGCATCGACCACAAGGATCGCCCCCTCACAGGCCGCTAAAGACCGCGAGACTTCGTAGCTAAAATCGACATGTCCGGGGGTATCAATGAGATTGAACTGATATTCCTCTCCATTCAATGCGTTATATCGAAGTCGCACAGATTGAGCTTTGATCGTAATCCCACGCTCCCGCTCCAAATCCATCTTATCGAGGAATTGATCGACCCTTTCTCTTTCACTCAAGGCCCCGGTCAGCTCTAGAATCCGATCGGCTAGTGTCGATTTTCCATGATCAACGTGAGCAATAATGCTAAAGTTCCGAATGTGAGAGATGTCCATAAAGTAGGTTTTTGATAATAGGATCCCCTCCCAAATTTGTAAAGCAGCCGCCATCGCTTTATCCACCGGAATGAACTTGTTCACACAAGAAATTTTTGACTGATTCAATTGGAAAAGTTCACGGGAATGTTTTTTCTCGCTTCACTCGCAAGATTTTTGACCC
>JACQOV010000040.1 GCA_016202395.1 Deltaproteobacteria bacterium
CGGAGACCAGATTCCCAGCCTTTGCAGGCATGACATAGGTGAGGCTCATCATAGCCCCACTATACCTCCCTCTACCCCATCTTCCCATCAATACTCCCACTGTTACCGATGTATCTCAACCTCTTCAGAGACCTAGAGGCGCCCTACAATAACTTCATACCGGAAAAGAAGTAAGCGATTTCCCAGTGGGCGGTCTCAGGGCTGTCGGAGCCATGAACGATATTGTGCTCAATAAATTAGGGGGGGAGATCTCTTGACAATCGTTCTATTTTCTGTATAATTTGATACAGGAAATGGAATCTATATGAGATTGGATCGCACCATAAAACGGCTACAACAATGCAAACGCAAAACTTTTACTACCCAGGATCTTAAGAAACTCTTAGAGATCCAGCAGGACAATACGGCCTACAAAACAGCAGAAAGTTTGGTAAGAAAAGAATTCCTTCTGCGATTAAGAAAAGGACTTTTTGCTTTTGCTTTTTCTCCACCTGAGGATTTCGAGGTCGCCAATGCCCTCTATTCTCCCTCTTATATCTCGCTGGAAACAGCTCTAAACGTGCATGGCATTCTGTCGCAGTTTCCATACCCTATTACCTCGGTGACTCCAAGAAAAACGAGAAAGTTTCAAACTCTGGATAAAGAGTTTGAATACGTTCACCTTCAAAAAGGGCTATTTTGGGGGTATGAGAAAAAAGGGGCCTTTTTGATAGCGCAACCTGAAAAGGCTTTGATGGATCAAATTTATCTCGTATCCAAAGGCTGGAGAAAAATAAATTTCGAAGAACTGGACTACTCAGGATGTGATAGAAAGATCCTCAAAACGATGGCCTCAAAAATCGCCTATCCTCCTTTCCAGGCTCTTTGGAAGGAGTTGAAATTATGATTACAGAAGAACAAACGCAAAAACTATCCCGCCGATTCTCTATCGATTCCTATTCTATTTTAAGAGAATATCTCCAACTCCTTTTCCTGAAATACCTTTATGAACTTGATGGAAGCGCAAAGATCTATTTTAAAGGGGGAACGGCAATCCATTTTTTATACGGTTCTTTTCGGTTTTCGGAAGACCTTGATTTCACCTCTCTGCATTCTCCATCCGAATTGAAAAAACTCTCAAAAGAAGTAGCACAACGACTTATCGTGGAAATGGAAGGGATTGAACTCAAAGACCTGGATTCGAAAGGCCATTCTTTTTCTCAAATGCTCAAATATCGCGGCCCATTGAAATTTCCACTCACCATTCGTCTGGAGTTTTCATTGAGAGAAAAACCCTTAACCTCTCAAGTGAGCCCTATTGAAACAATTTTCCCAATTACCCCTTACCCTCTGGTGACTCATTTAAGCTCTGAAGAGCTTCTTGCAGAAAAAGTGCGAGCCCTGCTCATAAGACATAAGGGGAGAGATCTTTTTGATCTCTGGTTCTTACTTTCCAAAGGGGTTTCGCTTAGAGAAGATTATGTCGAAGAGAAGATGAAGTGGTATAAAACAACTTATCACCGTCCTGATCTTATCTCCTCAATCAAAAATTTTAAGGAAAAGGAACTCGAAATGGATCTTAGGAAATTTCTTCCCAAAAATTATCGTTCATTTATTAAAGAGCTCCTAAACAGAACCTTAAGGCACCTCTCTGTTACAAAATCTTAGGAAAGAAGTAAGCGATTTCCCAGTGGGCGGTCTCAGGGCTGTCGGAGCCATGAACGATATTGTGCTCAATGCTATCGGCGTATTGGGCGCGCAAAGTGCCTGGAGCCGCTTTTTTAGGGTCGGTGGCTCCCATCAGCTCTCGATTCTTAGCAATGGCATCTTCCCCCTCCAACACCATCACCACGCAAGGCCCCGAGCTCATGAAGTCGGTCAAACTTGGGAAAAAGGGCCTGTTTTTGTGAACCTGATAAAACCCTTCCGCCTCTCGCTTGGAAAGACAAATCATTTTCGCTGCAACGATTTTCAAACCGTTCTTTTCAAAACGAGCCAAGATCTCCCCAATGAGATTCTTCTTCACCGCATCTGGTTTCACAATCGATAAGGTTCGCTCTTTCATGACGCTACACTCCTTTGCCGTTCTTCTCCCCTTAAGATACGAACCATCGTCGCACCAATCTCATTAGCGCTCGGCGCCATCACCACACCTGCCGCCTGAAGGGCCTCCATCTTTTCTTTCGCTGTCCCCTTTCCCCCCGCAATAATCGCTCCTGCATGCCCCATCCGCTTACCTTTTGGAGCGGTCTGTCCTGCGATGAACCCCACCACCGGCTTGGTCACATTTTTCTTAATAAATTTTGCGGCTTGTTCTTCAGCCTCACCGCCAATCTCACCAATCATCACAATCGCTTCCGTTCCCGGATCTTTCTCAAAGAGCTTTAAAACATCGATGAAAGAACTTCCAATAATGGGGTCTCCTCCAATCCCCACACAGGTCGATTGCCCTAAACCGCTCCGTGTGAGTTGATCGACCGCCTCGTAGGTCAGTGTCCCGCTTCGAGAAATAACCCCCACGGTTCCAGGTTTATGAATGACCCCAGGCATGATCCCTACCTTGCATTCCCCTGGAGTGATCACACCGGGACAATTGGGACCCACCAACCGACTCTTTGTCCTTTGCAAAAAGTGGTAAACACGGGTCATATCGAGAACAGGGATCCCTTCTGTAATGCAAATAATCAAAGGAACCTTGGCATCCGCTGCCTCCAGGATGGCATCGGCCGCGAAGGGAGGTGGCACAAAAATGAGAGACACATCCGCCTTCATTTTCCGAACCGCTTTATCAACGGTATCGAAGACAGAGATCCCCTCAACCTGGGTTCCACCCTTGCCCGGCGTGACCCCAGCAACAATACGGGTTCCATAGGCTAAACACTGTTGAGTGTGGAAAAGGCCGGTTTTACCCGTGATTCCTTGAACAACGACCCGCGAGCTTTTGTTAACGAGAATCGACATAACCTCACACCTCTAATCTATTTAAAAAACTGGATTCCCGCTTGCGCGGGAATGACGGCAAACTAGCCCTTAGCAACAAATGAGACAGCCTTTTGAGCCCCTTCGGCCATACTCTCAGCGGGCTCAATCTTTAAACCCGAACTCTTCAAAATCTCTCTCCCTTTTTCCACGTGGGTTCCCTCCAAACGAACCACTAACGGAACCTGAATGTGAGCCTCTTTTACAGCATCCACAATCCCTTGAGCCAACACATCGCACTTTAAGATTCCTCCAAAGATATTGACAAAGATCGCACTCACATTAGGATCGGCAAGGATGATCTGAAAAGCTTGGCTCACCTGTTCTTTGGAAGCGCCACCGCCAACATCCAAGAAATTGGCCGGCTCCCCTCCATAGAGTTTGATCGTGTCCATGGTCGCCATGGCTAATCCCGCGCCATTCACTAAGCAGCCGATGTTGCCATTGAGCTTCACATAGCTTAGGCCGGCTCGATTCGCCTCGAGCTCTGTCGGATCCTCTTCGCGGGTGTCTTGCATCGCAGCAAGCTCTTTCTGCCGAAACAGAGCATTGTTGTCGATGTTAAACTTAGCATCTAATGCAACAAGATCGCCACTTTTTGTTTTGACCAAAGGGTTTACTTCCAAAAGCGAGCCGTCAGAGGCTTGAAAGGTTTTGCAGAGCGCTTTTAAGATCGATGTAAACTGACTCGCGGTGCTCCCCGTGAACCCTAGTTTCTCAGCCAGTTTTCTTCCTTGGTAATCCCCCAACCCCATCGAAGGATCGACAGGCTCCTTAAGGATCTTTCGTGGCGATTGGGAGGCCACCTCTTCAATATCCATCCCACCGGCCACGCTCGCAATAACCACAGGACAGGCCTTCGCACGATCCATCACCATCCCTAAATAGTACTCCTTTTCAATCTCCGAAGGTTGTTCCACCCACAGCTGATGAACGATCTTCCCTTGAGGGCCTGTTTGCGGAGTGATCAAAGGCTTTCCCAAAAGATCCTGAGCAGCAGATCTAGCCTCCTCGGCTGTTTTCACAAGACGAATCCCTCCCCCTTTTCCTCTTCCGCCGGCATGGATCTGGGCTTTAACGACACAAGGGCCTCCCAAACGCTGAGCGATGGCATAAACCTCATCGGGGGTTGAGGCTACTTCCCCCTGAGGAACCGGAATTCCATTCTTCTTGAAGATCTCTTTGGTCTGATATTCGTGAAGTAACATAGCTAGAATCCTAACAATTTTTTAATCGCGTGTTGGGTGACTTGCCACTCCACCTCTCCAATCGAGGTCGTCAGAGGAATCTCCTTCGGGCAAACCTTGACACAGTTCTGAGCATTTCCACAATTTGAAACACCGCCGGGCCCCATCAAAGCCTCTAATCGCTCTCCTGCATTCATGGCCCCGCTCGGATGCAGGTTGAATAGACGAACTTGACTGATCGCCGCCGCTCCAATGAATTGGGAGCGAGAGTGATATTGAGGGCAAGCCTCTAAACAGCAACCACAGGTCATACAACGGGAAAGGGCATAGGCCTTTTGCTGTGTCTCGGGACTCACTTTGGGCCCCGCCCCTAAGGCGTGCGTTCCATCGAGAGGAACCCAAGCTCCCACTTTTTTAAGCCCTTCAAACATCCGAGAACGATCGACTTTAAGATCCCGAAGGTTGGGAAACTTCGACATCGGCCGAAGCTCAATGGGCTGTGAGAGATTTACAACCAACGCGGAGCAAGCCTGACGAACAGCGCCATTAATCACCATCGTGCAAGAGCCACAAACCTCTTCCAAACAGTTGGCCTCCCAGGCAGGCGGTGTCGTGGGTTTCCCATCGGCAGTGGCAGGATTTTTTTGAATCTCCATCAAAGCGCCGATCACATTCATTCCAGGATAATAGGAGACCTCAAACTCTTCCCAACGAGGAGGAGCCGATGGATTTTCCCGCCTGTGAATCCGAAAACGAACGTTTTTACCAGAATTCATTTAAAACCTTTCGTTCATGGTTCGACAAGCTCACCATGAACGGACTATTTTTTCACTCCGGCTGTCGCCTGATCGTACCGACGCGGTCTCGGCTTCAAATATTGAATATCCACTGCCTCATATTCCAACCGTGGCCCCTGCGAGGTGTAGGTCGCTTTAGTGGTCTTAAGCCACTCTTCATCATTTCGATCGGGGAACCCCGGCTTGTAATGGGCGCCACGAGATTCATCTCTCTGGAGAGCCCCCAATGTAATCAACTCTGCAAGAACGAGCATGTTCCAAAGCTGCCGTGTGAAAAGGACCTCCCCGTTAGCCCAGCGATTCGTATCGGAAAGTCCGATCTTTTGATAACGGACCATCAGATCTCGAATCTTTCCACAAACCACCTCAATCTTTTTGTTCTCTCGGACTATCGTGACATGAGAGGTCATCATCTCACTTAATTCTTGATGAAGTCGATGCGGATTTTCCACCCCTTGCATGTTGTAGATCTCTTCGATCGTCTGTTTCTGCTCCAAAACCTGGGAATCGACCTCAGAGCTTGTGATGGAGCCCGCTTTGCTTTTTACAAACTCTACCGACTTGGGTCCCGCAATCATTCCGCCATAAATACACGAAAGGAGTGAATTGGCTCCCAAACGATTGGCGCCATGATACTGATACTCGCATTCTCCCGCAGCAAAAAGTCCGGAGATGTTTGTCATCTGATCAAAATCAACCCATAACCCTCCCATCGAGTAGTGAACTGCGGGAAAAACCTTCATAGGAACTTCATAGGGACTTTCCCCCATGAATTTTTCATAAATTTCTAAAACTCCACCCAATCGCTCCCGCAGCCGTTTTTTATCGATGTGAGTGACATCCAGGTAAACCTGATCTTTTCCATCGATCCCCAATCCGAGTTCACGACACACCTTGTAGATGGCGCGACTGGCGATGTCTCGTGGAACAAGGTTCCCGTAAGCGGGGTACCATTCTTCCAAGAAATACCATCGCTTCCCATCCTTCAGTGTCCAAACACGCCCCCCCTCCCCTCGCACCGACTCTGAGATGAGCCGGAGTTTATCTCCACCGGAAATCGCTGTGGGGTGAACCTGAATAAACTCTCCGTTGGCGTAGATGGCTCCCTCTTGGTACACGGAGCCGGCAGCTCCTCCCGTGTTCGTTAAAGAATTCGTGGTCTTACCAAAGATTAAGCCCGGTCCACCGGTTGCAAGAACAACCGCCCCCGCAAGAAACGGATGAATCTCCATTCGGATGAGATCGAGAGCAACGATCCCGCAACAACTCCCCTTCCCATCCTTGAGGATCGAAAGGAACTCCCAACCCTCGTACTTTTTCACTTTTCCTTCAGCCTCAAATCGACGAACCTGCTCATCCAAAGCGTAAAGGAGTTGCTGACCCGTTGTGGCTCCGGCAAATGCGGTTCGGTGATAACGGCTCCCACCGAATCGGCGAAAATCAAGGTTTCCTTCTGGGGTTCGGTTGAAGGGGACTCCCATGCGATCTAAAAGATAGACGATATTGGGAGAGGCCTCGCACATCCCTTTGACCGGAAGTTGGTTGCCAAGAAAGTCTCCGCCGTAAATCGTTTCTTCAAAATGGATCTGTGGGGAATCCCCCTCCCCCTTCGTGTTAACAGAGGCGTTAATTCCTCCCTGAGCACAGACCGAGTGGGAACGTTTCACAGGAACGATCGAAAAAATGTCGACCATGGCGCCGGCCTCAACCGCTTTAATCGTGGTCATTAAGCCCGCAAGTCCCCCCCCAACAATAATAATTTTTGTCTCTGCCATAAGTTATATAAACCGCGTCAAAATATGGATTCCCCAAACCGCCATTGAAACAAAAATTCCTAAACAGATTAGGCTTGAAACGCGCTGCGCCCTCTCCCCACGCGTAATCCCCCAAGTGATCAAGAAACTCCATAAGCCATTCCCAAAATGATAGGCCACGCAAACAATCCCAATGGCATAGCAAAGAAAAATCCATGGCTGTGAAAGATCAATGGCCATGAGTTGAAAATTAACCTCTCGCCCGTAGAGATAGTCCTGCATCGTCGTGCGATAGACATGAAAAACGATGTAGGCCAATGCCACAACGCCGGTGAGTCTCTGGAAAACGTAGCGCCAGTTGGCTAGGTAGGGATAGGCCCTCACATTGGGAGCCCCCCACCGGAGGATCGCAAAGCCATAGAGCGCATGATAGAGAATTGGAAGAGCGATGACGCCAAGCTCTAAGATGAAGCGATAAGGGATTCCCTGAAGCGCATGAACAACCTCATTATATCTCTCGGGGCCGTGCTGGGCATAAGAGTTTTGAAAAAAATGGAACACCACGTAGGCTCCAATGGGGAGAATGCCACTGAGCGAATGAAGGCGTTTGAGCCAAAATTCGTTACGAACTAAAAATCCCGGCGCGGTGTTGTTAAAGGAAGAACTCATGACGATAAGATTTGTTCCACCTCTTTGCAGAGCTCCTTCACCTGTCCCACCGAGGCATCCAAAAGTTTTCTCTCCTCAGAGGCAAGATCAATCTCAATCACCTTTTCCATCCCTCGAGAACCCAAAACGACAGGAACGCCAATAAAGTAGCCCCCAACGCCGTACTCTTTATCACAATAAGCGGCGCAAGGAAGGATCCGTCGTTTGTCTTTAAGAATGGACTCGACCATCTGAATGATGGAGGCCGATGGGGCATAATAAGCGGAGCCTGTTTTCAATAAATTCACGATCTCGGCCCCTCCATTACGAGCCCGATCCACAAGAGCTTTAATCCGATCGGCGCTCAAAAGCTGAGGGAGCGGGATCCCAGAAACCGTTGCGTAACGGGGAAGAGGAACCATCGAGTCTCCGTGCCCTCCTAAAACAAACCCTTGGATGTCCTCCACAGAAACCCCTAACTCCATGGCAATAAAAGCCCTAAATCGCGCCGAATCCAAAACGCCGGCCATTCCCAGAATTCTCTCCCTAGGAAAGCCAGTGACACGATGAGCGACGTAAACCATGGCGTCCAGAGGGTTGGATACGATGATAAGGATCGCCTTGGGGCTTGTCTTTGCAACCTTCTGACAAACCTCTTTAACAATGCCCGTGTTAGTTTTGATCAGATCGCTTCGACTCATCCCCGGCTTGCGCGCAATCCCCGCGGTAACCACAACGATGTCAGAATCTTGAGTCTCTTTATAATCGTTGGTCCCCACAATTCGAACATCGATCCCCTCCACAGGGCAGGCCTCCAAAAGATCCAGAGCTTTCCCTTGAGGAACCCCTTCGATCACATCGATCAAAACCACATCGGCGAGCTCCTTAGTTATGATCCAATGAGCTGCTGTGGCTCCGACGTTGCCTGCTCCAACGATGGTAATCTTTTTTCTCATGTTAGGCCGCCTTTAATCCAGAGTCCATATTTTTAACAATCGCTCTCCCGAATTCCGAGCACTTCAATAACTTTGCCCCTGGCATCTGTCTTTCCAAATCATAGGTCACTGTTTTTTGACGGATCGTTTCTTCAATGGCCTTCACAATAAGATTGGAAGCCTCCCCCCACCCCAAATAATCTAAAAGCATCACTCCTGAAAGGAGAAGCGAGCTCGGATTCACCTTATCTTGTCCCGCGTATTTGGGGGCTGTGCCATGGGTCGCTTCAAAAATGGCGTAAGGAAATCCGATATTGGCTCCCGGAGCCATCCCCAATCCCCCGACTTGGGCGGCACAGGCATCCGAAAGATAGTCCCCATTGAGATTGGGTGTGACAATCACATCATACTCGTCAGGACGAAGAAGAATCTGCTGAAACATCGCATCGGCGATTCGATCCTTGACGATAACCTTCCCTTTATCGGAGGCCCCTTTCCAAATCTCGCTCTCTAGAACCACCTTATCTCGAAATTCCTCTTTTGCCACCTCATAGCCCCAATCGCGGAAGGCCCCTTCCGTAAATTTCATGATATTCCCTTTGTGAACCAATGTGACCGATTTACGATGGTGCTGGATGGCGTGTTCAATGGCCATTCGGACGAGACGTTTAGTCCCTGAAGGGCTCATCGGTTTGATTCCGAGCCCTGCCTTTTCAGGAATTTTCTTCCCAAAATCTTTGATGAGGATGTCTCGAAGTTTTTCAGCCTCCGGAGAACCAGAGGCCCATTCAATGCCCGCATAAACATCCTCCGTGTTCTCACGAAAAATGATAACGTCCAGTTTCCCGGGCTCTTTTACGGGACTAGGAACCCCTTCGAAATAGCGAACAGGGCGGACACAAGCAAAAAGATCGAGTTTTTGTCGGAGGGTAACATTGAGGCTTCGAATCCCCCCTCCCACGGGCGTGGTCAAAGGCCCTTTGATCGCCACTTTATAATCTCGAATGAGATCAAGCGTCTTTTCAGGGAGCCATTCGTTAAAAAGATTCTGAGCCTTCTCCCCGGTGTAGACCTCAAACCAAGAGGCTTTCCGTTTAGGGCCATAGGCTTTTTCAACCGCAGCATCTAAGACTAGACGGGTGGCCGCCCAGATATCGGGGCCAATCCCATCCCCTTCGATAAAACAAAGAATCGGGCGATCAGGGATTTGAAGTTGACCGTTCTTGACTGTAATCTTTTCCCCATCAACGGGGGGTTGCCATGGATCTTTCTTTTTCATGGATTTTGATGAAATAATTTTATCAGAAACGGGGGTTACTGTACTCAACCCGCCGCGCTGTGTCAAGTTTTGCTTCATAAAATTTCCTCCTGTCCAATAAGTCACGGGAGTGTTTTTTCGCTTCACTCACGAGATTTTTGGGGGACCCGTCTAGGGAGGATGGGGTCAGTTTTAAGTTTTTAAGTAACGCTGACCCCATCCTCCTCACTAATCGTTACTTAAAAACTTAAAACTGACCCCATCCTCCTCCTTATGGGATGACACTAACATAAATGAATAGAATCCATATGAGGGGGATCAGCGATTGACCTGATGGGGATCAGGCAACATCCCAAGCCGTCAAACGTTGGAGAGTTTGGACGTTTCGATTTGCCCAATCTTGAATCAGAGCCACCTCTTTCTCACGCCCTTTCACAACAGCAGGCTCGCCGTTCTTTTCATGAACGAGATGGTGAAAGCGTCGCTGAGGGGCAAGAAAGCGCAGAATGGGAGTTCGTTGTTTGGAATCCAACGAAACATGCCTTAGAGATCCTGCCTTCCCTTTTTCCTTTAAGAAGGTCGGGAATAGCCCCGTTTCAGAAGCCAGCTTGGCAAGCTCAATGGTTCTCCCCTCCTTAAATTTCCAGCCGGCGATACAGGGGGACGGAACAAAAATAACGGCCGTCTCGGAGCAACTCAGGGCCCTCTCACAAGCCTCTGTAAAATCCTTCGGAAAAGCCGGAGAGACCTGAGCGACAAACTCGGCTCCTGCCATTAAAGCAAGCCCAACGTGGTTCATCGGCTCCTCCAGATTGCCCGGAATAAAATCTCCTGGCGGTGTGGTGGATGTCTCCGAATAAGGGGTTGCTGTGACAGCGTATTGAAAGCCGGTGTTGGCAAAGAATTCGTTAATCAACACCACCACCGTGACACGGGAACGACGATGGATCGTATGAAGGAGGGAACGAAGACCGATCACAAGAGCCCCACCATCCCCTGAATTGGCAACCACCTGAATCGGTTTTTTAAGAGCGCCCAGTTCCAAAAGGATATCGGCGGTATCCCG
Organism: Deltaproteobacteria bacterium; assembly: GCA_016202395.1. GTDB lineage: Bacteria > JACQOV01 > JACQOV01 > JACQOV01 > JACQOV01 > JACQOV01. The sequence continues at coordinate 10,604 of JACQOV010000040.1, forward strand.
AATCCCTTCCGCCACAGTAGAGGCCGATTCAAAAACGTTGTGGATGATCGAAAACGACTTTTCGAACTGAGTCGCCTCCTGATCCCCTCGTCCCCAAGCCACCACCGTGGGCCACAAAAGGGTTGAAACCTCGCCACAAAAGGTTCCCATCGTATAGATGGTTTTGATCCCGTTGTCGGTGGCGCGCCCCACATTTTGAAAGGCAATCGACTCCATGCAATCGACGCACAGGGTTGACCCCGGACGAAAACAGCTCTCTTTTTGGGCCATCTCCATAAAGGGAGCCAATCGTTTCTCACTCATAAAACCTCTCCTTCATGAACAAAGCGGCTCTCACCCGGCTTCAAAACAGAGAGAAGGTCGATCATCTTCTCCCAGGAGCGGACCGAAATGTCAGCCCCTCCTAGGCCAGCAAAGAAACCGGTCGTTTGAATGGGAAGCCCACTAACAGCCTCTGAAACCAACGCGGTAAGGTGCCCCCTTTCGCTATGAAAGGCGTTATTGACCACTCCAATAACACCCGCAGATTTCAAGGCTTCACGCAGAAGGGACGATGGAAAGGGGGTCAAAAGCCGAACTACGACTAAGCCAAGCCTCTCCCCTTCTTTGCGCCTTCGACGGATTACCTCGTAAGCAGTTCCGGCATCCGGCCCCATAGCCACCAAAACGCGCGGCGGCCGATCTTCCATGAAGTAAGCCTCAAACGGAACGATTCCAGGACGGCCAAACACCTCCTCAAATTTTTTAGAGGACGCCGTCAAAACCGATAGCACTTGATCCATTCTCTTCTTTTGTTCCCATTTGAAACCTTGAAAATGGGCACTGGTGACACAATTCCCCATCGCGGTCTCTCCAACAATGAGCCCTGGCAATGGACACCGCCATGGAATCAAAGAATCCTGAAACTCATGGATTTTCGAATCGGGTTCTACAAAAAAAGGCTCGCTTCGATGGCTATCCTTAATCCCGTAATAGCCCGGCATCGTTGGGATCAATACCCTAGGATCCATTCCAACAACGGGGAGCTGGATTAAGGTGTCGTAGATCTGTTGTTTCCCACGACAAACCACTTGGATCCATCCATCGTCTCGATGGGCAAAGGCATCGGAAGGATCCCCTTCAATACATAAAGGATAATTCGCTGTGGCCCGATAAACGTTGATCAAAACAACGTTCCCCAAGCCGCTGGCTCCCAGAGAGCGGGTTGTTTCCGTCATGTGATCGAGCCCCACCGAAGAAGTTGCGGTCATAAAGATCAGCTCTCGGCAAGCGGCTGCGGCTCCCACCAAGTAGTCGGCAACGGCGTGTTCCGCCTCCAGAAGTTTGACCCGCTTGGCGCTCACTTTACGGCCATTTTCTTCCACAACAAATCTCCCCGCATTGATGTAAGTCGAGATCATCTCAAGCCATTTGGTGGAAGGAGTAATGGGAAAACCGGCGTAGATGGGGGCCCTCCAGAATTGGAGCGAGGCAATGGCTGCGGCACCGTTTCCGTCCATCTGGATCCGCTCTTGACGCCGATAGAGAGGAATATGCTTTTTTCGAAGCGGCTCCAGATCGAGGACCTCTGGAAATATCGATCCGTAAGGATTCATACGAGGGCCCCTTCCACCTCTTCAAAAAGGTCAAGTGGACAGGCCTCAATGCACTCGCGACAGAGTTTGCAAAAATGATTCACATCGGCCCCCGTCACCCGGATTCCGCGCTTCTCATCCGGCACAAACTGGATGATCCCCTCCGGACAATTCACGATACAAAGAGAGCAACCGGTGCATCGATCTTGAGGATCTTGAAAAACGAGCCGCCTTCCTGTGCGGGCATAGTTGGCGGTTAGATTCTGGAGACTGCTTCTCAAAGCGCTTTGGGCTCCAATAGGATAGCCCTCATATCCTGCAAAGGAAGGAAGAGGATGCTCCCACGCCTCTTCTCCCTGGACCACGGCTGAAGAAACCTCCTTGAGAGAGGCCAGCAAACAATCCTGATTGGCCTGGATCGCTTTTAGCGGAAGTCGTCTTTTTTCGCCGTTATGTTTTAGCGCCTGAACCACTTGCTGAACAGAAACAAGAGGGAGAGCTTTGTGAAGAGCCGCTAGGACCGAGATATTCGGAATGGGATGATGAAGATACTCCTGCCCCAATCGATCCCCCGACACCGTAAAAACCTCGCCACGCAGGCGAAATTTTTGCGCTGCTTCAATAGCATGATAAGCGGTGTTCAAGACAAAGATCCCTTTTGAGACTCCGCTTGCAAAATCGATCTCTTCTCCTGTCTTCTCCGTAAAAAGTAGGGCCACATGAGGGGACTCCACCTGACAGGTCATAAAGAGAGGCCCCTTGCCGACTCTCATGAACCCGCGAACATTAGCCCCTTTGCGGGCCGAACTAAAGAACGGCCACTCTTGAACCTGATAGGTCCCTTCTAGGGAAACAGCCTCCGCAAAAACCTGGAGTGTCATTACTAAACCACTCCCCGCTTTCCCGTCGGCCCGAAGATCCAACGCCTCCCCTTTCTTTAACTGGGCGACAAGTTCCTTCTGAAGAGATGCCATCATTTGGGATTATTCCACATTTCCTATTTACAAAGCAACGAGCAAAACACCCATGAGCATGAGAGCCCCTCCAAAAAGCCGCTGCCGGAGGTTCCTCTCCTTAAAGAAAATCCCTCCATAAACAATGGCAAAAAAGAGGCTTGTTCTCTTGATGGCTATAAAGTAACTGACATCGGTCTGTAGTATTCCTGTAAAGTTTGTCCAATAACCTAGGGCGTCGAATAATGCCATGGGCAAATAACGAAAAGGTCGATCCACTATCATTTTGAAGGGCTTCGGTCCAAAACGGAAAAGCGTGTAAAGCATGAGCGTTAAAGTGGACAAGAGGGAGTAAAGAGCAATGAGAGAAAGAGTGGGAGAAGACAAAAACATCTTCTTGCCTATTCCGGCCGCAAAAGCATAGAGGAACGCCGCTAAAACCATACAGCGGACTCCGGGATCTCGATAAATATTCCAAGGAGCTCTTTTTCCTGGGGATGTATTCCTCTGATTCAGAAAAAACGATCCCACAACCACGAGGAGAACGCCCAGGATCCCAAACAAGTGGGGAACCTCTCCTAACAAGAAGTACGAAACAAAAAAGAGAAAAACAGGGGTTAAACTGGTAAATGGCGCCACCATCGACAGCGGAGAGGTTTTTAAAGCCTTCATATAAAAGGAGATGGCGAACACTTCAAGCGGCATGACAACAACAAACCAACTCATTAAGGCTGAAGACCACGGAATGGGCTCCAGAAACAGTAGCGGTGAAAGAAAGAGAGAGGCGTAAAACCACCGAACTAATGCGACAACGGAAGACTCTCTCTTTTCAAGAAAGTGCTTCGAGAAAGCATCGGCAGTGGCCACACAAAAAGCGCAAGCCAAAGCAATCCACACCCAAGTGGGGAAAAAACTCAGTAGAGACATCTTATAGGCACCTCTAAAAACCTATAAATTGCCCGTTCGTCCTGAGCCTGTCGAAGGATGAACCGTTATAAATCAACGTGTTGCAGTTTTCATGGTTCGACAAGCTCACCATGAACGGAGGTTTTTAGAGGTGCCCTTATCTATCTCAGCAAAGAAAAGAGGTTACGTCAACTTCTTATGGTAAAGGGCACCTCTAAAAACTATGTTCGTCACGAAAAAACAGGATCTGAACCGAGACAAGGAAGATGAGCAAAAAGCCCAGAAACGTACCTGGAAGGTACGTTGAGGACTTTTTGTGAAAATCCAATCGCGAGCGGTTAGCGAGCGACCTAACAACAATGGTTTTTTCCTTTCATTTCGGAGCTCCCTTTGAGGGAGCTTCAAATCTGACGCCGTCACAGGCCAGAGCCTGTTTTTGCAGTAGAAGATAGTTTTTAGAGGTACCCTAAAGTGTGTTGGGAGAGCCAATCGAGGATAAGAGGATAAACCTCGGTTTTGGCATTCAAACCGGTCGGGAGATCGACATGCCCTGTCTCTGGAATGGCAGGCTCAAGCCATTTGTCGATCCCTTCTGGCAATTGGTTGTATTGCAGTTCGACATTGATGGGAGAAACCACGCCATCTTGATCCCCAACCACAAAGAGAACTGGAAGCGTGATGGCGCTTAAGGCGTTTAGATAATGGAACTGAACTCCTCCATTGGCTTGAGTAAAGTCGGAATCCTCCAGAGATTGCATCCCTGGGTTCTCCAGTTCTGGATCGGCTCCATAGCCAAATTGACGAAGTTCCCCTGCGGTCATCCCTTCCACATTCTTTAGTAAAATGGCATCTGCCACCTCAGGATCGATATTGGTGGGGCTCCACAAAAACTTTTCTAAGAACGCTTGCTCGATCGTGATCTTATCCTCTCCCTGAGGAATCAAGGCCAAATCCATCAGCTTTAACGTAAATTGATTCAGCAAATTTTCGAATGGAAGATAGACATCATTAGGAGCCAAAGCTAACAGGAAACGGTTTTCCACAAAATTCTGAGAGGCCCAGGTGATGAGTTTCTGAAGAGGAAAATCGGCATAGCTTTGATCTACATCCATCTCTCCAACCACCAGAGCAGGGGCTAAACCGATCATCCCAGAGATAAATCCATCTTGATAGTGAGTCGCCAAATCCTGAATCGCTTTCTCAGGGTTGGCCCGCAGTGTTGCGACATAGCCCAAATAACCTAGAGCCACCGTTCCCCCTTCGCTATACCCAACCAAAATGGCATGTTCGGCCTGTGTAAAATCTCGAACGAATTGAAGGACAGCGGGGAGATCCTTATGGATGAAGTCATCGATCGACCAACACCCTTCTCGAAGAAACACCTCCTTGACGTCTCGACAAGCGGGGTCCCCTTCCTTTTCCGCAACCCCTTTCCAAGAATCCCCGCGCCCTCGCCAATCAACCAGCCAAACCTCATACCCTTCATTAGCCAGCGTGCGAGCCAGGCTATAATCGGGATGAATATCAAAAATAAGATGATTCTGTGTGGCTCCCGGAAGCAGGATTAAGGGCTCACGCTCAGGGACGAGAGCCTGTGGATGAACGTAGCGCTTTAAAGCAATGCGCACCGAGGGCTTTGAATCTCCGAGATGGAATTGAGCCAGCGTCTCAAAAGACTCAACCGTTACGAGATCGGCCGGAGCAGGTTGAGGCTCGGTGCTTGAAGCTATTGGCGTCCCTTCCTCATCTCCGCAAGCCGAGAGAAGCGCTAAACCTAAAAAGAGAAGACTCCATCCCTTGAAACCATTGTTTCGCATCGATCTCGCATAGAAATAATGCAACATCCATGCCAAAAAGAGGCAATGCGAGGCCTCCTTATAACCTGTTGAAATTTAAAATCTTTTCTGTAGAGCATTATGACGCTTCAAGCCAAAGCGGTGTATTTTTTTAACAGTCAAAACGCAAGATCGTCAAAAACCTTTTTAATTTCAAGTCATTGTTGTGTGGATTCTTTTTGACACCAGGAGTGTTAACAAAACTTCACAATCAGCGAAGTTTGGGGGCATAACAACGCATCAGAAGGTAGCCACCGATAAACCCACCAATGTGGGCAAACCAGGCAACTCCTCCTAAATTCACCCCCCAGGAAAAAATGCCATTAAAGATTTGGAGGAGAAACCAAAACCCAAGAACGATCGAAGCAGGGAGAACGAGGACCTCCATGTAAAAGAAGATGGGGATGAGGGTGTAGACATGGGCTCGAGGATAGAGAAGAAAATAAGCCCCTAGAACTCCAGCAATAGAACCACTAGCCCCTACGGTCGGAATGGTGGAATCCATACTAGAAAAGATGTGCGTGCCAGCCGCAATCAAGCCGCAAACGATATAAAAAATCAGAAAACGAAAATGCCCTAAAGCATCCTCCACATTGTCTCCAAAGATCCAAAGGTAGAGCATATTGCCAATCAGATGGAGCCAGCCTCCATGGAGAAACATGGAGGTTAACAATGTGAGGTAGGGGGGCAAAGAAGGTGAAACAGGAAGATTGACACCGTGAGTGACTTCAAAAGGGATCATGCCAAGTTCAAATATAAAAGCCTGGGTTTGAGGCCCTAAAAGAACCTCGTATAGAAAAATAAGGCTGTTGATCGCAATCAGGCCGAGGGTCACGAAAGGGAAGGTGCGAGTGGGATTGTCATCTTTGTAGGGGATCATGTTTATCAGGGATCAGGGATGGAGATGTTCAAAGAGCCAGGAATGAACTGCCTCAAACACCTTGTTCCGCTCCACCTCGTTGAAGATCTCGTGATACATCCCTGGCCACTGAATCCATTTTTTGTCCTTGAAGAACATCGCCTGATAGAACTCTTGCGTCGCTTTGGGATCGGTGAGCGGATCCTCCCCACCATGCATAAACAACGTGGGAACTCTCAACTGCGACGCAGATCGGAGAATCCGTTCGCCGGCAGCCATCCCCTCTGTGAACCAACGCGTGCTCGCAACATCGTGAACCAACGGATCTTCGGCTCGAGCCTGAATCACCTTGGGATCGTGAGAGAGCATCCTGGCATCGAGATCACTGGCAAGGGTAACTCGAGGGAGCCATTTGGAGAGAATCTTTCCCGCTATCACCTTGACTGCGGGAAGTTTGACCTTGAGTCGAAGCATCGGCCCTGAGACCACAATTCCCGCTAATCGTTCGGGATGATGAAGGGCATAGTCCAGTGTAATAAGCCCTCCCATGCTATGTCCGATCAAAAAGAAAGGGAGCGATTTTTTCTCGACGTCGATGACCTGTTGAATCCATTGGTGAAGATCCCAACGATATTGATCGAAACGATCCACATGCCCAGGAAGCCCCTGAGAGCGACCGTGTCCGCGATGATCGATGGCATAAATCGAAAAGCCATGAGGTAGAAGCGCATCCACGAGAAATTGGTAGCGGCTGCTGTGTTCTGAAAAACCATGAACCACGCCTAGAACCGCATGAACCTTTTGATGAACCGGCCTCCAATGCTGCCAATAAAGCTCGCATTGATCGAGATTGCTAAAAATACGCCCTTCGTCATGTTCCATCGTCATATAAACCGAACCTTTCGGAATCGTCTTTTGCCAACCTGAATCTGACAATCCCCCTTCGCAGAAACAGCTTCTTGAATATCGCTAATACGATGCCCTTCGACCATCACCCCTCCTTGTTGAATCAATCTTCGAGCCTCGGAGCGGCTAGAAACCAATCCCGTTTCTGAAAGGAGAAGAGCAACAGGGATCGTCTCTTCGGCCCATTTCAGAGGAGTCGTTTCGATCTCTTCCGGTGATTGCTTTGTTCTAAACACTCGATCAAACTCTTGAGAGGCCCGCAAGGCCTCCTCCTTTCCTTGAAAACGGGTGGTCAACTCCAGGGCAAGTTGGGCTTTCAGATCTCTTGGATGGACACTCCCTGCCTGAGCCTCTTCCTTCCAGCGAGAAATTTCTTCCACGGATCGATCTGTCAATAAGGAATAATAGCGCCACATCAACTCATCGGAGATCGACATCACCTTGCCATAAATCTCTTTAGCGGACTCTGTGATTCCGATGGTGTTTCCCAGCGATTTGCTCATCTTTTGAACGCCATCCGTCCCTTCCAACAGGGGAAAAAGCATCACCACCTGAGGCTCTTGACCATACTCTCGCTGAAGTTCTCGTCCCACCAAAAGGTTGAAACGCTGATCGGTCCCTCCCAACTCGATATCGGCCTTCAGCATCACGGAATCGTACCCTTGGATCAAGGGATAGAGGAACTCGTGGATATGGATGGGGGAGCCTTCTCGGTGCCGCTTGGAGAAATCGTCCCGCTCCAACATCCGAGCCACGGTGTGCTTCGCGGCGAGTTTTACCAAATCCGAGGCTTGCATCTTTTCCATCCACTCCCCATTAAAAACAATCTTGACCTTTTTAATATCGAGAATTCGGCCGACTTGATTTTGATAGGTTTCAGAATTCTTCCGAATCTCCTCAATGCTCAAGGGCCTTCGAATCTCAGACCTCCCGGTCGGGTCCCCGATCCGAGCGGTAAAATCACCGATTAAAAAATGAACCTCATGCCCCAGATCCTGAAAATTTTTTAGACATCTCAAAAGAATCGTATGCCCCAGATGGAGATCGGGGGCTGTGGGATCAAAACCGGCCTTGATCCGAAGGGGACGCTTTTGGCGCAAGCTTTGCTGTAGTTTCTCCCTTAACCCGTTTTCCGGGATAATCTCAACCACACCGCAAGTGAGCCTCTTCAACGCCTCTTCGATGGAGCTATTTTCTCTCTTCAACGCTTTGTTGAATCCTCTCTATAGAAATCGCTTTCCCTGTCTTCTCATCCATCCGAATCACGGCCCCATGTAGCTGAATATTCCCCTCTGCAACCTTTTTGTCTCCTGGCATCTGATAAAGGAAACGTTGGATGGAGTATTCCGGGGTCATTCCGATAACCGAATGGTGAGGTCCCGTCATCCCAAGATCGGTAATGTAAGCCGTTCCTTTTGGAAGAATCTGTTCATCGGCTGTTTGCACATGGGTATGGGTTCCAAAAACCGCGCTCACTCGACCATCCAAATACCACCCCATTGCCCTCTTCTCAGAGGTGGTTTCCGCATGCATATCCACGATCACAATCGGCGTGGTTCCCTCGATTCTCTTCAGTTCCTTGTCAGCCGCTCGAAAAGGACAGTCGTAATTCCCCATAAAAACGCGACCGATCAGATTCAACACCACTAACTTCTGACCAAAGACCGTCTGAAAAGGGGCGCAACCCTTCCCTGGCGATCCTTCCACAAAATTGGCTGGCCTCAAAAGATGAGGAGAATGGCTGATAAAAGGGATAATCTCCTTTTTATCCCACAGGTGATTGCCAGAGGTCATACAATCGACTCCCAGGTTGCGAAACTCCTCGACCATCTCGGGGGTTACCCCAAACCCACCCGCCGCATTTTCAACATTGGCGATGACAAAATCGATCTTATAAGAATTAACGATCCGCGGGAGAACTTCGCGGAGTGCGGTCCTTCCGGGTTTTCCCATCACATCTCCAATCGCCAATAGATTGAAAGTTCCTTGACTCACGAAGCCACTTCTTTCACGAAGCCCACCGGAGGCGCTTCACGAACGACGTTAACCCGCAGCTCCCCAGGAGCCAATTTTTCCTCTCGGATCTTGCGCGTGATTTCGTTAACCAGGAGAGTGGCTTCCCCATTGGCCATCTCCTCAGGAAACACAACAACCCTTGTCTCTTTTCCTGTCTCCACCGCATAGCAACGTTGAACCCCTTTTACTGAAGAGATAAGTTTCTCCACCTGGTCCAACCTTTGAACCGCATGATGGAATCGGTCATCCCGAGCCCCCGGCCTTTTATTGGAAAGTTGATCGGCGGCCTGAACTAAAAGGGCCAAAACGCTCTCGGGATCCGTTTCATGATGCCCTCGAATCGCCTCCACCACCTCGGCCGGCTCTCCATACTGCGCGGCGATATCGGCCCCAACGACCGCATGGGAGGCATTCTCTCTCTCTTCAACGGCTTTGCCAATATCATGGAGAAGACCGGCTCGACGCGCCAGTTTTTCATCGAGCCCTAGTTCCGCGGCCATAGCCCCCGCAAAGGTGGCCACTTCTAGCGAATGCTGAAGGATATCTTGAGATTCGGTATATCGGAATTTCAAGGAACCCAGAAGATCCACCAGACGAGGATCCATCCCAACCACCCCCACTTCAGCAAGAACCTTCTTCCCAACCTCAACCCTCTCTGCTTCCATCTCTTTCTCTGCAATCTTTACCACCTCCTCGACTCTTGCAGGATGGATTTTCCCCTCTGCGATCAGTTTCTCTAAAGTCCTCTTCGCGATCTCTCTGCGAACAGGGTTATGAGAAGAGATCACCACCAATTGGGGCGTGTCATCAATAATGATGTCCGTGGAGGTAGCCATCTCGAGCGCCCGAATATTCCTCCCTTCCCTCCCAATAATCCTCCCTTTCAGCTCATCGCTTGGCAAAGTCAACAAAGAGACGGTTCTCTCCGCCGCAAAATCCCCTGAGATGCGCTGAATGGCATGGGAAACAATCCTCTGAGCCCGATGCTCGGCCTGAGCCATTGTCTCTTCCTCGATCGCCTGAACTTTTTCCGCCGCTTGCCTCCGAGCCTCCTCCGCAATCTTCTCTACCAACTCTTGCTTGGCTTGCTCCGCAGAAAGCCCTGCAATCTCCTCTAATTTAAGCCTCAAGGCCTCACGACGCTGTTCTAAATCTGCTTCGGCTTGTTCTAGCCCTCTCTTTTTCTGCTCCAGATCTTTTTCTCGAGTGACTAATGCCTGTTCCTTGTCCGCCAAAGTCCCTAAACGTTTATCGAGCGTCTGAAGCTGGACTTCGACTCGTCTCTCCATTCGCAACACCTCCGCTCGTCGGTTCCGAAGCTCCCGCTCCCCCATCTCTAAAGAGGCCACGCTTTCATCCTTTGCGCGCGCCAAAGTTTCTTTTCGGATCTCCTCCGACTCTCTTCGAGCTAGATCTAACAGACGATGGGCAGACTCTCGAGCCTTCCTCATTCCCCCTTCGATCCAAACCATGCGAAGGATAAGACCCAGGAGAACGCCTGCTAACAAACCCACGATACTAAAAAGTATACTCACAAGAATCATTTTATTCCCCCTTCCTGATGCGGATTAATTTCCATCCACCCTTGTTCTGTTACGACCGCGTTGAGAGAAAAATCCCCTTTTTCCGCTGGTAAGCGATCCACACACTGAAAGGAGTAAACCAAACCGAGTCGAAATGGATTTTTCCCTTTTAACCATCTATCATAATATCCACCCCCATACCCCAAACGATTTCCCAAACGATCCACTCCCAAACAAGGGATCGCCACAAACTCCACCGGTTGAGCCTCATAAATTGAATCTGAAATGGGTTCTAAGATGCGAAAAGTCCCCAGAGCAAACTGATCCCTTGCTGTAACGCAGTGGAAATTTATCTTCTGCCGTTTGAGATCGACTTTGGGATAAAGAAGGGTCTTCCTTTGACGAATTCCCTCTTCAAATAGAAGATCGGTTTGAACCTCATTCCGAATACTCTGGTAAAGGGCAATAACAGAGGACTGAAAAAAGATTCTGGAGGCAAGAACACACTCCTGGATTCGGAGGCTCCGCTCCATAACCTCTTTAGGATTCAATCTTTGACGTTCCTTTAGGAAACGCTTACGAAAGATAGATTTCTCTTCCATGGTCTTTGATCAGGGGCTTGCCATGGAAAAGAGAGTTGGGCAATGTTGGTGTTAATGGAGGAAATCCATTTTTCAGAGTGACAACGTTAAGATGTCCTGGAAAATTCATGAAACACCTGGAATTGCTTAAATTTCCTAAAAACACCAAAATTTTCATGTTACTTGCAATCAAGCAAACCCTCTACACTCTCTTGGAGCCGACGTCTTAGCATCGACTCGTGGCAAGCGTCAAAAATTTAACGCCCCGTTACTGCCGTGTGAGCAGCTCCCATGAACCGAATTTTAAGGTGGGCGCCCTATTGCTGGAGCCTCTGGCTATCCTGGCAAGGAAGGACTCCCGTTCGGTTTATATTGGTTCTAAATAGATCCACCCATCACGCACAGAACAGGGAAACCTATAAACTCCTCTCTGGTTCAAAAAACTCTTTTCACCTCTACCGAGGTCTGAAACAACCCAATTGTAGAAACTCTTCTCCCAGAAGTCAAGATTTTCCCAAACTGTTTGTGCCGCTTGACCTCGCGGGTCCTGTCATGGGGCTTCCCCCAGGCGTGCTCCACAGTCCGCGCGCCTGGGGGTCCCCCGCCCCATGC
>JACQOV010000037.1 GCA_016202395.1 Deltaproteobacteria bacterium
GGCCGACTCCTCACTCACCCGAAAGTACGGAGGCACTGGGATGGGATTGGCGTTAGCGACGGAACTGGTGGAGTTGCATGGAGGCAAGAGAGGGCTGACGAGTGACTTGGGAAAAGGGACGACGGTGGAGTTTACATTACCGATAGAATCCCCCTATGGTCCCCCTTTAGAAAAGGGGGACAAAGAGTGGGTTAAAGGAGAGGTCGTGGAGGCGGGGGAGTGGACGAAGAAGCTTTACTCGGAGGCGGAGAGGAGTAGTTTTGGTTTGGTGCAGTCGGGGGGGGAGCAGATTGGGGAGGAGATTGCTTCGTCGCCTTTGGCTCCTCGCAATGACAGAGTCCCCTCACCTCAGTCCTCTCCCCAAAGGGGAGAGGAAGAAGGAGAGGGGGACAAGCAGCATCGGATCCTCATTGTGGAAGACAATGCGGAGATGCGGGGATTTATTAAATTTGAGCTTCACAAGCACTATCGAATCTTGGAGGCGGGTGATGGGCAAAAGGGGCTTGAAAGAGCGGCGAAGGAACTTCCCGATCTCATCGTTTCCGACATCATGATGCCGGGGGTCGATGGCTACGAGCTCGCTCGCCGGATCAAGGCGGATGTGCACACCCAACACATTCCCGTGATTTTGCTCACCGCTAAAGCCGAGCTGGCCGATAAAATCGAGGGGCTTGGGATCGGCGCCGATGATTATCTCATCAAGCCGTTCAACCCCAAGGAGCTTCGCGCGCGCGTGAAAAATCTCATTAACGTAAGGTCGTTGCAGCGCGAGATTCAACTCCGCAGTAACGAACTCGAAAAAACTTTGAAGCAACTTCAAGAGACGCAGGCCGAGCTCATTCACGCCGAAAAGATGGCCGCGCTCGGCCAGCTCGTGGCCGGTGTGGCACATGAAGTTAACAACCCAGTTAGCTTTGCCATCAATAGCCTGCTCAATGTGCAGAAGTACGTAAAACGAATCCGAACGTTGTTGGACGAGTACATGGGCTTAAGTCCTTCCGACAAAGATCGGTTGGAGGAATTCCTTTCCAAAGTAGAGAAAATCAAGCAAGAGATCTATTTTCCGCAGCTTTTGCAGGATCTCGAAAAATCGCTCCAGATTGTTCACAATGGGCTGGACCGAACCCAAAATATCGTGTCGGATCTCAAAACCTTTGCGCAGAAGGATCGCGGAGGGTTCGTGCAGGCCGATATCCATGTAGGGATCGATTCCACGTTGAGCCTGCTCAAGCATGAGTTGGACGGGCGAATCAAGGTGCATCGGGATTACGGGCCGCTTTCGCAGATTGAATGTATGCCGGGCCAGATCAATCAGGTGCTCATGAATGTGTTTCACAACGCGATTGGAGCCATGCCTAACAAAGGGGATATTTTCATTCGGACGCGCCAGCTCAATGAGCATGTGGAGATTTCCATTAAAGACACCGGCGTTGGCATTGCTCCCGAGGTGAAGCGCAAAATTTTTGACCCTTTCTTCACCACAAAGGAGGTTGGCAAAGGCATGGGGCTGGGCTTAAGCGTTTCGTATCGTATTATCGAATCGCACGGTGGAAAGATCCGTGTGGAAAGCGACCCCGGCCGCGGCGCCGAATTTATCATCCTCCTCCCTCTCCGCCAACCTGCTTCCAATGTTCATTGAGAAGCATCAAAAGTTTTCGGATTCTTAAAGGGCCTCTTTACATGTCAGTACAAATGTATTACAATAAGAATTGTATATGAAAGAGATCCAATGGGATGTTAAAAAGAGCGAGACATTAAAGCAAACTCGTGGCGTTTCTTTTGAGGAGATCCTTCAATCCAAATTAATAGCAGTGAAAAAACATCCCAAGCGGTCTCATCAAAATATTATGCTCTTTGAGTGTAATAATTATGTTTGGGTGGTGCCGTATGTGGAAAAACAAGACATTATTTTTCTAAAGACGCTTTTTCCAAGTCGGAAATACACGAAATTATACAAAGGAGGCATTTAATATGAAAAACATTCGTCTCCATCGTCAAGAAAAAGAAATTGAACAGGCTCTTTTAGAAGGAGAGTACATGGATATAGGCTCGAAAGAATTTGAGGAGATTGCTAGTGCTGTGGCCGTAAGGAAAAAAGATGCGGTTTTAAACATTCGAGTCAATGGTCAAGATTTAAAACGGGTCAAGCAGAAAGCCAAACGTTTGGGTGTCAAATATCAAACCTTAATCTCTGAGTTTATTCACCGCCTTGCTGCTTAGCATGGCACACATCATCAGGCTTCTGAACATCATCTTGTTCGTATTGTTGATGAGTCAGGTCAATCTTATCTCTATCCTGAAGATTATTTTGTTGCCATTCAATTGCCTCAACCCGTCTTGGAAGCGCTAGCTGCCTAAGGGGGACTCTGTCGTACGGATTATCGAATCGTTGCCCATTGACGATATCGGCTTGCAAATGGTACACTCCGAAACATGAAGATGAAGTTGACGGTGGCTTTCTTAGGATTGCTGACTCTGTTTTTTCTTCCTTCTTTGGCTGTTGCGGTTGAGGTGGCACCCCACATCACCGATAGGGAGATTATAGAGCGCCTAACCCGATTAGAGGAAGGTCAGCAGAACCTTGAGAAACGGATCGATGATCTTAGATCGGAGATGAATGGTCGTTTTTCGGAGGTGAACGGTCGTTTTAGTGACCTGCGTTCCGAAATGAACAGCCGCTTCGACACTCTCCAATGGATGATGAGTTTGTTTATTACAATCTCACTGGTGATTCTCGGTTTTGTGCTTCGGATGCAATGGCAGATGCAAAAAAGACAGGCCCATGTAGAAACGGCTTTGGAGACTCAAAAAGATGAGCTCGCCTTCCTGAAGGGGCTCATCCAAAAACTCCTTCCCCCCAAAGGCGTGCTTTAGCAAGATTAAAGATTGGGTATTATAGAAGGGAATGAATGCCGCGGGAGGGAGTCGAACCCTCACACCCACGAGGGGCTTCGGATTTTGAGTCCGACGCGTCTGCCAATTCCGCCACCGCGGCAACGGTGAGATAGGGGATAACATAGTCGATATTGGATTGCAATCCCTCGCTTAATTGACAAAGATCCAACATTTTTAATACGATGGAACTTGCATTGGGGCTGTAGCTCAGTTGGGAGAGCGCTTGAATGGCATTCAAGAGGTCGTGGGTTCGACTCCCATCAGCTCCACTTTTTTTATTCTATTGTGAAACCTAGAAAACATCTGTTCGTTTTCTTCATTTTTTCGTTGGGGGCGATTCAAAACGCGCCATCTCAACCGAACGACGCCTGTCTCCATTCTTTTCGCGAGCAGATTGCGGGGAAGGACTATCTCCAGCAGTTCGAGGTTGTTAAGAGCTTGAAGAAAGCGGAGATGGCCTGCCTTTTTTATGCGACTCAAAATGAGCCTCTTTTAGAGCCCGACTTTTTGATCGATTCTGAAAATCCCCAGAAGGTTCAGAAATTTTATGGGAAAAACAGCTTGATCCTTTTTAATCAGTTTGAGAAGCACTTTTTCTCTGTGGACTCGGCGGGTTCTGAAAAGGTTTATGGATACAACCTCTTTCTCGTGGGGAAGATTTTTAGAAGCTATGGGTTTTTCTATGCGGATGCTGGCCAAAGGCCGGAAGAGCTCGTTTTAGAGTACGATCTGGATTTTCCGGAGTTGATTCCTCAAGAGCGATGGGATACGTTGGGCAATCGAGCGGGGAGTGTGAAAAAGATCAAAGGGAATCGAGGGGATCTCATTTTCGATCGCATTAAAGATATCCTTCATCCCGTCGCGGAAAATGTCGCTGTGGGGCGAGCGGTTCGTGTCCGAAACGGAAAAGAACAACATCTTACCTATTTTGTGATCTTGCGTGTCCCGTGAAAAATAATCCCCAAGCCCAGTTTGCGATAGAGGCCGTTTGCAAGGGGGCCCAGCTCGCCCAGCAGATTCAAGACGAGATTGGCGCCTCTTCCATTACAAAAAGCGATCGATCTCCTGTCACGATGGCTGATTTTGCGGTTCAAGCATTTATCGGCGCGCAGTTTGAAAAATACTTTCCGAACGAGCTTCTTGTTGGGGAAGAAGAGATCTCCTTTTTCGAAGGTTCGCACGGAGAGATTGTTTTAAAGAAGGTTGTCGATTTTGTTCGCCGTTACTTTCCTAAAGCCGACTCAGAGGCCGTTCGTTCCTGGGTTCATCGTGGAGCGTCCGAGCCGGCGGAGCGTTTTTGGACACTCGATCCGATCGATGGGACCAAAGGATATTTACGAGGGGAGCAGTACGCGGTGGCTTTGGCCCTGGTTGAGAAAGGGGAGGTGCAGATCGGCGCTCTCGGTTGTCCCCATCTGACTCCGGAGGGGAGGCCCCAAAAGAGGGGGAGTGGGGCGGTATTCGTTGCTGTTCGGGGGGAAGGGGCATGGGGAACCTCCCTGCAAAAGATGAAGCAGCTTCATCGCCTCTCTGTTTCGGATTGTGCCGATCCAAAGCGGGCTTGTCTGCTCCGTTCTGTGGAGAAGAGCCACACCGATGTGGAGCGAATCGATCGTCTGTTAGAGGCCCTGGGGACTTCGGTTGAGCCGATCTTCATGGACAGCCAAGCCAAGTACGCTGTTTTGGCAGCCGGTGGAGGGGATTTTTTGATCCGATTTCCTTCGTTGAGCCGAGCCGCAGGGCAGATGCAGATCTGGGATCATGCTGCGGGCGGATTAATCATCGAAGAGGCGGGAGGACGGATTACCGACATCGATGGAAAGCCACTGGACTTTACCACCGGCCGACTTCTTCTTCGGAATCGTGGAATTTTGGCGACCAATCGTCATCTTCATGATGTGCTTCTTGAGGCGAT
Organism: Deltaproteobacteria bacterium; assembly: GCA_016202395.1. Taxonomy (GTDB): domain Bacteria; phylum JACQOV01; class JACQOV01; order JACQOV01; family JACQOV01; genus JACQOV01. The sequence continues at coordinate 4,811 of JACQOV010000037.1, forward strand.
TCAAAAGATACTTCCATGACGAAGAATACGTCAAAACAGGATGTCCGAAATCTATCCTATGAAGAACTGACTCAGCGCTTGGAAAGTATGGGGGAAAAGTCTTTTCGGGCTCAGCAGATCTTTGAATGGATTTACCAAAAGGGGGCCGTCTCCTTCGATGTCATGACCAATCTTTCGAACAGGCTTCGCGAAGGTCTTAAGCAGGAATGGGACCTTTCACCCCCAATGATTGCCTCGAAGCAGGTCTCCAAAGACGGCGCCACCAAATTTTTGTTGGACTTGGAAGATCATGAAAAGGTGGAAACCGTATTAATCCCTACAGCGAATAGAACGACCGTGTGTGTTTCCACTCAAGCCGGATGTAAATTCGGCTGTCGTTTTTGCGCGAGCGGTCTGGGTGGATGGACGCGTAATCTCACCGTGGCCGAGATTCTCGCCCAAATTTTGCATGTGAAAGAAGAGGCTAAAAAGCGCAAAAAGCCTTTGTCTCACGTTGTGTTTATGGGAACAGGGGAAAATCTAGACACCTATGAAAATTTGATGAAGGCCATTCGGATTATTAATTCTAAGGAAGGGCTCCACATCGGGGCTCGGCGCATCACGATATCCACAGTCGGCATCATTCCTAAAATCAAACGGTTGGCTCAGGAGCGTATTCAGGTGGAGTTGGCTGTTTCATTGCATGGTTACAATGATGAATCTAGAAATAAACTGATGCCCGTCAACAAAAGATATCCCTTCACCGATTTGATTCAAGCCTGTCGAGACTATATCGAGGAGACGAATCGCCAAATCACTTTTGAATATATTTTAATTCAAGGTTTAACCTGCACGGAAGAGGCTGCTCAAGAGTTGGCCAAACATTTAAAAGGGATGCTTTGTAAAATGAATCTCATCCCTTACAATCCTGTCTCCGAATTTGACCACAACCCCCCCACCGAATCAGAAATGCTCGCGTTCAAAGAATCTCTTTTTCAACGCGGGATTCATGCCACCCTCCGAACTCCCCGCGGTCAAGATGTGTCGGCCGCCTGCGGGCAATTAAGGCATGCCTCAAAATAGAGGTGCCCTAAAGTTAACCTCGTTCAAAATGTTGCAAGCGGCGGTCGAGCGACCGAAGTTGGATGGCCTCCGCTAGATGACGAGGCAGGATCTCTTCGCTAGCATCGAGATCGGCGATCGTTCGCGCCACTTTAAGGATGCGGTTAAACCCGCGAGCGCTGAGCTGCAATCGCTCCATCGCCTTTTCCATCAAGAACTTCCCTTGAGAAGGCAAAGGGCAGAGCCGACGGAGCCATCGCAGCGGGATCTCGGAATTCCATCGAAACTCAAAGGGCCTCCAACGTTCTCGTTGAATCTTTTGAGCCTCCACCACGCGGCATTGAACCCTTGCAGAGCTTTCTCCGGTCCCGCCGCCGAGCAGCTCATGAGAGGGGAGTGGAGGGACCTCCACGTGAAGATCGATCCGATCGAGAAGCGGCCCTGAGAGTCGAGATCGATACCGAACGATTTGAGGAAGCAGACACTGGCATTCTTTGGTGGGATCGGTAAAAAATCCGCAGGGGCAAGGGTTCATCGCGGCGACCAACAAAAATCGAGAAGGATAAGTGATGGAACCCGAAGCGCGGGCGATTCGAACCACTCCTTCTTCCAGAGGTTGACGGAGAGCTTCCAATCCGTTTCTGCGAAACTCCGGGAGTTCATCTAAAAAGAGGATGCCATTGTGAGCCAGGCTCACCTCGCCTGGGCGAAGCTCTGTTCCTCCTCCGATGAGGGCAATATCGGAGGTGGTGTGATGGGGAGCGCGGAAAGGAGGATGGCGGAGTAACCCGCTGGAAGGGGGAAGCCCGTGAACGCTATAGATCTTGGTTGTTTCCAGACTCTCCTCGAAAGTAAGAGGGGAGAGGATGGTAGGAAACCGTTGCGCAAGCAAGGTCTTGCCAGAGCCGGGGGGACCTACGAAAAGGATGTTGTGACGTCCCGCAGCAGCAATTTCCATGGCTCTTCTAGCGAATGCTTGGCCTTGGATCTCTTGAAGATCGACTAGATAGGAGGGGGTTTTTTCGTGTTCTGGATCTAAAACATGCGGTGGAATCTCCAGATTCCCATTGAGAAAGTCGACCACCTCGGGGAGTGTTTCAATGGGGATCGTCTGAATCCCTTTAATGGCCGCCGCTTCGTTGGCATTGATTCGGGGCAGCACAATCCCCTTGAGTTTTAGGTGGGGGACGGCTGCGGCAATGCAGAGAACCCCTGGCACCGATTTCACTTGACCATCGAGGGAAAGCTCCCCCAAGAAAAGATAATCTCCAACTCTTTCACTCGCAATAACCCCTGTGGCGGCCAAGATGCCGATGGCGATCGGGAGATCGAAGGCGCTCCCCCCTTTCTTTTGGTCGGCTGGGGCAAGGTTGACGGTGATCTTTCGTCTTGGCAGATCATAACCGCAGTTTTTGAGAGCGCTCCGGACCCGTTCTTTACTCTCCCGAACCGCCCCTTCGACGAGGCCGACCAATGCGAATTGGGGAAGCCCCAGATGAAGGTCGACCTGTACCTCGACAGGGGAGGCCTCAATCCCTTGAGCGGTGCCGCTTAATACCTTTGCAACCATAGCTCCTCTATACTCTATCGATCGCTCAGAGCCCAATGTTGCCTCCTTTTGACAAATAAATCGTGCGAATTTACAATGAAGTCCCATGAAACAACTCCTTCCTGCTTGGATTCGTTCCTTTTTTCGGATAGTTCGCCTTGTTTTTCAGCGGATTCATAGCGACAGAATTCTGGGCCGGTCGGCGGAGATGGCCTACCTCACCCTCTTGGCCCTGGTCCCTGTAGCCGCTATCCTTCTTTCTCTCCTTGCGCGCGTTTGGACGGTTTCCGAAAAGATGGTTCAGATCCAACAAAGGCTATTCGAGTTGGTGATCCCTTCTACGGCTGTGGTTGTGATTGATTACATCCATAGCTTCGCGCAGAACGCTACGGCCGTGAGCTACGTGGGGTTCATTTTCTTTCTCCTTGCGGCCGCAGGCCTTTTCAATGGGATTGAAGCCACCTTTAACAACATTTGGGGATTGAAACGTTCTCGACCCCGGTATGTGAAGCTTCTCGCATTTTGCGGTTTTTTCACTGTGGCCCCATTTCTTCTGGGGCTTTCGACCTACGTGACTGTCTATGTGGCCGATTTGGAGGTGTTTCGAGAGATGCTGGGTGTGGGCTTTGTTCACAGGATTTTACGTGTGGGGATCCCCTATCTCCTTACTTTTTTAGGGTTTTCTGTGGCCTATTTCGTGATGCCTCACTCGAAAGTTCGAAAAGAGGCGGCTTTGATCGGAGGAGGGGTAGCAGCCCTCCTTTGGGAAGGGGCCAAAGAGGGGTTCGATTACTACATCTCCCATGTGGTGGACTATAGCCATCTCTATGGGGCCTTAGGGGTTATCCCGATTTTCCTCGTATGGCTCTACGTTTCTTGGTTGGCGATCCTTTTCGGGGCCGAACTGAGTTTTGTCCTCCATAACCATACGAAGGGGATGGATATTATTTAACCATTTGATTTTAAATGATATTTTTATATTGACAAACTTCGATGGAAGTGTTAATTTAAGGATGTAGCTTTGTTTTGATAGGCTGTTCAAAAAGCTCCA
>JACQOV010000038.1 GCA_016202395.1 Deltaproteobacteria bacterium
AAACAGGGCACCTCTAAAAACTATGTTCGTGACGAAAAATCATGATCTGAGCCGAGACAAGGAGGATGAGCAAAAAGCCCGGAAACGTACCTAGAAGGTACGTTGAGGACTTTTTGTGAAATCCGACGCAGTCGCAGGTCAGAGCATGATTTTGCAGTAGAAGATAGTTTTTAGAGGTGCCCAATAGATAAATATGTTGTGGGCCCTTTTAAAAGAAGATATTAAGGCCTCTTTGGAGCGGGATCCGGCTGCGAGAAACCCGTTGGAGATTATTCTCCTTTATCCCGGTTTCCATGCGCTTGTGATCTATCGAATTTCCCACTGGCTTTGGAGCCATCGGCTGAGGCTTTTGGGGCGGTTTCTTTCGCAGATCGGCCGTTGGGTTACCGGGATTGAGATTCATCCCGGCGCTCAAATTGGAAGGCGCTTCTTTATCGATCACGGAATGGGGGTGGTTATTGGCGAGACCACCGAGGTTGGCGACGACGTCACCATTTACCAGGGAGTCACTTTGGGAGGAACCTCTCGGCGAAAGGGAAAGCGGCACCCCACCATTGGAAACAACGTGGTGATTGGAGCGGGGGCCGAGGTGTTGGGGCCTTTGACGATTCATTCCCATAGCAAAGTGGGGGCCGGCTCCGTGGTTGTAAAAGACGTTCCAGAAAACTGCACGGTGGTGGGTGTTCCAGGACACATCGTTCACCAAGACGCCCAATCGTTCGATGGAGTCGATTTGAATCACAATATTCTCCCTGATCCTGAAGGGACCGCCATTGAGATGTTGTCGAAGCAGGTGAAAGAGCTTCGAGAAAGATTAGAGAAACTTGAGAAATGAAAAAAGTCTACATGGATTACAATGCGACCACTCCGGTTCATCCGGAGGCCCTTCGGGCGATGGAGAGCGCTCCATTTGGAAACCCTTCGAGTCTCCATTGGGCAGGGCGGGAGAGCGCCTACGCCATCGATCAAGCCAGAGAAGAGGTTGCCGATCTCTTAGAAGTTCAACCGCGCGAGGTCATCTTTACGAGCGGCGGTTCCGAAGCCATTAATCTCGCCATTCGTGGTCTCTTTGAGACCGCTCGACAAAAAGGGAAGAATCACATCCTGACAACGGCGGTCGAACATGAGGCCTCTTTGGAGACCTGTCGGTATCTTGAAAAACAAGGGGCTCGCGTCACCTATCTTCCTGTTAACTCTGAAGGAGAGATTAATCTGAATGAACTCGAATCGGCGATCACAGAACAAACCTGTTTAATCAATGTGATGTGGGTCAACAATGAAACGGGCAATATTTTCCCCATTGAAAAGATCGGAGAGATTGCGAAACGTCACGGGGTTCTTTTCCATTCGGATGCAGTGCAAGCGGTTGGAAGGATCTCTGTAAAACCGAAACAAGCCAACATCCCTCTGATCTCTCTGTCAGGGCACAAACTCTATGGACCCAAAGGGGTGGGAGCCCTTTACGTCCAACATGGCATCAAAATGGAACGGCTGATCCACGGAGGGGGGCAAGAGAGATATCGAAGAGCAGGAACTGAAAACGTATCGCACATTATTGGATTGGGAAAGGCCTGTAAGATCGCAAAAGAGGAGATGGAAAAAGAGGCGGAACGGCTCCGAGAGTTGCGGGACCGACTTTACCGTGGATTGATGGAACAGATTCCTGAAATTCATCTGAATACTCATTTTGAGAACGCCGCCCCTTCGACACTCAATGTAAGCATTCTCTACGTTCAAGGGGAATCGCTCCTCTTGAATCTGGATGCTCAAGGGATTGCGGTCTCTTCGGGATCCGCTTGTAGCTCGGGGCGGCTAGAGCCTTCACACGTGCTTCAAGCGATGGGGCGAAATTACGAAGAGGCCCATAGCGCGTTGCGATTTAGTTTGGGACGCAATACTACTTCAGAGGATGTAGATTATGTGCTGGAGGTTTTGCCGAAGGTGGTCGAGCGACTCCGTTCGATGTCGGCGGTGTATCAAGCATGACGAACAAGAATAAAAAAGTGGTGGTGGCGATGAGTGGGGGAGTGGATAGCTCCGTCGCCGCAGCTTTGCTCGTGGAGCAAGGCTACGATGTTGTCGGAATCTCTTTACAACTCTGGAACTATGCAGGCTCCGACAAAGGAAGCTTTGATGGTTGCTGTTCTCCGGAGGACCTCTACGATGCGCGAGGGGTGGCTCGACAGCTCAGGATCCCTTACTACGTCTACAATTTTGAGCAAACTTTTATGGAAAAGGTAGTGCATCCTTTTGTAAATTCGTATCGGACGGGCCAAACCCCCAACCCTTGCGTCCTTTGCAACGAAAAGGTCAAGTTTGACCCACTCCTTCAACGAGCCAAAGAGCTGGAAGCCGATTATCTTGCAACAGGGCACTACGCGCAGGTAGAGCGAGATGAGAGAGGAGTCCATCATCTTCGAAAAGCGAAAGATCTGCAAAAAGATCAGTCGTATTTTCTCCATCGACTCACTCAGGAGCAACTGGCCTATTGCCTTTTCCCGGTTGGAGGAATGAACAAGGAAGAAGTTCGTGGGATCGCAAAGAGATTGGGGCTTCGAGTTGCTGAAAAACCGGACAGTCAGGAAATTTGCTTCGTGGCGAATCAAAATTATGCCTCGTTTGTGGAAGAACAGTCTTCAAGTTCAATGGATCCAGGTCCTATCCTCGATGAAGAAGGCCATCTCTTAGGAACGCATCCTGGGCTTCATCGTTACACGATTGGTCAACGTCGAGGTCTTGGGATCTCTAGCCTAGAGCCTCTCTATGTGATCCGAATGGATACTCGGGAAAATCGGCTCATCGTCGGAAAAAAAGAGCGGTTGTATGAAAATAGTTTTATCGTGCGGGAGACCCACTGGATTGATGGAGAGCCGCAAGGCCCTATCGCAGCTCGTGTTCGAATTCGGTACAAACATCAGGAGGTCCCTGCAACAACGGAGCCTCTCCCATCGCATGAGACCCGCGTTCTCTGCCAAGAGCCTCAACGCGCCATCACGCCGGGCCAAGCCGCCGTTTTCTACCAAGGAGATCAGGTGTTGGGGGGTGGCTGGATCGAAAGGGTGGGCTACGAGTGAGCCTGGATGATTCTCAAATCTTGTCTCTTGAAAGGACATTGGGATATTGTTTCCGAGATCGATCGCTGCTAATCCGATCTTTAACTCACACTTCTCATGCCTATGAGAGAGAAGGGACTAAGATCGAGCACTATGAACGGCTCGAGTTTTTGGGAGACGCCGTTATGGATCTTGCGGTCAGTGTCTTTCTCTTCGATCTTTTCCCTCAAGAACCGGAAGGAGATCTTTCAAAACGCCGGGCCTCTCTCGTCAATGAGAGGCAGCTGACTTTACTGGCGCGAGAACTCCATCTTGGAGATTATCTTCTTTTAGGCAAAGGGGAAGAGCAAACCGGAGGGCGAGACAAAGACTCGATCCTTGCCAATGCTTTTGAGGCGGTCATTGCCGCAATTTACTTGGATGGCGGATGGATCCCGGCTTTGGATTTCTGTCGCCGTCAGTTCGAAGATCTTCTTTCTATCGAGACCTCTTCGGAAGAAGGGTATGCGCAAGATTTTAAGACTCGCCTGCAAGAAAAGGCGCAGGAACTTTTCAAAGAGACTCCTCAGTATGAATTGATCCGAGAAGAGGGGCCCGATCATGAGAAAATTTTCGAGTTTCGAGTGACCCTTCAAGGAGAGGTTCGAGGGACTGGAATCGGACACAGTAAAAAAGAGGCGCAACAACGAGCCGCCGAGGCCGCTTTAGAAAAAATTCTAGAGCTAACCACTAAATCTCCTGTTCATGGTTCGACAAGCTCACCATGAACGGATCAACAATTACCATGAACGGGTCAATAATTACCATATGAACAGGTCGTTTGTAGAAACCGTTCATCCTGAGCTTGTCGAAGGATGAATGACGCTAATTAACATGCAAAAGGAAAAACGTTCTGGGGTCGTTGTTGTGATGGGACGTCCCAACGTTGGAAAATCGACACTGATTAACTCCTGGGTTGGCTCGAAGGTTTCGATTGTCTCCGAAAAACCTGAGACCACGCGCCATCGCATTGCGGGCATTGTCAACACCTCGGAGGCTCAAATCGTTTTCTTAGACACCCCAGGGATTCATGAAAGTGGAAAACTCCTCAACAAAATTATGGTTCGAAAGGCTTGGTTCGCGGTGGAAGAGGCGGACGTGCTCCTTTTACTCGTAGAGGCAGGACGTTCTCCCTCCCTTGAAGAGAAAAGAATTATCGAAGGGATCCAACGATTCTCAAAACCGGTTTTTCTTCTCATCAATAAGATCGATCTTGTCAAGCGATCGAAGCTCCTCACTCAAATCGATCAATACCAGGCCCTTTACCCCTTTAAAGCGATTATTCCCATTTCAGCTCTCAAACGCGACGGGATTCCTGTCGTGGAAAAAGAGATCCTGCCTTGCCTTTCTGTAGGCCCTGCTTATTACACTGAAGATCAGTGGACCGATCAAACGGAGCGTTTTTTGGTGGAAGAGCTCATTCGCGAAAAGATCTTCAAAGAAACTTATGAAGAGATTCCATATGAAACCGCTGTCCGAATCGAATCGTTCCAAGACAAAGAAAGGGTTACGGTGATCGAGGCAACGATCTTGGTTGAGAAGCAATCTCAAAAAGGGATCGTGATTGGGAAAAAGGGTGGGACGCTAAAAAAAATCGGGGAGGAGGCTCGCAATGAAATCGAGCTTTTACTCGATCGCAAGGTGTTTCTTCAGTTGTGGGTGAAGGTAGAAGAGGGATGGAGCAAAAAAGAGGAATCATTGAAACGACTCGGTCTCCTTTAGTCATGTCATCCTGAACCCTTCGATGGACTCAGGACAGGCTCCGTGAAGGATCCCGTGACTTTAACGAGATCCTTCGGCTACGCCTCAGGATGACAGCTATTGTTCTTCGCGGAGCCTGTCCTGAGCGAAGTCGAAGGGCTCAGAATGACAATGAATACAAATACAGAGAGAATCCCGACGGTGGCTATCGTTGGAAGACCCAATGTTGGGAAATCACGCCTTGTGAATCGATTGATGGGACGTGACCGCGCGATTGTTCATAATGAGCCGGGGGTCACACGCGATCGACTTTATGGGGAGGTGAACTGGAGGGGAAGGACATTCCAGGTCATTGATACCGGAGGGATCCCAACCGAGACGCTCTCTTCTTTATCGACCTCCATTCGGCGACAGATTGAGTTTGCTTTGGAGGAGGCCGATCTATTTTGTTTCGTAGTGGACCGAAAAGAACTTCATCCCCTCGACAAGGAGATTGGCAACTGGCTTCGTAGCTTCGGGAAACCGATCATTCTCGCTGTCAATAAAGTGGATGTGGCAAGTCATGAAAGCGATCTTCTTAACTTCTACGAACTTGGAATGGAGCCCCTTCTAGCCATCTCGGCAGAGGAGGGGAGGGGAATCGATTCTCTTCTGGATGCCTTCCTGGAACGACTACCCGCAACAGAAAAAAATATAGAAACCCTGGAAATGTCCATTGCCATTCTGGGCCGACCCAATGTCGGCAAGTCCTCTCTTTTTAACCGATTACTCCAAAGCGAGCGTTCCGTTGTGGATGAAAAGGGAGGAACAACACGAGACGCCGTTAACTCTTTTGTGACCCTCAAGGGAGAGCGGATCCAGCTCGTGGATACCGCGGGAATCCGGCGAAAAAGCCGAGTTGCGGGGAAACTTGAAAAAGTGAGTGTGAAGAGAGCCCTCGATCAGATTGAGAAAAACCAGATTGTTTGGCTGGTCATTGACGCTCCAGAAGGGGTTGTCGATCAGGAACAACAGTTAGCTCAGCTGATTTACCAGAAGAATCGGCCTACCCTCATCGTTGCCAACAAGATCGATAAAATTCCTTTCAAAGATCGGGAGCCTCTTTTAGAGACCTTAAAAAACTCGTTCTATTTTTTGCCGGGGATTCCACTTTATCCTACCTCGGCTCTAACGGGCCATGGGGTGACAAAACTTCTCCCCGAAGCCCATCAGTTAAAAGCAACCTTTGGGAAAAGGATCTCCACCTCTGAGCTCAATAAGTTTGCTCAAACCACTCTTCACCGTATTCGTCCCAGTTTTAAAGGAAAAACGCCGAATCTCCTTTATTTGACTCAAACGAGCACATCTCCTCCAACATTTACCTTATTCTTTAGCGAGGGGGCGGAACTCAGCGAGGCTTACAAAAGATTCTTCCGGAACGAAATTCAAAAAGGGTTCGGATTCGAATCGGTTCCTATTCGCCTCTTCTTTCGCGCGGGCCGTTTGCGTTTGAATTAGAGATATGTTACCTAATACAATACTCTATGCCACATTTAACTCGAAGAGAGATTAAGAAACCGGATTGGTTTATTCAGAGGGTTGGAAGGGTTAGGGCTGGGCTTGTAAACAACCGGAAGAGGGCGATCCTTGTTCTTGTGATCTTGATTGCCGCCTTCGCAGGGTTCGGTTTCTATCGCAATGAGAGGAATCACGATGAAAAAGAGGCAGCAACCTTGTTTGCCAAAAGTTATCAACAGTTAGAATTCGCAGAGCAAGCCATGAAGAGGGGAGCGGAAGAGGAAAAGATCGAAGAGAATAAAGAAGGCATTCCAAGCGATGCCATGATCTCCATTGATCCGATCTCATTTTATCAGGAGGCCGAAAAGGGGTTTGAGGAGATTCTGATAAAATACCCTCATTCTAAAGTGACAACTCAAGCGGCCCTTTATCTAGGCGCCGTTCACTTCAAGCAAAATAATTTTGAAAAAGCGATTGGGGCTTACGAACAAGCGGAAAAATCGGCTCGGAGGAATTCTCTCCTTCAATGGGAGGCCCAGTTCGGAAGAGCGAAGAGTTTAGAGGCGGCAGGGAAGATCCCTGAGGCTGTTTCTGTTTTCGAGTCGATTCATGAAAGTGAGGCAAGCTGGCTCCAATCCATCGTGGTAGAGAATCTTTTCCGTCTTTACCTCCAATCGGGTCAGATTGAGAAAGCGGATCAACTTCTAAAAGAGGTTGAGAAGTCTGATAAAACGGCTATGGTGAATCAGTTTAAAGGGCTGCGGAAGTTGTATGAAGAAAAGAAACCTTAGAGACAATGGCGGCGGGATCCTTCGCCCCGCCAAGGCGGGGCTCGGGATGACAAATCTCTTCCTGCTTTTAGCTGTGTTGTTTTCTATTGAAGGGTGTTCTAGATTCCAATGGATCAACCTCAAAGAGATTTTTATTCCTAAGGCCACCCCTCCTTGGGCCACTCTCCATGGGGGGCCCCTCCATTGGGGTTACATGCCGGGGGAGATATCGACCCCTTTGAAACTCCACTGGGTTACGGCGCTTTCGGAACAGAACGGAAGCATTCTAAGGCCTCAACGTTTCACCCTCGAGAATTCAAGACCCACTGCCTATAATGGCGCTATTTTTGTTGGAAGCCCTACTTCGGGACTGGTGGCCATCGATTGGTCCAAAGGGAAAGAGTTGTGGCGTGTCGAAGACGGGACTGGCGTGGAATCGACCCCTGCGATAGCGCAAGATCAAGTGCTCTTTGGAGCACAGAATGGAACTTTTTACTCCGTAGACTCGAAGACAGGAGATGAAAACTGGCGCTTGGACTCTGGAGTGGAGATTCTAAGTTCACCGACTATTGCAGAAGGGAAGGTTTTCTTTTCTAACGCCCGGGAATCCCTTTACGCTCTTGATTTGACAACGGGAGAGTGGCTGTGGCAGGTCGATCGGGAGGTCTTTGACAAAGTTACGATTCGAGGGACCGCGTCTCCGGCTGTTGACGCTGGAAAGGTTTACCACAGCTTTTTTGATGGATCTGTTTTATGTCTGGAGGCTCAAACAGGAAATATCCTTTGGGAGACAAAACTCCCTTCCGAAGGACAGTTTACCGATGTCGATGGAGCGCTCCTGTTGATCCCCTCACTCCATCAACTGGTTGCGGCCTCTTTTGATGGTCATCTCTCTGGCCTTTCGCTCGATTCTGGAGAGATTCTTTGGAAGCTAGAGAGTGGGGGAAGCTCCACAGCAGCCTACGATGGAGAGTGGCTCTATTGGACCGATCGAGAGGGGACTTTAATGGCGATCGATCCTTCCAGCAACGGACAAATGGTCTGGGAGAAGAACCTTCATGTTGAATTTTTAAGCGCGCCGGTTGTCAATGACAGCCAAGTGCTTGTTGCTAGCGATGATCCAGAGAAAATTTTTCTCCTCGATAAAAAGACTGGGGACATCCTTGAAGAGAGTTGGATTACCTCTGGATTTCATCAAACTCCGACCCTAGTCGATGGAAACATTCTCATCGTTTCTGAGAAGGGGGGTCTCTATCGATTCCGACCCCGGTACTCTCGAGCTACTTATACAACAACATGGGAGTAGCTCTAGGACGTCATCCCCTGGGAATGACATTTGTGTTATTTAACATAATAATTCTTATCGGACATTGTACAAATGCCATCCAAAACCTCTGGCCATAGCCACTTTGGACATTGGATCGAAGACAAATGGGGTCTTCCCGCTTTTGAATGCACCTATCGACCGGAACTCCACCGAAAACGGAGGCAATTTACCTGGGATTTCCCTCCTCTCTGGCACCAAATAGGTAACCATCGAATTCACGCCTTAGTGGCAACCGATGGGGTTGTCAGGCCGCTGTCCTCCGAAAAAAATCTCTGGTGGCTCAATCGATATCGCCCCTCTCAAGGAGAGTTGGGGGGCGGAATTGGATTTGTTAACGACGGAGAAGAAGACTGGACGATCTTCTATCCTAAGAGGCCTCTTTGGTCGGATGCCTCGCGAGTCCTGGGGATCGGTTATACCTCCACCTTTCTTCGCTATCGAGATATCGATATTCATCAATGCATCTATGCTCCCTATGGCGAGCACCCTTTTTTAATCTCTGAAATCGATGTCGTGAATCGATCCCCACAAGCGCGAAATCTACAATACTTTGAATACTGGTCCGGAACGCCTGTCTCATTGCGCCCTTTTATTGGAGATGCCGGAAGCTTATTGGCGACTTCACTCCGTCGACAAATCGCACTGTATCTTCCAGACTTGGAAACTTTAGTCCTAAAGCCTCTTCACAACGATCTTCCCATCCTTTTTCTTTCAGCTCTTTCTAAAACCTCTGTTTGCGGGTTCGATTCCTCGCCCCCCTCTTTTTTTGGAATTCCACAAAACCTGGAGCATCCAAAGGCTGTCAAAGAAGGAAATTGCCAAAACTCTCTTCTTTGTCCGGCGCTGGTCAAAGCGCCTTGGTCTTCACGAGGATGCCTTGTTCTTCAAACACCACTCTTTTTAGATCCTGGAGAGTCGACGCGGAAGCGATTCGCTTTTGGTTATGCCTTTTCCGAAGAGGACCTCTTTGATCGACTCAATAAGATTCGCACTTTAGAATTCAATCTCTTTGAAGAAAACTTAGGACAATGGAAAAAGAGGCTTCCCCTATTCCAATCGGAGGGAAATTTTGCGCTTTCGCGAGAGATCCGTTGGCGCTATTTTCATTTGGAATCGAGTTTTGTTCAAAAACCTCAAAAAGTGGAGGTTCTGTCCGGAGGCAACTATCTCTATAAATGGGGTTTCCGAGGTCTTCCCTCGCGTCAAGCGCAAGCGATTATTCCAATGAATTTTGTCTCGCAAAAAAAGAGCAAAGAAGCCTTAATTCACCTTCTGGGATATACCCAAGATGACGGAAGGCTCCCCTCGGTCATTCACGGCTCTGAAAAAGGATGGGGCTATCGCATCCCCTCCCCCTACCCTATTCTTTGGTCTCTCTATGCCCTCTCTCAACATGCTTTGCTTCATCGGGAACATGAACTTTTTCATCAACACGTGACAACCCCATTTTCAAAATCCCGCGAAGGGAGTTCCACTCAAGAAATCATCGGGAAACTCTTTCGATATTTAAAAAATGGGATTCGATGCGGCCCCCACGGTTTTCTCCATAGTCCCAGACGAGGATGGATGAGCAATCCTCTCCTGATGCTAGACCAGTTTCGAATCTCTAGGTTCGAGAAAAAAGAGGAATCCGTTACAGCAACTTCGCTAGCGATTCTCATGCTTGAATCCCTCTTGGAATACTTAGATTTTGCCCAAGAGAGCCAACTGCGCTCCGAGATACACCTTTGGGTAACCTCGCTCAAAAAGACCTTGCGCGAGTACTGGATCCAAACGGCGACTTCAACCCATCTGAAAAAGGATTGGATCTTTCTCTCGCGGCTGTTTCTTCCCTTATGGATATTCCGGGATCCGGAAGAAGAACCTCTCCGAAAAAAGATCGTTGAAGAAATACTTGGAACCGAATCTTTTTCTCCTCTGGGTCCTCCCGCAATCTCAAAGGCAAGCTGGAAAAGCGAACATCCCGCGGGGGAAGGAAGTAATGGAGGGGTTTGGCCTCTCCTGAACGCTTTTTGGGTGGGGGCGGTGTGTAAAATGGATTGCGAACTGGGGTTGAAGGAGTTCAAGAAAATGACATTGGACTACCACACGGAGCTCTACCCTCACCTATGGTGTGGAACCTTAAGTGGTCCCGAGTCCTACAATACCCTTTATTCAGAAAATCCGGGGGACGCTTGGAATTTCTCTCGATTCTTGAGGGGAATCCTCCCTCCGGCCAAATCTTTTCCGTCGCTCGATCTTTCGAATACTACAGGAACATTGATGGCTTTTCTGTTCCTCTTGGGCATTCAACCCACTGCCAAAGGACTTCGCATAGCGCCCCGATTCCCTGGACCCCAGTTTGAATGGGAGGCTCCTGTTATTGGGATAAAATTTTCGCAAACGATAATCTCAGGCTATTGGAAACCTCGGTTCTTAAACCACCCCGCTCAACTTGAAATTCAACTCCCGCAAACGTGGGATGAGAAAACGGCCTTCAAAGTAAAAGTCCAAGGGAAAAAGACCTCCCATACCCTCTCCAAAAATATTTTAAAGCTGGACCTCCCTGCAACAGACTCTGACCACTGGGAATGGGAAATCCAGAAATCTCCTTAGCTTCAGTGGGAAAAGTTCACTGACAAGTCCAAATGGGTTCTAGTTTTTTCCTTCTCCAAACAGGCACCCTTCAGAGATGGGGCACTCGGAGCAAAGAGCCTTCTTCCGACAAAATTCTTTGGCTTCCTTTACGATCAACGCATGATACTCATTAAAGAGCGGAGCTTCTAATGGCAAATGATCCATAAAAAAGCCCTGAAGCTCTTCATAAGAAACCTCTTCTTCGATCATCCCTTGCCTCGTAAAGATACGGTGCGTATAAGCGTCAACCACAAAGAGAGGCTGATGGAAGGCATAGAGAAGAATCGAATCAGCGGTTTCCGGACCAATGCCCGAAAGTTCCAGAAGCTCTTTTCGGAGTGGACTCATAGGTTCTTCAGCCATGATTCGAAGGTTTCCTTTGAATCGCCGTTGAAGAAAAGCAACGAATGTTTTTAATCGCTTGGCCTTCTGATTGAAATATCCTGAGGGACGAATGGCTTGAGCCAGCTCCGGAAGCGAGATCTTTAAAATCCTCTCTGGGCTCAAGAGACCTTGTTCTTTTAGATTCTTGATCGCTTTTTCGACTTGGACCCAACTGGTATTTTGTGTAAGGATAGCGCCTACAATGACTTCAAAAGGGGTCTTCGCGGGCCACCAATGCTGAGGACCTAAGGCCTTAAAAAGCCTCTGATAAATCGATAAGAGTTTCTTCCGATGGAGTAACATATTAGCGAATCAAACGTCTGTGGCACAATCGAATCGCTATGAAGAGAGAAAAGGAGGTCATCACTAAAAGCCATAGGAGCGAGCCCAGATGAGGCATCCAAGTGACTTCATAGATAAGGCTTCGCGCAATCTGAACCGAATGGGTTAACGGGAAACACAGACTCACCCTTTGTATCCATGGGGGGAGCGAATCGATGGGGAAAAAAACTCCGGAAAGCAAAAACATGGGGGTAATAAAGAGCGTAAAATAATACGAGAAGAACTCATAGGAGGGAGAGAGCGCCGTTACGATCATCGAAAGGCAGGCGAAAAGAAATCCTGTTAAAAATAGAAGCGGGATAGAGAGCAATGCGGGAGTGAGATCAATCACATCGATGAGAACCAATAGGGCTGCTAGCGCCGTCGCACTAAAGAGCCCTTTAAGAGCTCCATACAAAACATCTCCAATAACAATTTCTTCTACTGAGATCGGCGTCATCAAAATCGCCTCATAGCTCTTCTGAGTCATCATCCGTGTGTAGGAGCCAAAGGTGCACTCGTAGCTAGCGCTATTCATCGCTGCGGCCACCATAATGCCAGGCGCGAGAAAATAGAGATAACTCATTCCATTCACCTCAGGAACTAACCGCCCCAAACCTACCCCCAACACAAAGAGATACAAGATCGGCTCCCCGAGATTAGCGATAATGCTCGAGAGCCAATGAGCCCTCCAAACATCCAAGTTCCTCTGAAGAACTTTTAAACTTCTCCAAGCTGGGATTGAGATCTTCATTCGTGCAAACCTCGCCCTGTTAACTTGAAAAAAAGATCTTCTAACGTTGAAGGACGCCGTTGAAGCTCCTGAACGTCGAACTCCACTAAACGCCTTAAGACCGCTTCCGAATCCCGAGGAAATAAATAGAGAGTATCTTCGATCTCTTCCGATTCAAAATCGAGCCCTTCTAACCTCTCTAAAAGTCGATCCTTCTCCTTTTTCCGCAATCGGATCTCTAAAACCTCTTTCCCCACATACCGATGAATGAGCTCCTGAGGCTTGCCCTCCGCCAGTATTTTTCCACGATCGATCATGTACAATCGATCGCAAAGCTGCGCAGCCTCTTCCATGTAGTGCGTTGTCAGAACCATCGTTTTACCGGAGCTTTTAAGGCTTCGAAGCTTTTGCCAAATAACGTGCCGCGCTTGAGGATCAAGCCCTGTGGTGGGCTCATCCAATATTAAAAACTCTGGATTATTCACGAGGGAACGGATCAGCATGAGACGTCTTTTCATGCCGCCCGAAAGCTCCGAGATCTTTGCCTTGCGTTTATCGTACAACTGAATGAAATGGAGAAGCTCTTCGACTCGAGATTGAGCCAACTTTCCCGAAATGCCAAAGTATCGGGCATAAGCTCTGAGATTATTTTCAACGGTAAAATCGGGATCAAGATTATTTTCCTGGGGAAGAACACCGATCCGGGCTTTGATTTCCCGCGCCTGTTTCGAAATATCGAGACCCAACAGAGTGAGATCTCCTGAAGTTTTCTGAACAATCCCCGACATCATATGAAGAAGGGTCGTTTTCCCAGCACCATTGGGTCCTAAAAAACCCACACACTCTCCCGAACAAATCGAAAAATGAATCCCTTGCAACGCCTGAACCTCTCCATAGCGTTTAACCAACCGTTTCCCTTGAACAATCGGCGTCATTTCTTTTTGCACGTTAATCTCTTGAAAACATTTTGTAAGGTCTGACGCGTTACGTCAATAGAACATCCATCTTTCTGTTGACACTTCCACAGCAAATGCTAAGATTAAGACATCCCATCGCCAAGGAGCGCCATCAACAATGCCCTTCATTTTTAAAAAATGGGGTATGCGGCGACTGGGCTCTTTTCTTCTTCAAGAAAAAGCCATCGATAGAGATCAATTAAAAAAAGCCCTAGAACTGCAGGAAAAGCGCAGTTTGAGATTAGGCTCCTTGCTGGTTGATCTTGGTTACGTTTCATTAGAACGAATGGCCTTCTACCTGAGTCAATCTCTTCAAATTCCTTACGCTCATCCTCAAATCCTAGAAAACATCCATCCTGACGTGATTAAACAGCTCCCGCGTCCCATTGCAATGCGTTGTAAAGCGATTCCTATAGAGATCCACAAAAATCGACTTCGCATCGCGATGGTCGATCCTTGGGATAAAAGGCACCAAAAAGTGCTTGCGCGCGCAACGGGGTTGGAGCTAGAACCCATGATCGCGCCTCAAATCCAAATTGAGAAAGCATTGCAACAATACTATTCCTCTGAATGATTATGGAGTTGACCCCTCCAACCCCCCTCTAACGTCCCCTCCTGTTTTAAAATTTCTAATTTCTTAGAACCAATTCCAGGAATTTCGAGCAGCTCCTCCCATAGGTGGAATACGCCTCTTCGACCCCTTTCACGAACCATGGATTGTGAAATATTTTCACCCACTCCCGACAGCTGTTGCAAGTCAAAGAGATCTCCTTCATTAATGGAAATCGGCAAGTTTAAAGTCTGACTTTTGGCTCCATCCATCGGAAGAGTTCCCGCATGAACTTTTCCGTAAAAATCATTATAAACAACAAGACATGTTCCGTTTTTAAAAAAGCTAGAACCGGATGAGGCAATAACCCCTTGAGACAGGCCATTTTCAACCCTCTCGAGGAAAGATTCCTCTTGTGAATGAGACTTCCCCGAGTCGCCTATAGGGAAAGAGAATCCACATAAAAGAAAAATGGATAGAATCAGAAAATGCAAGCATCCCTTCTTATAATCGTTTTTCACTTCTTTCCTTTAAAAGTTTGTATTCCACACTGTCCATTAAGGCCTGCCAACTCGCTTCAATGATGTTCTCAGAAACACCGACGGTCCCCCACCGATCGTGACGATCTCCCGACTCAATCAGAACTCGAACGGTCGATCCTGTCCCCTGATGACCGCTTAACACGCGCACTTTATAATCGAGCAATTCCACCTCTTTCAGCGCTGGAAAAAATTTCTCTAAGGCTTTACGAAGGGCGTTATCCAACGCATTGACGGGGCCATTCCCCTCTGCTGTCGCGTGCTCCTTTTGCCCATCCACCTCTATCGTGATCGTTGCCTTCGAATGAGGCGCCTCCTCCTCTTTGCGCTTTTCGTCAATCACGCAAAAATCGATCAATCGGAACAATTTCTTGTATTTCCCTAAAGCCTTTTTCATCAGGAGCTCAAAGGAGGCCTCGGCCCCTTCAAATTGATATCCTTGGTGCTCAAGTTTCTTAAGCTCCTCCAAGATCTTCTTCACTCGAGAATCTTTCTTCTCCAGTTGGACTCCAAATCGCTCCGCCTTCTCCAACACATTCGCTGTTCCAGCAAGATCAGAGACCAGAATATTTCTTTTATTTCCGACAGCCTCCGGCGCAATATGCTCGTAGGCCTTCGGATTTTCCCGAACAGCGCTGACATGAACCCCCCCTTTATGAGCAAAAGCCGCATCCCCCACGTAAGGACGATGGATCCGTGGAGGAAGATTGGCAAGCTCCTCGACAAACCGGGAGACCTCTCTCAATTGAGAAAGGTTCTCTGAAGGCACACAGAGATATCCCATTTTGAGTTGGAGATCAGGGATCACGGAGGTGAGGTTGGCATTCCCACATCGCTCGCCATAGCCGTTAAACGTTCCCTGAACAGAGGTGACCCCCTGTTGAACCGCAACTAAAGAGTTGGCGACCGCCACATCCCCATCGTTATGACAATGAATCCCTAGCGGGACCTTCAACTGGGCAAACATCTTTTTAACAATCTCCGCGACTTCGTGGGGAAGAGACCCTCCGTTGGTGTCACACAAAACCAGTTGATCCGCTCCCCCCTCTACTGCGGCTTGAACGGTTTTTAGAGCGTATTCTCGATTCTCTTTGTAACCATCGAAAAAGTGCTCTGCATCGTAAATCACTTCACCCACATTCTTTTTTAAATAATCTATCGACTCTCGAATCATATCAAGGTTCTCATCCAAAGAGACCTTCAAAAGATGAACGACATGGAAATCCCAAGATTTTCCAAAAAGAGTCACCGCAGGGGTTCCCGCATCGATCAGGGCGCCAAGATTGGGATCGGTTTCCGGCCGAACTCCTTTTCTTCGGGTGCTTCCAAACGCAGTCAGTTTGGTTTTATTCCAAGCGATCTCCCTGGCTTTTTGAAAAAACTCCACATCGCGTGGATTGGAACCGGGCCATCCCCCTTCGACATAATCGACCCCAAACTCCGCGAGCTTCTGCGCAATTCGGAGTTTATCTTCCACAGAGAAAGAGATCTCCTGGGTTTGAGCCCCATCTCGAAGAGTGGTGTCGTAGATATAGATCTTCTTCATCGAGATTTCTTTTTCCCCGTTTTAGATCGAGGGCGTGGGAGGTTGCCGAGCTCAAAGGCATCGTGAAGAACCCGAACGGCAAGCTCCGTGTATTTTTCGTCAATCACGCAAGAGATCTTGATCTCCGATGTACTGATCATCTGAATATTAATCCCCGCGCGGGCCAGCGATTGAAACATCTTCGAAGCCACTCCCGCATGGGAACGCATCCCCAAACCGATGATGGAAACCTTAGCGATCCCTTTGTCCGCAATGACATCCTTGGCGCCGATCTGAGAGGCTAACCTTTGAATAATTTCGAGCGCGAGTGAAAGATCAGACTTGGCCACGGTAAAGGTCAAATCGGTATACCCCTTGGTACTCACGTTCTGGATGATCATGTCGACGCTGATGTTGGCGTCCATCAGCGGAGCAAAGATCTTTGCCGCCACTCCGGGTCTATCCGGAACCTTTAGAATGGTCACTTTGGCCTCATTCCGGTCATAGGTTACACCCGACACAAGAATATTTTCCATGGACGGATCCTCCACTGTAACAAGGGTTCCCGGTCGGTTCACAAGCGATGATTTCACCTCCACCGGGATTTGGTATCTTTTTGCAAATTCGACAGAACGGGTTTGAAGAACTTTGGCTCCAAGGCTGGCCATTTCGAGCATCTCATCATAACTGATTTTAGAAAGTTTCCGCGCGTTAGGACAAATGCCGGGGTCGGTCGTATAAACCCCCTCGACATCCGTAAAAATCTCACAACGATCCGCTCGGAGGGCCGAAGCCAAAGCCACCGCTGTGGTATCGGACCCGCCTCGTCCCAACGTTGTGATGTTCCCCTCCTCATCCACTCCTTGGAATCCGGCCACAACCGCAATCCATCCTCGATTCAAAATTTTTCGTAACCGATCGGCTTCAATTCTCAAGATGCGGGCTTTTGAAGAGGCATTATTGGTGACGATTCGAACTTGATGTCCCAGAAAGGAGCGGGCCTCAACCCCCATCGATCTTAAGATCAAGGCCAACAAGGCAGAGGTCACCTGTTCTCCAGTTGCAACCAGGGCATCGTATTCCCGCATGTCGGGTTTGGAACTTGCGGACAGAGCCAGGTCGATCAAGCGGTTGGTCTCCCCCGCCATCGCAGAGACAACCACCACCACCTGATTCCCCTCTTTGTGACGGGCCACCACCTGCTTCGCAACGCTGCGGATCCGATCCAAACTGGCAACCGACGTTCCCCCATATTTTTGGACGACTAAAGGCACAGTTGGGCCAGTATATCATGGCTTTCTGAAGAGGCAAAATCGATGCGGCGTTCGTTTTCTCCTAGGATCTCAAAAGTGATCCAGAGGGTTTCTTGGGGAAGAAAAGGTTTCGCTCTCTCGGCCCACTCGACCAAACAGACCCCTCCACGAGACCCATACTCCTCCAATCCAAGATCTTCGATCTCGGTCCATTTCTCGATCCGATAAAGATCGACGTGAAAAAGTGGAATTCTTCCTTGGGCCTCCTGAATCAGAACAAAGGTGGGGCTCACAATTTCATCGGCTGAAGAAACACCGAGACCCAAAGCAACCCCTTTAGAGAAACAGGTCTTCCCGCTCCCTAAAGGGCCGCAGAGCGCAACGACATCGTTGGGTCGCAACAGATTCCCAAACCGACGCCCTAACTCCATCGTCTCCTCTGCACTTTTTGTGGTAAAAGAGATGGACTTCATTGTTTATTTATGCTTTTGAATGACTCGGGGCAATACTTTCAGAAGATCGGAGGCTAGCAAGCCACGAGAGCCCTTTCGCCGTGCAATCTCATCCCCAGCAGCTCCATGAAGGTAAGTCGCAACGATAGCAGCATCCGTTGGAGAGAGCCCTTGGGCTAAAAAGCCGGCAACAATCCCTGTTAAAACATCCCCCATTCCGGCGGTGGCCATCCCAGGGTTTCCTGTGGGATTGATGTAGCTCTCCCCATGGGGCGTTGCGATAATCGATCTGGCCCCTTTTAGAATCACCCAAACTTTGTGCTTCTTTGAAAACAAGGAGGCCCACTTCACTCGATCTTTCTCTCCTTCCACGACAGAAACTCCTGTTAAACGGGAGAATTCCCCGAGATGAGGCGTCAACACAACAGGCCCTTTAATTTTTTTCAGTATCGAGGTCTCTGTGGCCAAGGCATTTAAACCATCCGCATCGATCACGATGGGGATTTTAATTTTCTGGAGGAGCTTGAGGATCAGTGAAATGGTCTCTTGATTTTGCGAGAGTCCCGGTCCTAGAGCGAGAACATTTTTCCCTTTCAACGATCTTTCAATTTTTGGAAGCCCTTTTAAAGCAAGAGTTCCTTCCGTCGTTTCAGGAAGAGGATCGGTCATCGCCTCCATCAATTTCCGGGTTAACACAAAAGCCTGACTCTCCACACAACCGAGGGTCAGAAGCCCCGCGCCACTCCGAAGAACCGCCGTTCCCGCTAACGCCGCCGCCCCCATCTTTCCTCGGGAACCGGCCAAAAGATAAACATGCCCAAAATCCCCTTTATGGGTGCGGGGATCTCTCGGGGGGATCCTCTCCTGAATATCCGAGGCCTCGACCAAAAAATGAGTCGGCCGGTGTCTTTTCAACAAACGATCGGGCCAGCCAATATCGAGGGTTCGCAGTTCTCCGGTGAAATCCACCCCAGGATAAACAGCCTGACCTACTTTGGGCAGGCCAAAAGTTAATGTCATATCGGCTTTGACGGCCGCCCCAAGAATATGACCGGTGTTGGCATCCAATCCGGTGGAAATATCCAAGGCCACCCTCTTTTTCGAGGCTTCATTGATAAAATCGACGACCTCCTTGTAAAGTCCCGACAACGGGGAAGACAGACCTACTCCTAAAATCCCATCCACATGCCAATCAAATTTTTTGATGGCAAGTTGTTGGTTCCGGAAAAGGGTCCGAGAAGAGATGTCCACCTCTTCGATCCCTCCCGCAATTGCAGCCTCTCTCTGGGTTTTGGCATCTCCTTGAACCTCCCCCTTTTTCACCAATCGAAAGATTGTGGTGGAAAAACCGGTTTGCTGAAGATGGCGAGCCATGGTGTAGCCATCTCCGCCATTGTTCCCCTTCCCCACGAAAAACGCGCATCGGTCTTGAGGTTGAAGCCGTCTTGCAAGCTCCTCCGCGGCTCCGCGACCCGCGTTCTCCATGAGAGTCAAGGATGGTACTCCAAAACGTTTTGAGGCTTCTTGATCGAGGGCTCGAATCTCTTCACGTGTCGTCAGTGTAATCATAATGACAACTTTCGCGCAGAATGGAGGAGATCGATCATCTCTCGCACTGCCGTTTGGATTCCTACAAAAACAGCTCGGCTCACGATGCTAAAGCCGATATTGAATTCCTCAATCTCGGGGATTCGCGCCACGGGGACCACATTATCATAATCTAAGCCGTGTCCCGCATTCACACGCAGCCCCTTTTCCTTGCAGAGCACAACCGCTTGATGAATTCGATGGAGTTCCCGTTTTCTCTTGCTCTGAGTTTTAGCCTCGCTATAACGTCCCGTGTTGAGTTCGATGATCTCAATCCCCAGATCGACTGCCGCTCGAATCTGTTCTGGATCGGGATCGACAAAAAGGGCCACAGGAATTCTCGCGTTGAAAAGAGGTTGAAGACGACGTCGCAAGATTCGAAGTTGCTTTTGGACGTTTAAGCCACTCTCTGTTGTGAGCTCTTGACGCCGCTCCGGAACCACGGTGACCAGCGCGGGGCGATGCTGAACAGCCCTTTGAACCATCTCGACTGTGGCAGCCATCTCGAGGTCTAGTCTTCGAACTTTAGCCGCCAGAAGGGTGATATCACGGTCTTGAATATGGCGTCGATCTTCACGAAGATGAGCCACGATCCCATGGGCTCCTGCTCGCTGCGCTTGAAGTGCGGCTTCGATAGGATCCGGTCGGATCCCTTGCCTGGCTTGGCGAACTGTTGCAATATGATCTACATTGACGCCCAGGCGTGGCAGTCCCATCTCTACCCTCCGAGATGCTTTTGGAATGTATCGGCCACCTCTTTGGCGATAGCGTGAATCTCTTCCTCCCTCTCCCCCTCCACCAAGATGCGCACGAGCGGCTCTGTCCCTGAAAAACGGACGAAGATCCTTCCCTTTCCCGCCAATCGATCTTGGGCGAACTGGATCGCTTGCTTGATCGGAATCACCTCATTAAAGTCGCACCTTGTTTTGACAGAAACATTGGTAAGAACTTGCGGCAGGCGAACGAAACCGGAGAGAAGCTCTGAAAGCGGCTTTTGACGCTCCGTTAGGATCGCTAAAACTTGAAGGGCCGCAATAATCCCATCGCAGGTGGTATTGTAATCCAGAAAGAGAAAATGGCCTGAAGACTCGGCTCCAAGATTGCATCCTCGACGAATCATCTCATTCGAAAGATAGCGATCCCCAACACAGCTCCTTAAAACTTGGATGCCATGAGGAGTCAGGGCCAACTCTAACCCCATGTTACTCATCACGGTTGTCACAACGGTGTTATGATTCAATTCCCCCTTTTTCTGAAGTTCCAACGCGCAAAGCATCAGAACTTCATCCCCTTCATGAACCCTCCCTTTTTCATCGACAAAAACGACCCGGTCGGCGTCTCCATCCAGGGCAATCCCCACGTGGGCTCCCTCCTCTACCACCCGTCCGGCTAGCCCTGCTGGAGCCAGAGCTCCGCTTCCTTCATTGATATTTTTTCCATTGGGCTCCACCCCCATCTTAATGACGGTGGCCCCCAATGCTTCAAACACCTGTGGAGCCACCCGATAGGCCGCTCCATGAGCGCAATCGATAACGACTTTGAGAGACTTTAGATCTCTTCCCGTGGGAAACGTCGATTTGAGAAATGAGACATACTGCCCCACCGCATCATTCACACGGAATGCCTTCCCAATTTGAGAGGAGGAAACCCTGCGACTCTCCAGATCTCCCTCCATCCACTTCTCAATGGCCTCTTCCGCTTCATCTGAAAGTTTGAATCCATCCGACTTAAAGAATTTGATTCCATTGTCGTAATAAGGATTATGAGAGGCTGAAATGACAATTCCGCCATCCAGATGAAGTTTTCGCGTTAAAAAAGAGACTCCCGAAGTGGGTAATGGCCCTGCCAGATAAACATTATTTCCCATGGAACAGATCCCTGAAGCCAACACTGTTTCGAAGATATAGCCCGACAGGCGAGTATCCTTCCCAATCACAATCCCTCGACGCGATGGACTCTGTTGGGTGAGGTAAACGGTGGCCGCTTGACCCAGTCGGAGAATGATTTCGGGCGTCATAGGAGGGGTATTAGCAACCCCTCGCACCCCATCGGTGCCAAATAGCTTACGGCTCATGTTGCGCCTCCACCGGAATAATCTCGATGGTCGCCTTCACGGTTCGAGGAGTGACCGATTGTAGAGGAATCCTTGGGATGGAGAGCTCTACCTCCCTCTGGAGGATGCCTGGACTATCCATAATGCTAATCGGCTCTGTCGATATCCGATCGATTGGGGAAATCGCGTTCTTGGCTCCACGAAGCACAACCGTTGGAGGAATCGATTCCACACTCCCTAATTGATACCCTTCGGGAGGGGTTCCCACCAACTCCACTCGAATAGGAACCTCTTTTAAAACGACATTGTCCAAAACCACCGCAATGTTTGAAGGATTCACTCGAGTGATATGAACCCCCATCGGGAGTATAAACCGATCAGGCTCAATAACAAACGAGGTTTGTCCTGCCTGCACCCCTGTTAGATCCAATGGATAAATGAGTCGATCCTCCACTAAATTAAAAAGAACGGTCCTCGGTCCCATCACCCGAACATCGAGGGAATCAACCGGTTCGTTGACCATCATCAAAGAGGAAGGCATATTATCAAACCGGAGCGATCCGATCAACCCTAGCTCCATCTTGTGCTGACCCGAGACGAGGAGCCAGAGGAGGACCCCTAACGCCAAGGAGAGGAGTTTTAACACGAGGTTGCCTGAGATCCATTTCGAGGATAAGCCATTTTTAAACATGGTTTTTAAGTAACCTCTCTCTTTTTGCTCAGAAAGAGCCCCTGCAAAATCTGTCTTAAGGAGTTGGCATCCAGATCTCGAGTGATTTTCCCGCCGGTGACCAAAGAGATGCTTCCCCCCTCTTCAGAGATCACAACAACCACCGCATCCGTCTCCTCCGTCAAACCAATGGCCGCTCGATGACGGGTTCCCAGGTCTCGATCCACATCGGGGCTCCCACTGAGAGGAAGAAAGCAGCCGGCCGCCGTGATTCGTCCTCTTTGGATAATAATCGCTCCATCGTGGAGCGGAGAGGTGGGCTGAAAAACAGAGACAATCATCTCTCGAGAGACCTTGGCATCCAGGGTAGTGCCGATCTCGAGGTATTCGTTCAAGCCAATCTCCCGTTCTAAAACAATCAGTCCACCGATTCGTCTTGAACAAAGGCTCACACAAGCCTTCACGATATTCTCGATATGTTCAACCTCTTCAATGGCCCCACCTCGAGAGAAGAAAGGAGTTTTCCCGAAACGGGCAAGCCCCCGTCGGATATCTTGTTGAAAGAGAATAATGGCCACTAGAACCACAGAACTCAAGAAATTATTGAGGATCCAGTGTAGGGTCACCAATCCCAAACGTTCCGAAAGGATGAAGGTCCCAAACAAAAAAACAAGCCCCAACAAAACTTGAACCGCCCGCGTTCCACGAATCAAGAGAAGAATCTGATAGATCAAGAAAGAAACGATCGCCACATCGACAATGGCAACCGCCCAATGGAATAAGTAGGAAGTCATACGTGGACCGCCCTTTTTAAAATGGCTTCAAAAACGGTTAGAAACCTCTTCGTCGCCGCCACATCATGAACGCGAACGATCTGAGCTCCTTTATAAACGGAAATAGCAACGGCCGCAAGTGTTCCTTCCAGTCTGTTTTCGTTTTCGCTTTTCAAAATTTCACCGATAAAAGATTTCCGCGAAGGTCCCACCAGCAGAGGATATCCCAGCGAGATGAATCGATCTAATCCATCCAGCAACTCCAGATTGTGTTCTAGCCGTTTTGCAAATCCCAATCCGGGATCCAACCAGATACGCTCTCGACCCACCCCTGCCTCTTCTAACCTTTGGAGTGAATCGGTAAAGAATTGATACACCTCTTGAACAACCGAGGAGTAACACGCCTCGCTGCGCATCGTCTCCGGGGTTCCACGACTATGCATCAGGACAAAATAGCAAGGGGCTTTCCTAATCAAAGAGAGCATCTGGGGATCGTACCGCAATCCACTCACATCGTTGACGATCTCTGCTCCAGCTTCCAAAGCTTTCCTTGCAACGGCCGCTTTCCGAGTGTCGACAGAGAGTGGAATGGGACAACTCCTCGCAAGGGCCTCAACGACAGGAATCACTCTTCGAATCTCCTCTTCCTCAGAAATCGCTTTAGCCCCAGGGCGCGTCGATTCCCCTCCAACATCCAGGATATCCGCCCCCTCCTCTACCAGTTTCTGACCATAAGCCACCGCTCTCTGCGGATCGGAATCGATTCCATCCCCCGAGAAAGAGTCTGGGGTCACGTTTAAAATCCCCATGACATGAACATGATGGTCTAAGTTTAGAGTGACTGCACTACCCCCGCTTGGCGAAGGATTTGATCGATCTCGCTTCCTTCAATCACTTCACGCTCTAACAAAACTTCGGCAAGTTTGTCTAAGGCTTTTCGAAAATCTTGTATCGTCTTTTTTGCTCGTTCGTACTCTTCGTGGACAATTCTACGGATCTCATGATCAATCTGCTGAGCGGTAGATTCACTGTAATCTTTGTGGGTTGACAACTCTTTTCCTAAGAAGATTGCCTCCTCTTTTTTCCCAAAAGCCAAAGGCCCAATGGCAGGACTCATCCCCCACTCGCAAACCATTTTTCGAGCCAATTCCGTCGCCTTTTCAATATCGTTTCCCGCCCCCGTCGTTCGAGTGCTAAAAACAACCTCCTCTGCAGCCCGTCCTCCCATCAACACCGCAATACTATTGCGGGCAGCCTCTTCGGTCATCGTGTATCTGTCCTCCTCGGGAAGCTGCTGAGTGACCCCTAACGCCATCCCTCGAGGGATAATCGACACCTTGTGAACCGGATCGGTCCCCGGAATCATTTTGGCAACGAGGGTGTGCCCTGCCTCATGAACCGCGGTGGTCCTTTTCTCCTTTTCACTAATGATCATGCTTTTTCGCTCTGCCCCCATTAAGACCTTGTCCTTGGCCTTCTCAAAATCGCTCATCCCGATGGCATCCTTATTGCCACGGGCTGCAAGGAGCGCCGCTTCGTTGACAAGATTTTCTAGATCCGCTCCCGTAAACCCCGGCGTCCCTTTAGCAATAATAGCCAGCGAGACCTCCGGGCTCAATGTTGTTTTTCCGCTGTGGACTTTGAGGATCTCTTCACGCCCTCGAACATCGGGTCGGGGGACCACCACCTGCCGGTCAAATCTGCCGGGTCGAAGAAGAGCGGGATCCAACACATCTGGCCGATTGGTCGCCGCAATTAAGATAACCCCCGCTTTGGACTCGAACCCGTCCATCTCGACCAGAAGTTGATTGAGCGTCTGTTCCCGTTCATCGTGTCCCCCTCCAAGCCCTGCTCCACGATGACGCCCCACGGCATCAATCTCATCAATAAAAATAATGCAAGGAGCATTCTTCTTCCCTTGGATGAAGAGATCCCTTACCCGGCTGTTGTGTAGTAGAACCGGTTTTTCACCACCGAAAAATGCTTCATTTTCACAACCACACAGATCATAAACATAACCATCGAACGGCTTGACAAGAACCTCACGAACAATCGGTTTCTTACCTTGATCTGGCAGTTGCATGTGGCGCACCCCTACTTTGATTCCATGCATCGCTGCAAGCCAAGTCAACTCTAAGATCAATGGGTGACTGACCGAGGTCATACTGAGCTTTCCTTCAGGGGTCGTATAACCATCGCCACGCGCGTAACCTTCAAGATAGGCCTCAAAATACTCTCGAGGCAGATCCCAAAGCCATCCCGGAACGTGTTTACTATGACTCCCCGTGCCGCAGTGTTTAGCGAAGAACCGACCGAGTGGCGCTGAATAGAAGATGATTTTCGTGCTGTTATCCACTGTGTGCTTAACCTTCGGCTGAATGCCAAACAGACGTTCCCCGATTGCAACGCAGTCGGAATGTAAATCCGTTTCATGTCTTCCAAAGGTAAACTCCAGACATCCATTCTCTCGTCCCTCTGCTGTGTAATAACCAAAGAGCTTCATCAAATCAGGGGTCACAGAGATACGTTCTGGTAGAACCGTATCCGTATAGTTAGGCGACAAAGCACGTGGCTGATGTTTCCCAGTCTGCCAATGACCTACTGTTGCCTGGGAAACACCCACAACGGCGGCAATAGCCGCTTGACTCATCATCCCTTGTTGAGCCATCGCAAACGCGTATTCCGCTTCTGTTTCTTCCTGATGTTCGTAGATGTCAAGAAAAAGAGGTTCTACAAGAGGAGCAAACTCATGCGCCCGAACGGTATGGGGCGTGCCGTGCTCAGCCAAATACTCACCGCGCACTTTGAGTGGGAGATTCACCAACACGTCACCGGATTTCAAATCGCACGCTGCAACGGGTTTAATGCCATTCCGCGTGCGGATAAAGAGACTATGATCAACGGTGGTGCGAACGATACCACCGAGATAGTGAATCTCACAGATTTCCGTTATCCGATGGCGATAGACCCCCTGGACTTGTTTCCAGGCGCTTCCTTTCACAAAAAGTTTTGGAGAACCCTTAAATTTGGAGTCACGTTCCTCAAAACCAAGGGTTTCTACGTCACTGACCGAAACCATGAATCCCTCTTCTTCCTCTTCATAATAACGATCCACAAACTCGCCAACAGGGATCAGTTGTGTCTCTCCATTCGTGCGTATCAAAATAGGTGTATCACCGGTCACCGACGCTCCCACACCTACAAACATCTCCACAAAATCAGAGCCGCTAATGCTAAAGAACGGGACGCCAGCCTCCCCCGCAATGGCTTTCGCCAGGAGGGTTTTGCCGGTCCCTGGAGAACCCACAAGGAGAACCCCTTTTGGGATTCTTCCCCCGAGTCGCGTGTATTTTTTGGGATCCTTTAAAAAACCGATGATCTCTTCCAACTCCGCTTTGGCCTCTTCAATCCCCGCCACATCCTTAAAAGTGACCTTCGAGGACTGTTCCGTAAGAAGGTGGGCGCGGCTCTTGCCAAAACTCATCGCTTTCCCTCCCCCCATCTGCATCTGCCGCATGAAAAAAACCCACACACCCACCAACAAAAGAATTGGGACTAAAGAGAAGAGGAGCTGTTTCCACCACGGATCTTGGGCCTCCGGCTTGGCTGTGATGGCCACCCCTTTCTCACGAAGGATTGTAATCAGCGCAGGATCTTCAGGAGAAAAGGTTTTAAAGCTTTGCCCGTCTTGGTAGGTCCCCGTGATCTGGCTGCCCTGGATCGTCACCTCTTGAACCTGATCCATCTGGACGGACTGGACGAAATCGCTAAATTTGACCTCTTTGTCATTCGATCGAGGCGCGTTGAACACCTGATGAACCAAAGTGAACAATAGCAGTATGAAAAGGATCCAGAGTGTTAGACTTCGTAACCCCGAGTTCATGGTAGCTCCTTAGCCATAAGGTATCAATATAACATCTGTTTTTAATCACCACAAGCTCATTAGGAATGGGAGGGGGCCTCTCGAATCTCTTTTAAGGAGTGCGCAACATACTGTCCCGCAGAGTAAAGAGAAAACCCAATAGTCACCACCAACAATGAGGGAATAGAGCGGGCCATCTTTTTCCAAAAATGGGAGTGGGTCCCAAGTTCGAACAACGTCAACAAAACCACGCCGAATGCAAAAACGGTTGCTGTTTTTCCAATAAAGGTGGGCGAGATCTCACGACATGCTGTTTTTGAAAAGAGGACGAAGGTTCCAATGGCTATAACCCCATCCCGACTCAATAGAATGGCCGTAAACCATAATGGAATCTCCCCCATGAGGGTCAACCCTATCAAAAATGAAACGACAAGAAGTTTATCGGCTAACGGATCGAGAAAGGTCCCTAAGGGGGTGCGTTGATTGAGATATCGAGCGAGAAAACCATCCAATCCGTCGGTCACGGAGCAGATTAAGAATAACCACAGGGCAAGCGCGTACTCCTTTTGAAGAAGAAAAACGAGGGCCGGAACAGTGAGAAGGATTCGCGCTAACGTAACCGTATTGGGAATGTTGAATGGCCAACGCAAACTAGAACTCATTTCAAACTTTATTCCTTTGTAAGGGTTGCTTCGACCCTCTGTAACACCCGGTTTCCAACGTAGACCTCTTTGCGATAGCTTTGATACCCCTTTTTCCTCAACTCAATGACGTGGCTTCCATTGCTGAGAGTGAGAGGATTCGATTCAGAATCAAATTTAGAGGCTTTGCCAACCTTGTTCCCATCCACGTAAACCCAGGCGTTAGAAGGTTCGCAAAGAATCACCACTTTGCCTTCGTTTCCCAGACCGGAGACCGTTGTCTTTGGCATCGTGCTGCATTGCGCTGCCAGAAGGCCAATGCCAACTATTAAGAAAAAAAGCAAAATCCTTTTCATATTTCTTCCTCCTCAAATGTTGTTTTCAGTCCGTTGCACAGCATCCCCGCGTGAAAAGCCGTTGCCTGATACGATCTGGGCAATGGCCCCATCGGCTCCAAAGTGCTCTTTTACTTCGATCACCCCTTTTTCCGCCCCGAGCGATTCTCCAATGGCAATGCCGGTGTCGGGATCGACAATCTCCTCCCCTTTCCCTCGAACCCGCAATCGATCCCCAATCTGAAGGCCGGTCTCTTTCCCCGCGTTGACATAAATTTTGTCCCCCTGAATAGAAGCGATCTTTCCCCTCCACTCGACCGATTCGAGTTGCCCCACGATCCCACTCATCAACTGAGTGATGGCCGCCCGAAGGGCCTTTCCCGGCAATGTTTCATCAAACCCTTTTTGGCTTCCTAAACCCAAGAACTGCTCCGATCCCACGTCGACCTTCCCCATCCCTGATTCCGCTAAAAGGATCTGGCCTGTGCTCACATCGATCACTCGGACATCGACCATACACTCTGCGGTCTGTTTCTTGCTTCGATAGAGGCCTAGGTTTTGCCCCTCAATCTTAGTGCCAAACTGAGAGATGGCCCCGGTCAGGATAGCATTCAGTCCTAAAACCCTTCCCGTTTTTGCGGCCGTTGCCTCGTCGACAACGCCGGATAACGCCAGCCCCTGCTCGTCCAAAAGTTTTTCTAACTTTGCCCGCTCAACTACAATGAACCGATTGGATTTGACGAGTTCTGTGGTTAAGATATCGGCCGCTCCCTTCCCTAGACGGTCGGCTCCAAAGTCCGATTTGTTCACAAAATCGACCACAGCCACCCGTTTTTTAGGGCCATGAGTTTGTAGTGGGGCTGCCGTTTGCTCCACCGCAGGCCCTGAGGCACATCCTGCAAACACTCCGACGAGACCAACGAAGCAGATGGACTTTTTAAGCAGCCTACGCATCAGCCTACTCATCTTTATCTCCCTCCATCACCGTCACCACATCCCCCACTTGCGCCTGCCCCCCATCTTTGATCTTGGCCATCGCGCAATCTTTTCCACAATATTCCGTCACTTCAGCAACCGCTTTTTGGGGGCCGATCGCCTCACCCATCTCTAAACCGGTGTCCGGATCGATAATCGCCTCCCCTTTCCCTCGCACCTGAAGGACAATCCCTTTTATTAAACCGGCCTTTTCACCAGCGTTGATATAGAGCATCCCCTCCCGAATTGCGGCCACCCTCCCTCGCCACGTGAGGGTCTCCATCTGTCCAATGACGTTGTTAATCACCTGCGTGAGCGCAGCTCGAAGGCATTTTCCGGCAAGCGTTTCATCGTAGCCCGCTCTTCCGGACAAGAAATGTTTGGACTCCACCTCCACTTGCCCTACCCCTGAATCGGCGTAAACGATCTCCCCCGTGGTGGTATCGACCACTCGAACATCGGCAGCGCATTCTACCAGTGTAACTTTCTTCTTGAAGAGATGTTTGGACTCTTTTTTGGCCTCTCCAAACTCCGAGATCGATCCTGTCACAATCGCTTGAGCCCCCAGGACGCGGCCTGTTTTTGCAGCGGTCGTTTCATCGAGAACTCCACTCAATCCCAATTTTTGCTCCTCTAAAAGTTTATCGAGAGCCTCTCTCTCCACAACGATGAAGCGTTTTGCTTTGACAAGCTCCGTCGTTAAAATATCGGAGGCCGCTCGCCCTAATTTTTCCTGACCGTAAGCAGTCTTGTTCTCAAAATCGACAATAGCGACCCTTTTCTTAGGACCTTGGGTCTCCAAAGCCAGGACAATCCCCCAGACAATCCCAAAGATCCCTAAAAACAATCCAACGAGAATGATTTGTTGGGTTCTCATCGTTTTCCTCCTGTCTCTTAATAATGCCGACGTCGTCTGGGGCCAGGCCGCGCCGGAAAGGGACGCAAGATCGAATACCAGCGATCCCCCGAATAATAAGGCCCCTCCGGCAAGGTTTTCAAACTAATAAAGACCAGCTGCCGCGCATAAGGCTCAATAAAGGTAAACAGGTGAAGAGCCGCTGCCTCCTCGACCCAATCGGAATCGGTCACGATCAACTGTTCTAACACCTCTTGCTGCGTTTGCCAAAGTCGCTCCCCACTCTTGCCGTCATAGAGTTCAAAAGAGGCCCCGACGCGAAGGTTGTAATAGTATACCAAATAAGTCTTGTTCCAGTCTAAAAGGGTGACAAACAGGAGGCCATCGGCCCCCACTATTTCGCTAATCTCTTGCTTGCTGTAGAGCCCGAGCTCTCCAGCATAGTGGATCCCTTTCTCCTCGAGCCTCTTCTGAACCTGATCGGAGGGCAAGATACGATAACCTCGAGCTTGAATCCCCTCTTCGACGAGGGTCTGAAATTTCTCCGGTGCGTCCATATTGACAGTGGCGTTATTCACGGGCAAAACAGCGATAAGACCCGGCTTCTTCTCTTGAAAATCAGGGGCCACTTCTACGATGGGAGTCGAAGCGCACCCTGTGAATATTCTGACAAAGGCAACGAAGCAGATAGACTTTTTGAACAGCCTACTCATTATTCTGCACGAACAAAACGAAGCTTAAACTCGCCCCGCTCCTCCCTTTGCATGTCCACTTTATAACCGTCGATGGGAAGCCCTTGCAATTGACTCTGAAACATCTCTTCATCCAAAGAGCCCACCACCTCGCAAATCAGAGCGGCTGCGGAGAATGCCCGCAACGTGACACTTTTCACCCCAGAAACTTTACTCACCTCTTTTTGAAATTGATCCCACAGTTGAGGGCTTGGAAGGTCAAACAAGGTGAGTCGAAAGAGGTGAGTGCCCTCATGTCCCTCTCCAGCCCCTCCTTTTGGCAAAAGATCCAATTTGCGCAGATCCTCTCTGAGGAGTTCCGTTTCAACCTCTACCGTCATCTCAAGCCAGTAGCGATCCGAGCTCTTTCCCTCCGTCATCACCTCAAAGCTTCGAATATAGCGATCGTAGACAGGAAATATTTTCTCCGACAAAAGATCGTAATGCTGGCTCATCTTCTCTTCTGAAGTGAGGAGTCTTTCGATGACCTTCTCTAAGGCTCGATGCTGTCCATCGTGAATGGCGCTCTCTCGAGCGGAGGCCTGATCCCCTTGAAGAATGACCGCATTCCCTTCCACGGTGATCCGCTCGGAGGCCTGCGCCAAGATGGCTAATCCCAAAAATAGTATAACTGCATTTATTGCGTTTGTACTAAAGAGCCTTTTCAAGAGCTTCCACTACCTCCTTCGGCAACTTTTCCCCCAACGCTTCAATAGCGGCAATCTTAGCCTGATCAGCATCGCGGCCTGCCCCCTTCTCCTCCCCCTCCACTAAAAAAAGCTCCGTCCCCCGATCGATTCGAAGGCCACGCATCGTTCCATGGGCTCTGGCAAAAACGAAGCCAGGCTGAATCATCTCTGTAGAGGTGACCTCCACCACCCCAATCACCAAAATATCGAGAGTCCCTTTGAGACGCTCTCCAGATGTGGCCGATAGCAAAGTTTCCGGATCCACTCCCTTCACCAGATTAGCTACGACAGATCGATCGATGAGCCGATAGCCAGCATGGGCGAGCTCTCGAGCGACATCCTCTCCGAGGAGTGAAACTTTTAACTTGGGGATGTCGGGTTGATCAATCCAAACCCCCACTCGGATCGATTTTGTAGTGAGAAGGGAGTAGGTAAAAGAGGTGGACGAAACGTTTAAAGATTTGAGAGAGCGAATAAAATCTTCGCCCCATTCCTCCCGATCGAGCAACCCTCCTGAAAATACGCGGACATCTATGGTATTCTGACTTTTTCCACTGGGACCCACGCGATGGACTTGAGCCTCGGCCTCCCCTAATGGATCGGTTAAGACGGTTTCATCAATTTCACCCACACCGGTGCCGAAGGAAAAAAAGAGGGGCAACCCCTCTAAAGGATTTTCCTTCCAAGTGGCACGAACATGGAGTTTTTTGTCTAGAGGATGCCCCACCTCCCCTTGTTGTTGATCTCCCCCTATCACCTCGAGTCGAATTTGAGAGGCCCGCTCGAGCAGCCGAAATTCTAGTCGTGTCGTTACCGGAATCTCTTGAGGCTCTTTGAGAGAAGGACCCTCGGGGTGAACGACTCGATAGATCTGGTACTCTTGTAAGGCCTTCCAGAAAAAGGCCAGGGATTGGGTCAGGGCCTTTAGCTCTAGGACGATACTCTCTTGAGAAGCGTACTGTTCGCTCAAAACCTCCCATTCAAGCCCCCGTTGAACTGAGAGATCCATGCTATTTGCAAGACGTGAAGCGGCCTCCTCTCGATCCAAAACAGCTAGACTATAATGGGTTTCCCGCGAGGAATCGATCCAACGGGATCGGATCTGAACCCCTTCCAGGGTCAAATCGACCGAAGAGGTATTCACAACCTCGGTAAACTCCGAAGAAAGGGGCAACGGATCTGCGCCTCGCTCCTCTCTCTGAACATCCATCATCTCTTGAGCGATTCGCACACGAATCTGCTTGGCAACCTCCGCGCGGGCCTGCGCATCCGCCCTTTGCTGCGCCTGCGCCTCATCCCCTTTCGATGCAGCAATCCCGAACCCAGTAATGAACAAAGCTGTGGGATACGGAGCCTCTATTTTTCCATCGACCCACGCCGGCCTCGATTTTGAAACCTCTGGCGTTGGCGCCGACGCACACCCTAAAACAAACACAGGCACTATAACTTTTGTCACGCTCTTGTGATAGGTGCCAGATGCGTGGCGGCCGACCGTGGCCGAGCGAGACGTACTTGGTGGCGTACGTCGAGCGAGTGCCGAGGCCTGTCCTGAGCACGCCAACCGTTCTCCTTCGACAAGCTCAGGACGAACGGTTGGCTGTCGAAGGGGAGGACAACGAAGCAGATGGGCCTTTATCAAGAGCGTATTAGTACCCGAGATTTTGAGCCTCACGTTTCTTCTTTACCTCCTCGTCCAAAGCTTCTAGCATCTCATTAGCGCGCCCTTCCAAAATCGCACGCTGCCGTTCTTGAGCCGCTTGGCGCGCCTTTTCGCGGATCCTGTCAAAGACATCATCCACCGAGATCTTAGCTAAGGCCCAAAGATTCTCCTCTTCATCTCGATAATGATCCACAATTTGGCTCCCCACTAAAGTGGCCTCGCTCACCGACTTTGAAACGGAAGAGGTAAATTCGACCGAGCTTGTCCCCTCCGGATTAAAGTAATCCGCATGCTCCTCCATAAAATCCTTCATAAAACTCGACACGTACACCTCGATCTGTTTTCCTAGATCTTGTCGCGCTCGATTCTCGGCTTTGTCTCGTTCCATCTGAGGATTCGGAGATTTTTTGGAAACCCCCACGCCGTAGAGAACTCCCTTGTCCTTAAGAGCCTTGGCCCCTTCGTCAATCCATTTCGGTCTCCTCTCCCCACCACACCCCAGGACAAAACCGATCATTAAAATTGGGACAACCGCAAGATAACTTTTGATTTTCATGGAATTTTCCTCCTGTGAAGAGCCTGTTTAGGATGGTTTATCATTGCTCCATTCCTATTGTCAATAAACTAGCAACTCTTTGCTTCAAAAGATCGAGACCTTGACCCCGTTTGGCAGAAACCATCACCCCCTCCCCCCACTTTCGCTCCATTCGCTCCGAAGGATACGAATCTACTAAACGATCGATCTTATTCCAAACGAGAAGAGACGGTTTATCTCCAGCCCCTATCTCTTTCAAAACCTCGTGGACGGCTCGGATCTGCTCCTCAATCTCTGGAGAAGAGATATCTACGACATGCAATAGAAGGGTGGCTTGGATCACCTCCTCGAGAGTTGCCCGAAAAGCCTCCACCAATAAATGCGGCAACTTTCGAATGAATCCAACCGTATCGGAGAGAATCACCGTTTGTTCCTCACTTAACCGAAGCCGACGAAGAGTCGGATCGAGGGTAGAGAATAATCGATCCTCGACACGAATGTTGGCTCCGGTGAGTCGATTAAATAAGGTCGATTTCCCCGCGTTGGTGTAGCCCACGAGCGCAATGATGGGGAGCCCTTTTTCT
Source organism: Deltaproteobacteria bacterium (assembly GCA_016202395.1). Taxonomy (GTDB): domain Bacteria; phylum JACQOV01; class JACQOV01; order JACQOV01; family JACQOV01; genus JACQOV01. Next base: position 33,668 of record JACQOV010000038.1, read on the forward strand.
TGACGTCCTCGGCGCTGAAGGGAGCGAGCCTGTCGAACCCTCTCCAGCTCCTGTTGAAGGTATTGAATTCGGATTCGAATTCTGCGCCGGTCCACCTCCAGTTTAGTCTCTCCAGGCCCTCGGGTTCCAATCCCCCCTCCTAAACGAGAGAGGAGAATCCCCTTTCCGGTCAATCTGGGAAGAAGATAGTTGGCCTGAGCGAGTTCCACTTGAAGCTGCCCTTCACGGGTTTTGGCTCGCTGGGCAAAGATATCGAGGATGAGCGCCGTTCGATCAATCACCTTGACTTGCAAGAATTCTTCCCAGTTACGTTGCTGATTAGGAGCCAGCGCTTCATCAAAGAGGACGATATCAATCTTGTTTTGTGAGACCTGTTCCTGAAGTAATGGGATTTTTCCTTTTCCTAAGAGGATTGCCGGATTGGGACGATCCAGAGGAAGGATCTCGGAAACAACCACCTGGGCTCCGGCGCTTCTTGCCAAGCTTTCGAGTTCTTGAAGAGATTCCTCCGCTTCAGAACGGGATGTTCTTGCAGAGCGAACCCCCACTAGAAGGGCGCGTTCTTGGTATCGGATTCGCGTGGTCTCTCCTCCCCGCCTGCATCGCCTGTGGCGAAGCCACTGCGGGCGGGCGTTTTTGCGGAACCAAAATCAAGTCGAGCGGAATACTCCGACCGAAGTGAGTCCAAAAACTCACGATCGGAATCAGCGGAATAGTTCGATGGCAATCGTATGATCACCTCCGTTTTAGGTGGAATCCAAACGTGAAGAAATGTAGGATTCCCCCCAGATCGAGAGGAGAGCCGTAGCTTGAGTTTCTCCAAATCCTGCTCTGTCGTCCGAGTCACATCCCATGGAATATGAACCGATCGTCCCGCAGAGGATTGGCCTAAAGGGGAGATATCATTGGCAACTAGTTTAGGGCGCTCCGTCCCCAGATCGAGCCGTCCTTTCACAAGGAGGGGATCCTCTCCTGACAAAATCGGACGGACACGAAGGTAGAGATCGGAGAAAACGACGATCTCCATGGCTCCTGTTAAATCCTCGACCGTAAGAAAGGCCATGGGATCCCCTTTTTTCGTCTGGATCTGTTTGACCTGAATCGGCATTCCGGCCACTCGCACCTCCGATCCATCCTGAAGGGTTGCCAATTGGTCGATCGGTGTCTGCTTCAGTTTCTGAAGCTCTGCCTCAAAGCGATGCAACGGATGTCCCGTAATGTAGAACCCGAGCGCCTCTTTTTCGTAGCTTAAAAGTCGTCCTTCGGGCCAAGGCTCTAACTTCTGAGAAGCCTCCCTTTCCACCGCTGAAAGAGCGGCGTCGAAAAGAAGCGCCTGCCCTTGGGCGCGATCCTTTTGAGATTGAACTCCAAACTCCATCGCCGATTCCAACTGAGCCATCAATTCCCATCGTAGAGCCTTCAGGGAGTCGAAACTTCCACATTTGATGAGACTTTCCAAAACACGCTTATTGACTCGACGCAGATCGACCCGTTCACAAAGGTCTTTAAGAGAGGCAAACCGCTCTTTCCCCTCTCGAGCCTCTAAGATGGCATCCACAGCGGCTTCCCCGACGTTCTTCACCGCAGCCAGGCCGAAACGGATTGTCTCTCCCACCACAGAAAAATCCCGATAGCTTTCGTTGATATCGGGGGGAAGAACGTGGATCCCCAAGGCTCGACACTCGGAAATATATTTGAAGACTTTATCGGTATCGCCTGAATCGACCGTGAGAAGGGCTGCCATAAACTCCACAGGATAATGAGCTTTCAGATAGGCTGTCTGGAATGAGATCATCGCGTAAGCCGCGCTGTGGGATTTATTAAATCCATACTCAGCAAACTTTGCCATGAGATCAAAAATCTTTTCCGCTTTTTTGGGGGGGATCTTATTTCGATGAGCCCCTTCGAGAAAACGTTTGCGTTGTTTAGCCATCTCCTCGGGCTTCTTCTTCCCCATCGCCCGGCGTAAAATATCGGCCTCTCCGAGCGTAAAGTTAGCCAACTCGCTCGCAATTCGCATGACCTGTTCTTGATAGACAATAACGCCGTACGTCTCTTTTAGGATCGACTCCATTTGAGGGAGCTCATACTTGGATTGCCCTTTTCCGTGACGGCGTTGGATAAAATCGTCGACCATGCCACTTCCTAACGGCCCAGGACGATAAAGAGCGACCAAAGCAATCAGATCCTCAAATTGCTCCGGCCGAAGTTTCGTTAAAAGATCTCGCATCCCAGAACTTTCCAATTGAAAGATCCCTGTGGTTTGCCCAGAGCAAAGGAGTTGATACGTTTTAGGATCATGGAGAGGAAGCCCTTGAAGATCGAGCGAAACCGCCCGATTTCTTCGGATGATCTTGATCGCTTTGTCAAGAACGGTGAGCGTTTTAAGCCCCAAGAAATCAAACTTGATGAGCCCCACCCTCTCCAACCCTTTCATATCGTATTGAGTCATCACCTCACCATCGGCCCCGCGATAGAGCGGAACTGATTCTACGAGAAGACGGTCGGAGAGAACCACTCCCGCGGCATGGATAGAGGCATGTCGCGCTAGCCCCTCCAAAGATTTGGCGGTTTTCATTAATGTGGCTACCGTTTCGTTCTGACGCACCAGTTCTCGAAGACGTGCCTCTTGATCGAGGGCATTATCGAGTGTGATATTGAGACCATTCGGAACCAACTTGGCAATCTTATCCACCTCACCATAGGGAAGTCCCATCACTCGCCCCACATCCCGAATGACCCCCTTCGCTTGCATCGTTCCGAACGTGATAATCTGAGCCACTTTGTCGGATCCATATTTTTGAGAGACATAGCGAAGGACCTCATCCCGCCGCTCCATGCAGAAGTCCATGTCGATATCCGGCATGCTGATCCGCTCGGGATTTAAGAATCGCTCGAAGAGAAGATTATATTGCATCGGATCAATGTCGGTAATGCCAAGGCTGTAGGCGACCAAACTTCCCGCGGCAGAACCTCTTCCAGGCCCCACAGGGATGGCGTTCTGTTTGGCGTAATTGACGAAATCGGCCACGACTAGGAAGTAACCGGAAAAGGCCGTTTTCTTAATAATATCGATCTCGGAGCGGAGTCTCTCTAAGTAAAGCTCTTTCTTTTCGGAGGCCATCGATTGGTTTTTGTCAAGGCGCTGGTTCAAGCCTAAGATCGCTTGCTGTTCCAAGTAGTCATCCAAACTCATTCCACGGGGTGGAGAAAATTTTGGGAGATGGTACTCCCCAAGAGGAAGCTCCAGCTGACATCGATTGGCGATCTCGACGGTCATTTGTAATGCCTCGGGGCAATCCTGAAAAAGCTCTTTCATCTCCTCCGGAGAGCGAAAGAAAAACTGATCGGACTTGAATTGGATCTCTTCTCTTTCTCGAAGCCCTCCTCCGGACTGAATCTCCAGCAGCCTCCGATGAGCCCCCGCCTCCTCTTGGTGTAGATAGTGGCAATCATTGGTGGCAACGAGGGGAATATTCAATGCCTGACGGATTTTGTAGAGTCCTTCGTTGACGCGGGCCTGAAGCGTGAGATCGTTTTTTTGGATCTCAAGAAAGAAGTTGCCAGGGCCGAAGATATTATGGTACTCCGCGGCGACTTGTGTCGCCTTCTCTTCATCTCCGCGTTGAAGGTAATGTCCAATCTCCCCCCACAAACAGCCACTCAAACAGAGGAGCCCCTCATGATAATTTCGAAGGAGCTCTTTATCGACACGAGGCCGATAATAAAATCCTTCAAAGTAAGCGAGTGTCACCAGTTTGAGAAGATTCCGATAGCCGGTCTCGTTTTGCGCAAGGAGAGTTAAATGAAAGGAGGCTTCCGAAAGCCCACGATGATCGCGATCCGTTCGGTTTCCGGGAGCGACGTAGACTTCACAGCCGATAATCGGTCGAATCCCTTTGGCTCGAGCTTTATCGTAGAATTCGATCGCCCCAAAGAGGTTTCCATGATCGGTTAAAGCCAAGGCAGGCATGCGGTACTTCACGGCCTCATCGACGAGCGCATCGATCCGATTGGCCGCCAAAAGGAGGCTATACTCCGAATGAACGTGGAGATGAACAAACTCGGCCATGGTGAGATTGATTGTAAAGCAACGACGCCAAACCCGCAACCTTTAATTAGGAGGATTCATTGAATTCGTTCTATCCCCACTCGATGGTGCTGGGGGGTTTAAAGCTGATGTCGTAGGCGTAATTACTTCCGTGGTGGATTTTCCTTGAAGGGATTTACAACCTGGAGCCCATAAAGATCTTGTTGATTTTGGATATCTTCCGTTAACAGATACTTGCAGCCGGAAATCTGTGCAGCAGAAACAATCAACGAATCCCACCAAGAGAGTTTAAAACGGTCTTGAACCGTCCATGCATTTTCTAAAGTCTGGGTATCGAGCGAAATCGGCTGCCATGCCATGAGATCTCGAACATCCTTTCGAGCCAGAGCCGGTCGTAATCCAGGATCCAACTTTTGAGTCACGGTGGCATAGTATTCATTGAGAACCTGAATACTAAGACGTCCGTTTCTTGATTCCCATAGAAAAGTCAACCATTGTTCGGCAAGTTCCTGTTTTTGGGGTTCCGACGCATCCCGAGCGTAAACGAGAACGTTGGTGTCAACAAAGTAACTACCGCTCATAAAGCTCGCCTCGGGAGGGGTATCTTCCGCCCTTCTTGAGAACTTGAGGGCGACGGCTTAAGAACTGTTTCATAGCCGCTCCGTAGCCGGTTTCCTCAAGCATTCGCCTCCGAAGAAAGCGGCTAATTAAACGGGAGACACTTAAGTTTTGACGAGCCGCCCAGACGCGGGCCCATTGGGCCACCTCTTCTTCGAGTGTAATCGTGACGTTCTTCATAACACAATTATAGTGTAACACAGGATCTGTGTCAATAAGAGAGGGGCCCGTCATGGCCCCTACTCCCACTCGATGGTGCTGGGGGGTTTGGAGCTGATATCGTAGACGACACGGTTGATGCCGGAAACTTCATTGATTACGCGGTTCGAAATTTTACCTAAAAGATCGGCGGGGAGCCGAGCCCAATCGGCGGTCATCCCATCTTGGCTCTCAACAGCTCGCACCGCAAGAACATTTTCGTAAGTCCGTTCGTCCCCCATCACTCCGACACTTTTGACAGGGAGAAGAACCGCAAAGGCCTGCCAGAGGGAGTGGTACAAACCGCTATTTTGGATCTCCTCCTCCACAATAGCATTGGCCTTCTTTAAAAGCTCTAAGCGCTCTTCGGTCACCTCTCCCAAGATCCGAACCGCAAGCCCGGGCCCAGGGAAGGGATGTCGTTTTAAGATCTCGTCGGGGACTCCTAACTCTTTCCCTAAAAGTCGAACCTCGTCTTTGAAAAGCTCTCGAAGAGGCTCTAAAAGTTTTAGACGCATTTTTTTGGGAAGCCCTCCCACATTGTGATGGGTTTTAATCGTGGCGGAAGGACCTCGATGAGAGAAGCTCTCAATAACATCGGGATAAAGAGTCCCCTGAGCTAAAAATGAAACGCCGGAAATGCTTTTAGCTTCTTCCTCAAAAATAAAAATGAATTCATTCCCGATCATTTTTCTTTTTTGCTCAGGATCCGTGATGCCTCGAAGTTTATCTAAAAACCGCTTCTCCGCTCGAATCGTCTTCAGATGGAGCCCCATCCGCTTGAACGCCTTCTCTACTTTCTCCCTTTCATTCATCCGCAGGAGACCGTTATCGACAAAAATGCAGGTGAGCTGTTTTCCAATGGCGCGATGGATAAGAGCGGCCACAACGGAGGAATCCACCCCCCCACTCAAAGCGCAAACAACCCCTTGATCGCCTGCTTTTTCACGGATTTCCTCAATCGATTGCTCTAAAAATGACCGCATCGTCCAATTCGGCGCACAACCGCAGATCCGAAGAATAAAATTCTCTAAAATTTGACGCCCCATGGGAGTGTGAACCACCTCGGGGTGAAACTGAACTCCATAGAGATGCCGCTCTGAATCGGACATCGCTGCAACAGGGGAATTTCCCGTGCGGGCAATGGCTTTAAATCCCGGGGGCATCTTTTGAATGCGATCGCCATGGCTCATCCAGACGGTCATATGTCCATTGTGATTCACCCCTTGAAAAAGGGGGGTCGGTTCTAAAACCTCTACCTCCGCTCGACCAAACTCTCGTCGATCGGATAGTTCCACTTGTCCTCCGAGCTGGTGAGTCATGAGTTGCATGCCGTAGCAAATCCCCAAAACAGGGACAGAACCTTTGAGAATGTTTAGATCGCAACGAGGAGAGTTCTTGGAATGAACGCTGGAAGGGCTTCCCGAAAAGATAAAACCTTTAGGTGGAGAGGCCCCTATTTTAGAAGTGATCGATTGACAGGGAACAATCTCGCAATAAACACGGCTTTCCCGCACACGCCGCGCAATGAGTTGCGTGTACTGCGAGCCAAAATCAACAACAACAATTCTTTCTTTCGGAATCATTCACTCCAATCGATAGTTGGGAGCCTCTTTGGTAATAATCACATCATGCACATGGCTCTCTTTGAGCCCCGCTGATGTAATCCGAACGAATCTCGCCTTTCGATGGAGATCGACAATGTCTTTGGCCCCCACATACCCCATTCCTGCTCTAAAACCTCCCATGAGCTGAGCCACCGTCAACGACAAAGTCCCCTTGTAGGGGACACGCCCTTCGATCCCTTCAGGAACTAATTTCTCCGCCTCCGTCACGGAGGCTTGAAAATATCGATCGCGACTCCCCCGTTTCATGGATTCAAGGGATCCCATTCCACGATATTCTTTGTAGCTTCTCCCTTGATAAAGAATGGTCTCTCCAGGGCTCTCTTCTGTTCCAGCAAAGAGACTTCCAATCATCACGGCCTGGGCTCCCGCTCCAAGAGCTTTGGTGATATCCCCTGAAAACTTGATTCCACCATCGGCAACGATTGGGATTTTTGCTTTCGCCGCCTCTTGGGCACAGGCCAATAAAGCCGTAAATTGGGGAATTCCCACTCCTGCGATAATTCGAGTGGTGCAAATAGAGCCAGGCCCCATCCCCACCTTCACTACATCCACTCCCGCTCGAATCAATCGACGAGTGGCCTCCGCCGTTGCAATGTTGCCAGCCATAATGGCGCTCTCAGGATAGCGCTTGCGAATGGCCCGAACCATTGCAATCACTCCTTGACTATCTCCGTGGGCCGTATCCACCCCAACAAGATCGACACCGGCTTTCAACAAAGATTGGGCCCTTTCCAACTCTACCTCGCCTGTTCCTACAGCAGCCCCCACTTGAAGCCGTCCCTCCGAATCTTTAACCGCCAGAGGAAAACGGATCGCTTTTTCGATGTCTTTGATGGTAATGAGCCCTCGCAGGTAACCTTCTTTGTCCACAATAGGAAGTTTTTCAATTCGATTCTCTCGGAGTAGCTCTTTGGCTCGTCCCAATGCTGTTTGGAGCCCTGCCGTGATCACCCGACGGGTCATCAGCTTCGAGATCGGCTGCGACATATCTTTTTCGAAGCGAAGGTCGCGATGGGTAAGAATTCCGACCAGTTTCCGATTCTTTGTAATTGGAATCCCTGAAATATGGCGTTGCTGCATGATTTCAACCGCTTTGTAGACCGGCTCTTCAGGCCCTAGAGTGATTGGATCGGTAATGATGCCACTCTCATATTTTTTCACTTTTACAATCTCTTTTGCCTGGTCTTCAATAGAGAGGTTTTTATGAACGACCCCCATCCCCCCTTCTTGAGCCAGGGCGATCGCGAGTTTGGCCTCCGTCACGGTGTCCATGGCGGCGCTCAAGATCGGAATGTTCAGACGGATGGAGGAGGTCAATTTTGTGGAAACATCGACATCTTGGGGAAGAACCTCCGAATAGCCTGGGACTAAAAGGAGGTCGTCAAAGGTCAGCGCTTCAGGGATTGGCATGGCGCTTCTCATTCAAGCTTCCTTTCTGTATAAGGTCTAAATAAATCCCTTCAAGTTTAAGTTACTAAATGTACAGGGTTTTCCAATTTTTTGCAATAAACACCTGAACTCTTTCAACGATACCAGCGGGCGTATTCAGCATAGTTGGCAGCGGAGTTTTGGATCCACGTTTTTTCGTCAGCAGTGATATCTCTCTTAATCTTGGCAGGAGATCCTAAAACTAATTTGCCGGAAGGGATTTTTGTGCCTGGCGTAAGGAGAGAGCCGGCAGCAATAATGCATTCATCGCCGATCTCGACTCCATCCATCAAGATAGCGCCAATCCCAATGAGACAACGATTTCCAATCTTGCAACCATGGAGCACCACTCGATGCCCGACCGTTACCTCATCACCGACGAGAGTGCCTTGACCCGTCTGTTTCTGCTCTGGAATAGAACGCGTCACATGAACAACGCAATGATCTTGAATATTGGTGCGAGAACCGATTTTGATGGAGTGGACATCCCCCCGAATGACGGTCTGAAACCACACACTCGACTCCGCTCCAATCACCACATCCCCAATCACCTCCGCGCTGGGCGCAACGAAAGATTTGGGATCGACTCTCGGAGTTCTATTTTGGACGGAGCGAATCAATGCCGCCTCCTCTGTAGCACTGCGTGAGCGGCGGCCAGACGTGCAATGGGAACGCGATAGGGGGAACAACTCACGTAATCGAGCCCCATGCGATGACAAAACTCAACGGTGGCGGGATCGCCTCCATGCTCTCCACAGATTCCAATCTTGAGATTCCGCTTCTTCCCTCTCCCTTTCCGAACAGCCATCTCGATCAACTGCCCCACTCCCGAAATATCTAATGTTGCAAAAGGATCTTTCTCCAAAAGATGGTTTTTTTGATAGTGCTTGATCACCGCAACGGTGTCGTCCCGAGAGAAGGCAAACGTCATCTGTGTGAGGTCATTGGTTCCAAAGGAAAAGAACTCTGCAATCTCCGCAATCTGATCGGCGACAAGAGCGGCGCGTGGGACCTCAATCATCGTTCCCACTTTGTAGAGAATTTTTGTTTTATAGCGGGTTTGAACCTCTTTCGCGATTTCATCGATAATCTGTTTTTGCGAAGCGAGCTCTCCAGGCAATCCGACAAGGGGGATCATAATTTCCGGATGGACTTTTTTCTTTTTTCTCGCTAACTCACAAGCCGCCTCAAAGATCGCTTGCGCTTGCATGCGGGAGATCTCCGGAAAAAGGATCCCTAGACGACAACCTCGAAGCCCCAACATCGGATTGAACTCATGAAGCTCTTCCACACGCGCGAGTAGACGCTCTTTTTCCTGAATTTCTGAAGCGGGAGCTCCACGATGCTTCATCTCTGAAATCTCTACCATCAAAGGCCCTCGTTTAGGTAAAAATTCATGCAAAGGGGGATCCAAGAGGCGAATCGTCACGGGACATCCTTCCATCGCTAAAAAGATCCCTTTAAAATCCTCTCGCTGCATCGGAAGTAATTCTGTAAGATGTTTTTCTCTTTCCGAACGATCTTTGGCAAGAATCATCTTTTGCATGATAGGGAGACGCTCCTCGGCGAAGAACATGTGTTCGGTGCGACAGAGTCCAATCCCTTCCGCGCCAAAGTCTCGAGCCAAAGCGGCATCATGCGGAGTGTCGGCGTTGGTTCGAATCCCGAGTCGGCGAACCTGATCGACCCACGCCATGATCGTTTTTAAATCCCCCACCACTTGAGGAGAGATTAAAGGGAGCCTCCCTTCCATCACCTCCCCTGTTCCTCCATCCAGGGTTAAAACATCTCCTTCTCTAAATTGTTTGCCACTCACTTGCACAATCCCCTTTTCTTCTTCCACATGGAGGGCCTCACAACCGACCACACAAGGTTTCCCCATCTGGCGAGCTACAACCGCGGCATGAGAAGTGGCTCCCCCTCGAGCGGTAAGAACCCCTTGAGCGGCATTCATCCCATGAATGTCATCGGGATTAGTTTCGCGTCGAACCAAAAGAACTTTTTCCCCCTTCTCCGCTAAATCCACCGCTCGATCGGCGTCAAAAATAATCTTTCCCACCGCAGCCCCTGGAGAGGCGGGATAGCCTTTGGCAATCACAGAGCGTTTCGCGGAAGGATCAATCACGGGATGCAGAAATTGATCCATCTGTTGCGGAGAAAGTCGAAGAATCGCCTCATTTTTTGCAATTAGCCGCTCTTTCACCATATCCACTGCAATCTTCACCGTTGCCCGCGCGGTCCGTTTTCCCACACGCGTTTGAAGCATGTAGAGCTTCCCCTCTTCGATGGTAAACTCAAAATCCTGAACATCCTTGTAATGTTTTTCTAAACGATCGGTGATCCTTCGAAGCTCCCGGTAGATCTCAGGCCTCTCTTGAGCAAGCTCACGGATCGGTTTCGGAGTGCGAATTCCAGCGACTACATCCTCCCCTTGAGCATTAGCAAGGTACTCTCCATAAAATTCTCTTTCACCCGTGGCGGGATTCCGAGTGAATCCCACTCCCGTTGCTGAGTTCGAACCCCTATTGCCAAAAACCATCATTTGGACATTGACAGCGGTCCCAATATTTTCAGGGATGTCATTCTGCTTTCGATAAAATTGGGCTCGAGGATTATTCCAAGATAAAAACACGGCTTGAATGGCAAGCCGAAGCTGATCGTAAGGATCTTGAGGGAATGGCTCTCCCTTGGTTTTTTGGACGATCTGTTTGAAATCATCAACGAGTCTGGAAAGAAAATCGGCATCCATCTCGAGATCCTGTTGGATCCCTTTCTCCCTCTTTTTTTCCTGAAGGGCTGATTCAAAAACCTCTTTTCCCATCTCCAACACCACATTCCCAAACATGGCGATAAAACGACGGTAGCAATCGTAGGCGAATCGCGGATTATTCGTTACGCGAGCCAGCCCCTCTACCGTTTCGTCATTGAGACCTAAATTTAATATCGTATCCATCATCCCCGGCATTGAGAATTTGGAGCCCGATCGAACGGAAAGGAGCAGAGGATTCTCAAGATCCCCAAGTCGTTTGCCTGCAGTCGCTTCAAGTTTGTCCAGGTTTCGATCGATCTCTGCGGAGATTGTTTTGGGGAGGTGACGATGCTTTTCGTAGAAGATCTTGCAGACTTCGGTCGTAATCGTAAAACCAGACGGAACAGGGGCTCTCAGTCGACTCATCTCGGCCAGCCCCGCCCCTTTGCCACCGAGGAGGTCTTTCATCTTTCCATGGCCGTCGGCCTTCCCATTCCCAAAAAAATAAATGTGTTTTTTAATCATATCGAAAATTTATGATCAAAGTAATCTAACAATTTGCCCATGTTAATACGATCCTGTTGCATCGTATCGCGGTCTCGGATCGTCACCGCTTGATCCTCCAAACTCTGAACATCCACCGTAATGCAGTAAGGAGTCCCCACCTCATCTTGCCGCCGATAGAGCCGCCCAATCGAGGCCGTGTCGTCGTAAGAAGTAAGATAGCGCTTTTGCAAATCGTTCTTAATTTTCTTGGCCATCTCTACAATCTCAGGACGATTTCGAAGCAAAGGGAGAATCGCGATCTGGATAGGAGCCAGCTCCTTGTGAAGTTTCAAAACCACCCGTTTTTCTTTACGAACCGTCTCCTCATGGTAAGCATCCACCAAAAAAGCCAAAGTGGAACGGTCGGCCCCCGCTGAGGGCTCAATCACGTAAGGAACGGTATGTTCTTTTTTCTCTTCATCATAATAGGCCAGCGTTTTCCCACTGAATTCAGAGTGTCGTTTTAGATCGTAATCCGCTCGATTCGCAATCCCCTCGAGCTCGGACCACCCCATGGGAAAAAGATATTCGATATCCACGCAACGCTTCGCGTAGTGAGCGAGCTCGTCTTTGGCATGTTCTCGCAGACGGATGTTCTCTTTTCGGATGCCATATTTTTGATACCACGCAAAACGGGAATCGATCCATTTCTGGTGCCACTCTTCGTCAGTCCCTGGCGCCACGAAATATTCAATCTCCATCTGCTCAAACTCAC
>JACQOV010000035.1 GCA_016202395.1 Deltaproteobacteria bacterium
GATGAGCAAAAAGCCCGGAAACGTACCTGGAAGGTACGTTGAGGACTTTTTGTGAAATCCGACGTAGTCGCAGGCCAGAGCATGATTTTGCAGTAGAAGATAGTTTTTAGAGGTGCCCGAAAGCCTGTTTCTTAACCGGAGGTATGTGCCATGAGAAAAATGAGACGATTGTCATGGATCTGTTCCGGGTTACTGATGGTTTTCCTTCTTCAAGCCATTGCAGAAGAGCTCAAGGAGGTTTACCGGGTAGAGAAAGGGGATACCCTATGGGGGATCTCAGGACGATTTTATGGAGATCCTTATCGATGGTTAGATTTATGGCACAATAATCCTCACATGGCTAATCCAGATCTCATCTATCCAGGGGATTGTTTGGTTATTCGAGGAGCCGAGATTCCAGGCAATGTCTATGTGGTGCAGAAAGGGGATACCTTGGGAAGCATTGCAGCCCAAGTTTATGGCGATGTTTCCCGTTGGCGAGAACTCTGGGAAAAGAACAAGGGGGGAAGGAATCTTCTAAAAAATCCGAATCTCATCTACCCGTGGGATCGACTGGTTGTTCGCGATATCGAGGGGGAACCGAAGGCGGTGTTGCCTCCGGAATGTGGTGAGGTTCTAGAGGGGGAGGTTCAAACCTCTTTCTTGGGAGATGTGGTTAAACTCAAGATTCCTGTGAGCAATAGGGGTTGGAGCCTGCGCAATGGATCTTTGGCGATAGGGTTGGGGCAGTCGGAAAACGATATCGATCTCGATGGCGACTCTGTGGGCATCGCAAGCACCAGCGCGGGTTACGTCTCTTACTATGTGGAAGCCGAGTATTTCTTTTACAAGCCTTGGGCTGTAGAGGTGACTGCGAATCGGGGATATCCCAATTATGATCTCGATTTGGGAGCTGCAGGGGTGACCACACTGGATGCCACAGCGACAGAGTTTCAGGCGTTCCTGAAGTATCAGTTCACGATAGAGAGAGAGGGGAGAGTGATGACTTTATCTCCCAAGGTCGGTTTCGAGTGGCTTGATTTTGATATCGATGGAAGCGCCGTTGTTTTTGTTCCCGATTACCGATTCATGGGGGCCAGTGTTGGAGGGGAGGTCGATATTCCGTTCACAAATCGGGTCTCCATGTTTACCTCCCTTCTCTACTTTCCCTATTTTCACTATCGTGAAGATCCTGAGATCTCTGGAGATGATTTGAGGAAAGGTTTTAGCGGCCAATTTGACTTGGGGTTCCGATGGTGGCTTCTCGATCAGTTGGTCGTTGAAGCCATGATCGATCATACCCAGTTTGGACAAGGTTTTTCTAATGGAACCCGAGGCGTTACCGCGTACAGCACGTTGGAACAGGATTTGCTGTATCGGTCGGGTCGGCTGGGACTCCGTTGGGTTTTCTAATGCAAACGCAATAAATGCTGTTATACTTCGTTGCCCTCCTCGGCCACTCATTCAGCGTACGACGTAGAGTACGCTTCATTCGGGCCTCGTCGGGCGTCTCGTCTAACAGACATTTCTTGCGTTTGCGGATATTAGTTCATGAATTGTTATGATGTTATTGTTATTGGTGGCGGAGTTAACGGCACTGGGACAGCTCGTGATTGCGCCACTCGAGGGCTTAAAACCCTTTTGGTTGAGAAGAACGATTTCGGATCGGGGACCAGTGGTGCCTCCACCAGCATGATTCATGGAGGGCTTCGATACCTCCGAACCGATGTCAAAACCACTAAAACCTCTTGCCTCGATAGCGGCTATACCCAAAAGATTGCTCCCCATCTCCTTTGGCGGATCCCTTTCTTGATGCCGGTCTTCGGTTCTGGACTCCAAGCGAAAATCTACACCGAACTCGTGGAAACTTATTTAGAGGCCTACGACCATTTCTCTGTCCCTCTTAAAAATGGGAGATCTCATACCCGTCTCGATCCCAACGAGGTTTATCGACTCGAGCCTGGATTGGCGGGGGGGATCCATGCCGCGTTGACTTTTGATGAGTGGGGAATTTATGCCCACCGTTTGTGTGCTGTGAATGCCCTTTCCGCAGTAGAAAATGGAGCAGAGGCGCTCAATCATACCGAGGTGATGGGATTGGAGTGGGGAAGCGCTGAGGGGATTACGGTTAAACTCAAAGATCGGCTCCAAAACACGACCTCCAAGGTTTTGGCAAAGGTGGTGGTGAATGCCACCGGCCCCTGGTCTCCTCAGGTGGCGGCGCTCGCCAAGGCGGAGGTGAAGCTTCGACCTGGAAAGGGGATTCATCTTGTTTCGGATCGGAGGGTTTCTAATATTGCCATTGTGGCAACCGCTGTCGATGGACGGCAGATTTTTGTTCTCCCCTTCGGAAATTGTTCCATGATTGGGACCACCGATGATGATTACTATGGGGATCTCGACCTTCTGGTGGCCCATGAAGATGAGGTGGAATATCTTCTTCAGGGGATCGAGAAGGTTTTTCCGACGATCCGACAGTATCGTTGGACTCACACCACGGTTGGAGTGCGACCCACCCTTTTCGAATGGGGAAAAAATGAAGATGATCTCTATCGCGAGCACGCCATTTTTGATCATAGTTCGGAAGGGGCTCCAGGTCTCTTTTCGATCGCGGGGGGGAAGCTTGCGAGTTATCGATGGATGTCGGAGGAAATGGCCGATGTCGTAGCGAAGAAATTTGAGAATAAAAATCGATGCCGAACTCATATCGACCCTCTTCCAGGGGCTGAGGCCGAAGTGGATTTAAACGTTGTTTCAAGGAAGTATCAACTCCCCTTGTTTACGGTTTTAAAGCTTTATCATCGCCACGGGTGTCGTATCGAAGAGATCTTGAAGGAGACGGAATCGCATCCTTCCTGGAAGCGCGTTGTTTGTGTCTGTGAGCCGGTTTTAGAGGCGGAGGTTCGATATGTCATTCGGAAAGAGTGGGCTCGAAACTTAAGTGATATCGCCCGACGCACACGGTTGGGCTTGGGATCCTGTCAAGGAATCGATTGCGCAGTCCCCGCGGCGGCGATCTTAGCGGATGAACTTTCTCTGACGGCCCGGGAGATCGGAGCGGCGCTCCAGGCATTTTTTGAGGAGCGGTGGCGCTCCAAGGCCCCTGTTCTTCGTGGGCGAGAGCTTGCACAGGAGGAGATAACCCGTCATCTGCTGGGCCAATTAGAAGGGGAGTTGCAGCGATGTTAGATGTTGTTGTCATCGGAGGAGGGGCCGCTGGCACCCTGGCTGCCTTAAAATTGGCCTCGGCCTCTAAGAAGGTGGCCTTGGTTCGAAAAGGGTATGGAGCGCTAGCCCTTTGTCCTGGGGTTGTTCATCTCCCGCGAGGGAATGATAAGGGAGGGAGTTCTCTTCAGAATTCGATCGCGCTCTGGAGGAGCGCTTTAGAATCGGGGGGACTTATTTTAGAAGGGGGGTGGACAGAGGATCTTTCTTTAATGAACGAGATGGGAAATATTCAGAGGCCTGCTTTTGCTCTCCAATCCTTGGCGCGAGGGGATTTGGCTCAGTGGAAAGGACAAAGAGTGGCTCTAGTGGATTTGGAAGGGCTCCATCACTTTCCTTTGGAGAGGATGCGTGAAGGGATCCTTAAGAATTTTGGAGGATTAAAGCAAACCGATATTGAAATCCGATCTTTGCGATTTCGAGAGTGGAGCTCTTTTGGGGCTGTTCCTCTCGAGGTGGTAAGTCGTGGGATGGACGAGGTCGATCTTGCAATGAAGTTGGCGCAGAAGATTCGGGATCTTGTTCGTCGAGAACGGTTTGATCGAGTGGGGCTCCCCCCTATTTTGGGAGTGGAACGACACGTGGAAGTCTATTCTATCGTTCAGGAGATCGTGGAGTATCCTTGTTTTGAATGGCTCCCTTTCTCATCGGGGGTGGTTGGATTACGGTGGCAGAGAGGGATCGACCCGGTTTTAGATAAAAGGGGGATAGAGCGGATGGAGGCCAAGGTGGTTCAGCCGGTTTCTCACAAGCAAAGATTGTCTGGGGTTTATGTGGAGACCTCTCAGGGTCGAAGCGTTCTAGAGGCGCAAAATTTTATCTTGGCCACGGGCAAGTTTTTGGGTGGAGGGATCCCTTCCTCTCCTCCCTGGAAGGAATCGATTTTTGGGGCCCCGATTTATTTGGGAAAAGAGCTGATGGGCTCACGTTCTGCTTATTCTTATCTGAATCCTTTGGCGCTACAGCCGCAGCCGATCTTTGCCTGTGGTTTGCGTGTCGATGAGCGGATGAGGCCTTTGAATGAGGAGGGGAGTCCTCTCTTTGAGAATCTTCATGCGGCAGGCAGTCTTTTGGCGGAGCATGATGATACCGGTTCTACGGGTGGAATGGGGTGTGCGTTGGCGTCGGGTTATCTTGCCGCCGAAGAGATTTTAGGAGGGTTGGCGTGATTAAGAAAATTTGGGCCAATCTTTTTTTAGCATTCTTTCTTTTTCTTCATCTTTTGCGGAAACCCCTTCGGTGGTTTCGCCGCAAAGGGTGGCTTGCCAGCAACGCTTCGCGTAGCGATGCGGGCTGGCGAGATCAAGATTTCTTGCGCTATTACGCGGAGGATCATCTCCGTTCCTTGGCTCCGGCCGATCGCGAATGGTGGCCTCAAGCGAGTTCCTGTGTCCATTGCGGTTTGTGCACCCTTGTTTCTCCAGGAGGTCAGGGGCGGCTCTTTGCTTTCGATCCTAGGAGCCTTGTTCTGGCGGAGTCCCGTTCCTCTACCGAATTTTGGGCGGTTGCGGGGATCGATACCGCCTCCATTCGGAGAGCGGAAGAGATTTGTCCTTGGGATGTTCCTTTTTCAAAGATGGTTACTTTGGTGAAAAATCTTGGGAAGTAGAAGAGAGGCCCGATGAACCCAGAGGAAATTTTGGTTATCGTCAATCCTCGTTCCGCCAACGGAACAACAGCCCAGGAGTGGCCTTATCTTGAGAAGAGGATTCGCCAAGAGCTCGGGGCCCTCTCCGTGGTTTTAACTCGAGCTGCTGGAGAGGCAACCGAGATTGCGCGAAAAGGGGTCCAAGAGGGATTTCGAACCTTTATCGGAGTGGGAGGGGACGGGACGAACAACGAGATTGTAAACGGCTTCTTTGAAGGGGAGAGGCTTCTAGCCGAGGGGATTGCCTATGGTCAGATCCCGAGAGGGACCGGTTGCGATTGGGTGAAGGTTTTAAAGATTCCTCGAGAAACCGATTCCGTTTTGATGCGATTGAAACAACGTCAGAAAAAACGGATTGATCTCGGAAAGATTACCTTTCTTAAAGACAATTCTTTGCGTTATTTTATTAATATCGCCGATTTTGGAATTGGAGGAGAGGCGGTCGATCGTGTTAACCGAACAACAAAACGATTTGGAGGATTTATCTCCTTTCTCGTGGGGACCGTATTAACAATTCTCAATTACAAAAATAAAAAAGTTTCCTTGATTTCCGATGGAAATGATCTTGGAGAACAAACGATTTTTTCAGTCAATGTGGCTAACGGTCAGTATTTTGGAGGAGGGATGTGGATCGCTCCTCACGCTTTGATTGATGATGGCTATTTCGATGTCGTCTGGGTTGAGGCTATGGGAACTCCGGAGACCTTAATCTCCATGTCAACGATTTATCGAGGAACTCACCTAAAGAATCAAAAAATTCATGTGCTTAAAACCAAGAAATTAGAGGCCTATTCGGATGAAAAAGTTTTAATCGATGTGGATGGAGAACAAGTGGGGAATTTGCCGGCACGGTTTGAGATTGTCCCCAAAGTGATCGATGTTTTCATATGATGTAAATCATGTCTTTCAGGCTTGACTCATCGCGTTAGCTATTATAAGCTTTGCGCCCATTGGAGTTTATCCATGTTGACTATTGCCGTACCTAGAGAAATTGCTGCTCAAGAGAAACGAGTTTCGGCCACTCCCGAGACGGTCAAGAAGATGGCATCGAAGGGGCTTCAGGTGAAGGTGCAATCGGGAGCGGGAGAGGGCTCCTTCATCTCCGATGCCGCTTTTCAGCAGGCGGGGGCTCTCTTAGAGAAAGATGTAAAATCCCTCTATGGAAGCGCTGATATCGTTTTGAAAGTTCAAGAGCCGATGGTGAGCGAAGTCCAATTTCTAAAAGAAGGGGCTGTGATCCTCTCTTTCTTTCAACCCTTGAGCAACCCAGATCTTGTTAAAAGTTTAGCCGCAAAAAAGATCAGTTCTTTTTCGATGGAACTGGTTCCACGAATAACGCGAGCGCAAAGTATGGATGCCTTAAGCTCGATGGCAACGGTTGCGGGATACAAGGCCGTTCTTTTGGCGGCTAATGAAAGTCCCAAATTATTTCCTCTTTTGATGACGGCCGCGGGAATGGTTCGGCCGGCCAAAGTATTTATTATTGGCGCAGGGGTGGCGGGGCTTCAAGCGATTGCAACCGCAAAACGCCTGGGGGCAGTCGTTCGAGCCTTTGACACCCGTCCCGTGGTTGCCGAACAAGTAAAGAGTTTAGGGGCCGAATTTGTCTCTCTCGGTGTGGAGCTTAAGCAGGAAGAGGCTCATGATAAAGGGGGCTATGCCAAAGAGCTCTCCGCGGATGTGCATCAAAAAGAACAAGCGATGCTTCAAAAAGAGGTGACTCAGGCCGATATCGTCATTACGACGGCGCTGATCCCTGGGAAGCGAGCCCCTATTTTGATCACAAAAGAGATGGTTTCTGGCATGCATGCTGGCTCCGTTGTTGTCGATCTTGCCGCTCCGCAAGGTGGAAATTGCGAGGGGACGAAACCTGGAGAAAAGGCAATCTCTAACAACGGTGTCATTATTTTAGGCTATTTAAATCTTCCAAGCCTCATGCCTGTGGATTCGAGTCAGATGTACGCTCGAAATCTTTTAAATTTTCTTTTCAACTTTTATCGGGATGGGAAAATAGAGATGCGCATGGAAGACGAAATTATTCAAGGAGCCCTTGTCACGCATCAAGGAGAAATCGTTCAGAAAGCGATCCGGGAGAAGCTCCAGATTGCCTGAGGAGAAGTGATGCTCGAAGAGCTGATTATTGGAATCAACATTTTTGTTCTAGCAACCTTTTTAGGAGTTGAGTTAATCCATCGTGTTCCTCCCATTCTCCATACTCCACTCATGTCTGGAGCCAACGCCATCTCTGGAATTACGATCGTTGGAGCGCTGATCAGTGTGGAGCTTGGATCCGCAGGATTGGCCAAGGCTTTCGGAGTGATGGCTATTATTTTCGCTATGATCAACGTGATAGGAGGATTTGCCGTGACGAATCGGATGCTTCGGATGTTTAAGAAACGTGAGAGTAAGAAATGACAAAAGCGATTATTGAATTGGGATATCTGATCGCGGCAGTTCTTTTCGTTGTGGGGCTGAAGCAGCTGAGCTCTGTAGAGACAGCGCGTCGAGGCAACCTCCTAGGGGCTGTAGGGATGCTTATTGCCATTGTGATTACGCTCGTTCAAACGGGGATTCTTCAGTTTTCTCTGATTTTGCTCGGGCTTGTCGTGGGATCTGCCGTTGGACTCGTCATGGCCCTGAAAACGCCGATGACAGGAATGCCTCAGATGGTTGCGCTTCTCAACGGTTTTGGGGGGGCTGCCTCCACGTTAGTTGCCACCTCGGAATATGTCACCAAAGGGACCTCTTTGGAGCTCGCCACGCTGATTACCGTTGCTTTAAGCGTGTTGGTCGGAGCTGTCACTTTTACAGGGAGTGTCATCGCTTTTGCAAAACTTCAGGAATGGATGCCAGGACGCCCGATCCTATTCAAGTTTCAAAATTTTTCTAATCTCTTTTTATTTCTTCTCATTTTGGCTGTAGGTGTTTATTTTTTAGTTCATCCCGATATTTCAATCGCTCTCCATACCATCACGGTAGGCTCCCTTCTTTTAGGGGTGATGCTGGTTCTCCCCATCGGTGGAGCGGATATGCCAGTAGTCATCTCTCTTCTCAACTCTTATTCGGGGATTGCGGCCGCCTTAACCGGTTTCGTTTTGTCCAATCACGGTCTCATCATCACGGGAGCTCTCGTGGGATCCTCCGGAATTATTCTATCGCAACTCATGTGCAAAGCGATGAACCGATCTTTAGCCAACGTCCTTTTTGGAGGATTTGGACAAGTGGCCGTGGATAAGAGCCCGGGGAAGCCTGCAGCGGCAAGACCTGTCCGCGAATGTTCCGTAGAAGACGCGGTGTTGCTATTAGAAAATGCACAACTTGTGATCGTCGTTCCAGGCTATGGAATGGCGGTTTCGCAAGCTCAGAGAACAGTGGCGGAGTTAGCTGAAATCCTTGAGAAAAAAGGGGTCACTGTGAAATACGCGATCCATCCTGTAGCGGGGCGCATGCCAGGACATATGAACATCTTGCTGGCCGAAGCCAATGTCCCTTATGATCAACTTTATGAAATGGATACGATTAATCCCGAGTTTGAGAGCGCCGATGTCGCTTTGGTGGTGGGAGCCAACGATGTAACGAATCCCGCCGCCAGAGAAGATTCCAAGAGCCCTATTTACGGAATGCCAATCTTGGATACCGACAAAGCCAAGACAGTGATCGTCTGTAAACGGAGCATGAACCCCGGTTTTGCCGGAATTGATAACGAGCTTTATTATCGATCGAATACTTGCATGCTATTTGGTGACGCGAAAGCTTCGTTAAATAAAGTCGTCGCCGCTCTAAAATAAGCCCCTTGTCTCACCGCTTTCTTGTAGCACTTCCTTTTCGCTCACACACGAGTTTTTTGACTCCTCTAGGGGGAGGCAGGTCTCTGAACTCGCTAGCATTTCTCGCCTAGCCACTGTAAGCTTCGCAAAGCAGCTACGTCCCCCGATTTCACCCCGGAGGAACGCGCACGGAAAGGATAGGTTTCACGGATCGACACCGACTGTGGGCCATCCGCTCTGCTGCTTTGCTCAGCAACAGTGGCACGGCTCGAAATGAACCGCTCGTTCAGAGACCTACCTCCC
>JACQOV010000002.1 GCA_016202395.1 Deltaproteobacteria bacterium
AATGGTTGATTGAATATAACTTCCATCGACCCCATCAGGCCCTGGGATATCAAACCCCCATCGCCTTCCATTACCAACATCATAAAGTGTTACCGATGTACCCGTCCAGTACACGTATTTGTTATTTGCGTTGTTTTTAAAGTATACTATAGATAAATGGATCGTCTTCACGCAGAAGAGATCGCGGTTTTGTTAAATGAACGGGCCCGTCGAGTCGGTCGTCGAGTCAAGAACTACATCTCTAAATGGATTCCCAAAGCCAATCTTTACATTTCAAGAACAAAAGAAGAGGCCTACGCCTACTTCAAAGAGATTTTGGATCGGAGAGCCATGGTTCTCCTTTCAGGGGGTGGAGATGGAACCCTCGTTGAAACCCTCACGATGATCAAACGTTATCTCGAGGAGAAAGGGGAGCAGTTTCGTCAGTATGTTCATTCCCTCCATTTAGGGATCCTCGGTTTGGGAACGGGCAATGGTTGGGCCACCGCCGTTGGGGGAACACGAGGGGTTAAGGCGATTCAACGGTTGCTTCGGCGAGGGGACTACTCGATCCAAAAATTTCATGTGATTGAGGCAGAAGGAAAATGGTTCCACTTCTCGGGGTTGGGGTGGGATGCCAAGATCTTAAACGATTACATGCGTTTCAAAGAGGCCATTAAAATCGCATGGCTTCGAAGGCGTTTGGAAGGGTTCAAAGGCTATATGCTCACACTCTTTTTTCGCACCATCCCCTCCGTTTTATTGCGACGCCGCAAAGTCGAGGTCACGATCAAGAATCTTGGGAAACGGGCCTACCGCATCGATCCCAGAACGGGAGAGGAATCCCCGGTCTGCCCCGAAGGATCCATCCTTTATCAAGGAAAAGTGAATGTCGTGGGAGTTTCCTCAGTCCCTTACTACGGTTATAAATTAAAGGCTTTTCCTTTTGCTCAAGCCAAAGAGGGGTTAATCAACTTGCGTCTGTCGAAAGCAGGGGTTTTTAAATTGATGGCCCATGCCGGGTCGGTGTGGCGTGGAACCTTCCGGTCTCCCGATCTTATGGATTATCTAGTGGAAAAAGTAGAGCTGAGTTTCAGTGAACCGATGCCTCTACAGATCGGTGGGGATCCTCAAGGGTACGTTCAGAAGATCGAATACGCTGTTGCTCCGTATCAAGCGAACGTCATCGATTTTAATAAACCTGTTCCCGTTCCGATTAGCTAGAAGCGGGCTCCTCGGCCTCTTCGGAGGCTCCCCCTTCCTCTTCTTTCTCAACGACGCGGGCGACCCCAACGACTTTTTCCCCCTCATCCAGGCCGATGAGTTTCACCCCTTGAGTGGCTCGCCCAATAATGGAGATGTCCTTTGCCTTCGTTCGGATGATCTTTCCGTGGTCAGAGATGAGCATAATCTCATCCTCTTCCGCCACCTGAAGGACGGAACAGATGGGCCCGTTTTTATCGGTCACTCGGATTCCGATGATCCCAATCCCTCCTCGATTTTGCATGCGATACTCCTCCACCTCGGTCCGTTTCCCATAACCTTTCTCCGTGACCGTGAGAATGGTGGTTCCAGGATTGACGACCTCAACCCCTTCAACGAGATCCCCCTTCCGGAGTTTAATGGCGTGGACCCCTTGGGCCATTCGCCCCATCGATCGGATCTGCTTTTCCGAAAAGCGAATCGACATCCCTTGCCGGGTTCCAATGTAGACGTCCCGTTCCCCATCGGTCAGTTTTGCGGCGACCAGCGAATCCCCTTCCTCCATGGTGCAGGCGATGATCCCTCCGGCTCGCGGATTGCTAAAGGCCATGAGATCGGTCTTTTTGATGGTCCCATTTTGGGTGGCCATCAACACGTGGCGCCCTTCTTGAAACTCTTTTACAGGAAGGTAGGCGGTGATCTTCTCATCGGCGCCCAGATTAAAAAGATTCACGATCGGTTTCCCTTTGGCAGCTCGCCCCGCTTGTGGAATCTCATGAACCTTCAGCCAATAGAGTTTTCCCTTGGTGGTGAAGAATAGGATGTAGCTGTGTGTGGAGGCGATGAAGAGGCTCTCAACAAAGTCCTCGTCGCGCACCCCCATCCCCATCTTGCCACGCCCTCCGCGGCGCTGGGCTCGGTAGAGGCTCACCGGGTTTCGCTTAATGTAGCCGAGATGGCTGATCGTGACCACCATGTCCTCTTCCACAATGAGGTCTTCAATCCCGATCTCTTTCGTTTCACCCAGGATCTGCGTGCGGCGTTCGTCTGCGTACTTCTTTTTGATATTCTCCAACTCTTCGGAGACGATGTTCAAGATCTCTTTATCACTGGCTAGAATCTCTTTGAGCCGTTTAATTTGGGCGAGGACCTGTTTGAACTCTTCTAAAATCTTCTCGCGCTCTAGAGCCGTTAACCGTTGCAGGCGCATGTCGAGGATCGCTTGGGCTTGGATCGCGCTAAACTCGAATTTCTCAATCAACCCTGTCTTTGCGGTTTCCGGATCTTTCGAGGCCCGAATCAATTTGATAATCGCATCGAGATTTTCAATCGCTTTTTTGAAGCCTTCCAAGAGGTGAGCTCTCTCCTCGGCCTTTCGGAGTTCGTAGCGACACCGACGTGTGACGATCTCTTTTCTGAAATTGATAAACTCTTGCAGCAGATTTTTAAGGTTTAAGACCCTCGGTTGTCCATGAATCAGCGTTAAAAGAATCACCCCAAACGAATCTTGAAGCGGGGTGTGTTTGTAGAGGTTGTTTAAGATGACCTCTGAGATCTCATCTTTTTTAAGTTCCACCACCATTCGAATGCCGTCGCGGTCCGACTCGTCTCGAATATCGGAGATCCCTTCGATCTTCTTTTCTCGGACCAGCTCGGCGATCCGCTCAATGATCTTGGCCTTGTTGGTTTGATAGGGGATCTCCGTAATCACAATCGATTCTCTCCCTGTCCGTTTATCCTTCTCCACCATGGCTTTGGCTCGCATCTGGATGATCCCGCGTCCATTTTTATACGCCTCAGCGATCCCTCCTTTGCCGTGGATAAATCCTCCGGTGGGGAAGTCGGGGCCTGGAATCAAGCCCATCAGCTTTTCGATCGGAAGGTCGGGGTTTTTAATGAGAGCGGTCAGGGCGCCACAAACCTCTCCGAGGTTGTGCGGTGGAATATTGGTTGCCATCCCGACAGCGATTCCCGAAGAACCGTTGACAAGAAGATTCGGAATCATCGAGGGGAGGACGGTGGGTTCTTCCACCGAGCCATCGAAATTGGGGACAAAGTCGACGGTTTCCTTGTCGAGGTCATTGAGCATCTCCTCGGCAAACGCGGTCAGTCGCACCTCCGTGTAGCGGTAAGCCGCCGCGGGATCTCCATCGATCGAACCAAAGTTTCCTTGCCCCTCGACCAACGGGTAGCGTAAATTCCAGTCTTGAACCATTCGGACTAAAGAGTCGTAAACCGCGGCATCACCATGAGGATGGTATTTTTTAAGCACCTCTCCCACGACACCCGCGCTCTTAGAGAATCGTTTGGAGGAGAGAAGCCCTTCGCGAAACATCGCATAGAGGATTCGGCGGTGCACCGGTTTAAGTCCGTCGCGGATGTCGGGCAAAGCGCGGCCGATGATGACGCTCATGGCATAGTCGAGGTAGGAGCGTTTCATCTCCTCTTCGATGTTGACGGGAATTTTGTGTCCCTCAAGAGCTTCCATTCATGACTCCGTTTCTATTGCGATCGTTCCACGACATAATCGGCCAATCTTAGCAAAGCCCCTTTTTCGGGCGTGTCTGGAAAATGGCTTAAACTCGCCTTGGCTTTCTCGACGTGACGATGAGCCTGTTTTTGCGTATATTCAAGCCCCCCTTGCTCTTCGATGAATTTTCGAACAGAAAGGAGATCCGAGTTTTCGATAGAATCTTTTTGGAGGAGCGCGCCGATCTTTTTTCGACGTTGAGGGGAGGCCTCCCTCAAAGCTGCAATGAGGGGGAGTGTGAGTTTGCCTTCCCCCAGGTCCTTCCCAATCGTTTTTCCCAGTTTTTCACTGTCGGCTGTGTAATCGAGATAGTCATCCATGATTTGAAAAGCCATGCCGAGGGAGTGGCCGTAATCGGCGAGCGTCTTTTCCATTTCTGGTTCTGCCTTCGCTAGAATCGCCCCGATCTGACAAGCGTTTGAGATGAGCATCGCCGTTTTTCGGTCAATGACGCTTAAGTAATCCTTCTCAGAGAACCCCATGTCGCGCCGTTTGACCAATTGAAGGGCCTCTCCTTCGGCCATGAGAGTGGTTGTTTTAACAAGAAGGTCGAGGATCCTAAAATCCCGTTGTTGAATCACGGCTTGAAAAGCCTTCGTTAAGATAAAGTCCCCAATGAGGACGCTGATCTCGTTGCCCCAGAGCTGATTGGCCGAGGGGATCCCGCGGCGGATAGGGGCGTTATCGACCACATCATCATGGAGGAGGGTCGCCGTGTGGATGAGTTCCATCGTTGCCGCCATCTCAATGGGGCCGCTGGTTTCAGAGACCTTGCCATTCCCTAGACCGCAAAGGCGAGCGGAGAGAAGGAGGACCGAGGGACGAAATCGTTTCCCTCCGCTATCCAAGATGTGGGAGCCGACTTGAGGGACAAGGGCCACCTCCGAATGGAGCCCCCGATGCAGAAATTCCTCCACTGCTTTGAGCTCTGAAGCAATCATTTCAAAAGCCTCTATTGCGAGCGCGGTTTTCATAAAGAGGGGAAGATTTTAACCGATCGAACAGGGGGTGTCAAAGCAGTTCTAATTAAAAGCCGTATTTGAGGACCTCTTCGGTGACAGAGTCGCGCTTTGTCTCCGACGATTGAGTGGGCGCGGTCCCATCCTTAAACGGCAGAAAAGCGGTTCGCTTCGACTTCGTGTCGGCTAGAAAGCCGGTCTCAAGATCGATCTTTGCAAAGACAACCCCTTCAGGGGCAGAAAAATCGGTCAACGGCTTCCCTTTCATAGCCTCCGACATAAAGTAGAGCCAGATGGGGCTTGCAGCGCGCGCCCCGGTCTCCTGCTTTCCAAGAGGGATCTTTTGATCATATCCGACCCAAACCCCCGTGAGGAGCTGGGGGGTGTAGCCAATAAACCACGCGTCGTTCAAGTCGTTGGTTGTCCCGGTTTTGCCGGCAGCGGGGCGTCCCAAGGCTCGAACCCGTTGCCCCGTTCCATGCTCAATCACATCCTTGAGGAGCTCTGTCATAATGAAGGCCGTTTGTGGAGAGAGCACCTGTGTGGGTTCCATCTGATTCTTAAACGCGAAAGTTTCCTCTTTATTGTTATTCCGTCCCGGAAAGAGATCTCGTAGAATTCGAGTGGCCGGCGGAGAACTCCCTTTTCTTTCTTCTAGATTGTCTCTATTCTCGGAGTGTGGAATCACCTCAATCTCTTCTAGGGTTTGCCCCATTCGGTTCGTGATTCTCTTCCAAAGGATCGGCTCTACGCGCCATCCCCCCGACGCAAAAACCGCGTAAGCGCGGCAGAGCTCCAGCAACGTGACAGACGAGGATCCTAAAGCGAGTGTCAGGTCCGGTTGCAACGTGGATGCAATTCCAAGCTTGCGCGCGTACTGAATCGCATAGCGCACGCCAATCTTTTCGAGAATTTTAATAGAAATAGCGTTGCGGGAATGAGCCAAGGCGTCCCTTACGGTGATCGCTCCAATAAATTTCTCATCGTAGTTCTCCGGCTTCCAAGCGGAGTCTTCGTCAGGATTTTCGTAAACAATCGGGGTGTCCAGAATCACGGTTGCGGGGGTGATGTTCCGATCGATGGCGGCGGCGTAGATCATCGGCTTGAAGGCCGAGCCAGGCTGACGCAAGGCTTGAAGAGATCGATTGAATTGACTCCGCTCAAAACTCAATCCCCCGACCATCGCTCGGACCTCGCCCCCTTTCGGGTCTAAAGAGAGGAGAGCCCCTTCTACGGTGGGTTCCTGATAAAGCGTAAATCGATATCCTCGGCTTCTTGGGCCCTCTTTTGAAGCCACTCGGCACTGAATCACGTCCCCTGCGTTCAGCGAAAATGGAGCAGGGGTTGGAGTGGACTCCTCTTTTTTGGTTGGAGGGACATAGGCGAGCCATCCGCTCCATTCCACGATCCCTTCGTAGTCCCCTACAGCGACTTTTGCGCTGCTGTTCGTGAGCGTTTGTGTGACAAGGGCGGTGTAGGTCTCTCCGATCTTAAGCTCTTTCCGTTCATCTTGCAGTTCCCAGGAGAGAGGCTCCAGCGTTCCGTCGGATTTGAGCAAGGACTCTTGGAGGGAGGCGTCAATCTGCAATTGGATTTTCTTGCGGGACTCTTTCCATTCGCCCGATTTTACATGATCCAGTGGCCCTCGATATCCTTGACGTTGATCGAGCTCCTCGAGCCCTTGGCGAACCGCTTTTTCAGCCGCTCGCTGTTGAGTGAGATCTAAAGTAGTCATCACCTGGAGCCCTTCTTGCAGAAGGGTCTCCTCCCCGTAGCGCGATTCCAGATAGGACCGAATCTCTTGCAAAAAGTAAGGAGCTTCGCGGTAAGCTTTCGGTGGACGGGTGAGAAGACGGATCGACTGTTGCAGAACGGCCTCTCCTTCGGCCTCGGTGATGTATTTTTCTTCGATCATCTGTTGAACGACGTAGGCCTGACGCTCTCGGGCCCCTTCCGGATTCGTGACAGGGGAGTATCGAGAAGGGGCTTTGGGTAAACCGGCAAGAAGAGTTGTTTCGGCCAACGAGAGATCCTTGGCTTTCTTCCCAAAGTAATGTTGAGCTGCGGCTTCAATCCCATAGGCTCCGTGACCAAAGTAGATTTGGTTGAGATAAAGGTAGAGAATTTCCTCCTTGCTTAGACGTTTCTCGATTCGGTAGGCGAGAATAACCTCTTTGACCTTTCGGACCCAGCTTTTTTCAGGAGAGAGAAGAATCGATTTTGTCACCTGTTGCGTAATCGTGCTTCCCCCTTGCACGATCTCTCCGGCAAGGATGTCTTTGATCAGAGCGCGGGCGATGCTCATGGGGTCGACCCCTTTGTGCTCGAAGAAGCGGGCGTCTTCAGAGGCGACAAAGGCTTGCGGCAGGTATTTGGGGAAAGAGGTGAAAGGGACCAAGATGCGGTGTTCCTTGTAGAACTCACCGATCAGCTCCCCTTTGGAATCATAGATGGAGGTCGCAAGAGGAGGATGGTAATCTTTGATCGTATCGAGTCGTGGCAGATCCTGAGTAATGATCCAATAGCCGAGCCCCGCGCTGGCCCCTGCTACGAGCAGCCCAACGAAAAGGAACGAAAGGAGGGCTCCCCCTCGATTTTTTCTGTTTTTAATGGGACTCATAAGCCGCTATTATGGAACATTCAACCTCCTTGTAGCAAGTTTGTGAGCGCTCAGCTCCTCGAGGCGTCATCCCCGTGCCCACCGTCATTCCTGGGTTCATTGTCATTCATGCCCGTGCAAACGGGAATCCATGCATTTGTAACAGTTTTGATACAAATTTGTAACAGATCTGTTACAAAACCGTTTTTCGATGGAATTCTTATTTCACCTTCCCAATCGCCCCACAAAAAGAATTTCGGTTTAACTCACTGATTTAAAAAGCATTTTTAGTATCCATTCCCTTGGATGATTTTTTAATGCTAAAGTCCCCCTTCTGGCACACTTCTTG
>JACQOV010000036.1 GCA_016202395.1 Deltaproteobacteria bacterium
CTATGACGGAGCCATCCTCTTCGTCGCCGTCATCGAGTAGGTCGGTAACATCGTCAATGGTGTTTTCAAGGGTGTCTAGGATTTCATCGGTGACCTCGCCTAAAGAGAGTTGATAATCGAATGCGAGGCACCCTTTGTTAGGAGTATCGCTGGGATCTTCAGGATCGTCATAGTAAAGGTCGATTCGTTGTTCTCCTTTGTAGATCTCGATACCTACCCAGCCATCTGTTTTTAATGAGGGGACCGAAAATTCGAGAGAGGTACCGCGTTTTGTGAATTCCTCTGAGCCGAGGGTGGCCAGTGGCTCCGATCCCTCAGGCATTTGACAATCGGTGTGTCCTTGATCATCCACAGTGATTATAGGGATGAATCGAATCTGGTCCACGTTTTCTAAACTAAACTTCTCGGTGGCGCAGCCAGTAACCCCTTTGATTTTCACAACATCCTCTACCGTTCCGCTTTTGGGTGTGTATTGGAGAACAAGAACTCCACCCCCTAATGTGGGATCAAAACCGAGGGAGCTGCAGATAACCCCTCCAAGCAGTTCGCCCAAGGTCGGGGATTCTTCTGTTCCATCGGTCGAAGAGGGGTCTTCAGGTGAGCCGGCAGGAACCTCCTCTGCAGGTTCTGTGGAAGCGGCGCCGGATCTTGATTCCTCGTCCCCACACCCCGTAGTCGTCACAAGGGGAACTATTAAGAGTAAGAAGGGGAGCATGCCGCTCAACAAATAGGTTTTATAACTTCTCAATGGCTTCAATCGGCTCATAATTTTCTCCTTTTTGGGTCAAAACGTCCCTTTTGTTATCCAACAAGGACCTCTTCCATAGAGAGGAGAATGCAAGGGGCGTGCCATTCTTAGGTTTGAAGGGGTGATAGTATAAGTATATGAAATTAAATGAGATTTTTAATTTCTTTTTATGAAACAATGTGTCAGGGTGTCAAGTTTTTTTAACAAAAATAGGCCCATTTTGAACTAAGTGCCTGTTTTTTATATGGAATTCATCGTTAAGTTCTGTTCATACCCCAGTGTCAAAGAAGTTTCACACTTCTGTGGGGCCTTCTATGGGGTGGTGATGTGAGGATTGGCGGTTAAAGCGATATCTACGGAGAGGGAGATCTTGGTTCCTGTGGGGCAAGGTAGCCCCAGCTCGTCCTCAAGAAACCGAACCACCTCGCTGTCCGAGTCGTTGCAGTCTACGGTGGTAGAGAGATCCTCCAGGCCGATCTTGTACGAACCGAAATCGTAGACCATTAGAATGGGAGAGGAGGCCCCCTGTGAGATGGTTTCATTTTTCAGGGGGATGTCGAGCCTGATCTGGACTGCGTCTCCGGAGAAGGTTCCTTTCGTCTTGCTACTATTGACAGAAAAAAGAACCTCTTCGCAGGGCGGGATCGTGGGATCGTTGCAGGTGAATGTCAGCGTAGCTTTTACCGCAAGGGACCCTATTTTACACTCCCAATCGGTGGTTCCTTCGAGCTGCGCATTGGTTTGAAGATCGTCCCCAAACGGGGCGAGAGTTGCCTTCAAAGTGCTTTTTGTTAAGAGACACGAGGCGAGATTTGTCCCTTCGGAGGTGAGTGTGATCGAGTTTGTGGCATCCGATGCCGGTGTAAAGGTGATCGCTTGAGCATTGTCTTGGGGGACAGGCTCGGGGGTTGTTGGCACATCTTCGTCATCGGTGGCGCTGCCGCATCCCGATAAAGCCAGTCCCAAAATAACCGTGATAAAGGCGTTTTTCATTTCCTTCTTCATAATTTCACAACCTCTTGGGTTTTACCCATTCTTAAGAAGAAACTCCTGGAGCCACTCTCTCTCCTGGGGTTGGAGGGGCTCAAAAAGGACAGAAACCTCTTCCGTTCCACTGGCGTTTTGGATCGATTGGATGGTCCCTTTGAGAGACACGCGCCCTGTGCTCGGGAAAAGATCTATCTGCAATTGGCTCCCCTTTTGAACGGCCGATCGGAAAGGGAGACCTCTCACATTCTGTGTGGTAATCTCCGAGATCTCTAACCCGCTGGATCGGATGGAGGTTACAACACCGCGGAACCCCACGTCAAGAAATCGACAGGATTCTGTCAGCAGCGTTGCGGGAATTGCAAGTGAGGGGATGGTTTGCATCATTATTGCAACCCCCTTTGAACTGCGTCCAGAAGCGTTGGAACAGAAAAAGGTTTTGTGAGGACGTCGATGGCTCCAATCGCTTTGAGTCGTTTTTGGTCTGAAGGGCTCAGGAATCCAGATAAAACAAGCGCTGCGGTTTGGATCCTCTTCTTTCTCATGTGTTCCAGGAGTGTCCCACCATCCATGTCGGGCATCCTGAAATCGGTGATCACCAAATCAAAAAATTCCCCCTCCATTCGAGACAGGGCCTCTCCCCCACCGTCTACCGTGGAGACGATGTATCCATTCATGGCTAGGATCTCGTAGATAGCCTCCCGAACGGAGGGGTCGTCATCAACAATTAAGATCTTATGCGACATAGCACTTAGGAGAAATGCAAGAGTCATGCCAAAGTCGGCGCATGGCAAAGTTTAATCGAGCGAAAAGTGTATAATATTTTGATTTTAAATCGTTTTTATA
>JACQOV010000042.1 GCA_016202395.1 Deltaproteobacteria bacterium
CCGCCGTTCTGCTTGAAGAAGCAGGACACCACAGAAAAATACTCTTTTCATTAGGAGAAAAAATCCGGCGCGCGCACAATGAAAAGAGCAAAGAGTATTTTTCTGTGGTGGTGCGAGCGGAGCGAGCAACGGCGGGGCTGGCTTCATTCGTCGGGATTCGTTTGATAAAAAGTTCGGATTTTGTTCAGGAGGGACAGCATTATTCCTGTCAGGAAAAAGCTTTTGCGCAAACGGACTTCAACTGGACCCCCTATCTGACCCCTCTTCGTTGACAAATGGTGTTTAAAGTGCTGAGATTAGATTGAATCAAAGGAGTTACGATGTTTAAGCCTGTCGAGGTAAAAGCCCTGCCAAATTATAAGTTGTGGGTCAAATTTTCCGATCGGATCGAGGGGGAGGTTGATTTATCCCCCCTTGTAGGAAAGGGTGTATTTTCTCTCTGGAAAGATAGTCGCGCTTTTCAGAATGTTCATATTGGAGCCATGGGAGAAATTACGTGGAATGATCAGGTTGAACTCTGCCCCGATTCGATTTATATGAAGATCACCCATAAGACGGCTGAAGAGCTTTTCCCGAATCTGGAAGAAGAGGTCGTTCGTGCCTGAGATCAGTCGGTTTTATGGCATCGTCATTAAAATGTTTTTCGATGACCATCTTCCGTCTCATTTCCATGCTTTTTACGGAGAATACGAAATTCTGATCAATGTTGGCACGCTCTCTGTCGTTGCGGGGGATTTCCCTCCAAGAGCATTTGGCCTACTTATGGAATGGACCTCAATGCACCAGGGTGAGTTGATGGCGCTGTGGGAGAAAGCAGTCCATCTGGAGCCACTGGGTAAAATAGATCCACTTCCCTAGCGCCAAGCAGTTGTAGGTTCAACACATCGTATTGACTCTAATAGATTATTTGACTATATTCACCCACCAGCGATGAATAAACTTAAAATCTTTGCAGGCAATTCGAATCCGAAACTAGCCAATGACATCTGTCGATCCCTGAGGATTACTTTAGGGGCAGCAGAGGTGCGGCGATTTAGCGATGGAGAGGTTTTTGTGGAGATCCAGGAGAACGTTCGTGGGGTCGACGTTTTTCTGATTCAATCGACCTGTCCCCCCACCAACGACCATCTGATGGAAGTCCTGGTGATGACCGATGCGCTAAAGCGGGCCTCCGCAGGAAGAATTACAACCGTTCTCCCTTATTACGGGTATGCTCGACAGGACCGGAAAGTGGCGCCAAGAACGCCGATCTCGGCAAAGTTGGTTGCCAATCTATTCACGGCGGCGGGGACCGATCGGATTTTGACCGTGGATCTCCATGCGGGGCAGATCCAAGGTTTTTTTGACATCCCGGTGGATAATCTCTACGCGGCTCCGGTGCTGGTTCCGTATCTTCAGAATCGAATCAAGAATTCAGCGGTGGTTGTTTCCCCGGACGCAGGAGGGGTCGAGCGGGCTCGGGCCTTTGCAAAAAGATTGAATGCCACGTTAGCGATTATCGATAAAAGGAGAATTAAGGCGAACGTTGCCGAGGTGATGCACATTATCGGAGATGTGGAGGGGAAGAAAACGATCCTCGTGGATGACATGGTCGACACAGCGGGGACGTTAACACAAGCGGCCTCGGCCCTCATCGAGAAAGGGGCAGCGGAGGTTTATGCGTGCTCCACGCATGCGGTTTTGTCAGGGGAGGCTATAGAGAGGTTAAAGGCATCAAAGATTGTAGAATTCATTGTTACCGACACGATTCCACTCTCTCCAGAGGCCCAGGCGCTCACTAATATTAAGGTGTTGTCGATAGCGGGGCTTTTGGGGGAGGCGATGAAGAGGATTCATGATGGGGAGTCGGTGAGTAGTCTATTTATTTAGGGAGGGAGAAATATGGAGAAAAGAGAACTTAATATTTCAGTTCGTGGAGATTTGGGGAAGAATGCTGCCGGTCGCCTGAGAAAGCAGGAGTCGATCCCCGGTGTCTTGTACGGGCCTCACTGTAGCCCCACCCCGGTCACCATTTCCCCAAAAGGGTTGAGGGTCGCTTTGAGCACGGCCGCGGGATTAAACACCCTCATTACACTTCAGGTGGAAGGGGATAAGAGTATTACCGGAAAGGTCGTGATGGTTCGAGATATCCAGGCCAACCCGTTGGATGGCGCTTGGATGCATGCCGATCTCTACGAGGTTCCTCTCGATCGGAAAATTTTTGTGGATGTCCCTATTCATATCGTTGGAAAGGCCGCAGGGGTGGAAAAAGGGGGGATCTTGCAGGTGGTGGCCAGAGAAATTCGTGTGGAGTGTCGCCCGATGGCAATTCCAGAGGCTTTTGAGGTGGATGTGAGCGCCTTGGAGATGGGTCGCTCGCTTCACGTCAAAGATATTCAATTCCCCGAGGGGGTTCGGCCCGATGTGGAGGAGACCTCAGCGATCGTTTCAGTGGTGGCTCCAATCTCGGAGGAAGAGCTCAAGAAGATGGAAGAGGGGGCGCAAGCCGGCGAGATAGCGGAGCCGGAAGTGACCACAGAGAAGAAGGAAAAGGAAGGGGAGGAAGCGGTTACAGAGGAAGAGAAGAAGGCGGCTGCGGAGGGGGCGAAAAAAGCGGCTCCGGAGGGGGCCAAGAAAGCAGCCCCTGCTGAGGCGCCGAAAAAGGGCGGCAAGGAGTGATGGTTTGACCCTTCGGCAGGCTCAGGGCTCACCACGAACGGCTTTGCAGATGAATCTTACAATTATCGCCGGGTTAGGCAATCCCGGAGAACGGTATCAGGAGACGCGTCACAATGTTGGATTTTTAGCGGTTGAAGCCCTAGCGCAGCGTTGGTCGTTGTCTTGGAAGAGGGGGCGTTTTGAGAGTGTGGCAGCCCGTGGAGGATACAAGGATTGGGAATGCTTACTTGTTAAGCCACAAATCTTCATGAACCGAAGTGGCGAGTGCCTGGCTCCTTTTTTGCAATTTTATAAAGCCTCCCTATCGGATCTGATTGTTCTTCACGATGATTTGGATCTTCCCCTCGGACGGCTTAAGATCCAGTGGGGAGGGGGCGATGCGGGGCATCGGGGAATCCGTTCGTTGATCGATGCTTTGAACTCTCAAGATTTTATCCGTTTCCGATTAGGGATTGGGCGTCCCTCCAAAGGGATCGATCCGGTCGAGTACGTTTTAAAACCTTGGGAGCGATCTGAGAAATCCGAACTTTCACAAATGATCGGTAAAAGTGTGGAGGCGTTGGAGTGCCTTTTGGAAGAAGGGGTTGAGGTGGCCATGAATCGCTACCACGGTCCACAAATATGACATTCTCACAAACGCAAGAAATGACGTTAGACAAGGCGCCCGACCGAGGCCGAGCGAGGCGTACTTTGTGGTGTACGTCGAGCGAGCGCCGAGGGAGGGTAACGCAGTATAACGTCATTTATTGCGTTTGTATCACGCCATGAGTCTGCGCTGGGGCATCGTCGGCCTACCCAATGCCGGAAAATCAACGCTCTTTAATGCCTTATCCCATGCTCAGATTCCGGTGGGAAACTATCCTTTCACCACCATCGATCCCCATGTGGGGGTCGTCTCCGTTCCGGATCCTCGGTTAGATTTTTTGGTCTCAAAATTTTCTCCCGCAAAAGTGACCCCGGCTCTTCTTACCTTCGTGGATATCGCAGGATTGGTGCGTGGAGCGCATGAGGGGGAGGGGTTGGGGAATCAATTTCTCTCAGAGATTCGCGCGGTGGACGGGATCGTCATGGTTTTGCGCCTATTTCAAAATCCCGATGTCTCCCATGTGGAAGGGGAGGTGGATCCTGAAAGGGACAAAGCGGTTTTGGAATCGGAGCTGCTTCTGGCCGATTTGGGTTGGTTAGAGAAACAACTCGAGAAAACGAAGAAAATAGCCAAGAGTGGAGACAAAAAAAATTTGGAGCAACTGGAATTGGAAACCTCTCTCTACCATTGGATCGACTCAGGAAAGCCTGCCCGCGCTTGGAGAGGCCCTCAAGGGGAGATCTCGAATCAGGTTTATCCGGAGCTTTTGACCGCGAAAAAGATCCTCTATGCCTTGAACCTGGACGAGGAAACGATCGGTCGGCCTTTAGCGGAAGGGGTTCAACGTTGGATTGAAAGGGAGAGGTATGTGGTCCCTCTTTGCGCCAAACTGGAGACCGAGCTTTCGCAGCTCTCTTCGGAGGAGCAGACCCTTTGGTTGCGGGAAACCGGAATGGAACGCTCTAGGCTTCAAGATTTGATTGTGATGGGATACCGTTTGGTGGGCGCAATCACCTTTTTTACGGCCGGTCCTAAAGAGGTTCGGGCTTGGACGATTTTAGAGGGGATGACAGCGGCTCAAGCGGGAGGAGTGATTCACACCGATTTCGAGAAAGGGTTTGTTAAAGCCGAGATCATGGCCTACAACGATTTTGTCAAGGCAGGATCCGAGCTGGAAGCGCGCCAAAGAGGTTGCATCCGTTTTGAAGGACGAGAGTACCGCGTTCGGGATGGAGATATTATCCACTTCCGCTTTACTTCGTAGCCTGGCGAGAAATGAACTCAGGCGTTGGGGGCGTCGGAGGCGTCATTCAGAGAATCAAAGAACTCTCGAACGGCGTCCAGAAACGAGGGGAAGCCATCTCTCGGAACGATGATGAAGCTCCGTTTATCCCCGCATTTCTCCGTGATCTTCACGTATTCTCCATTGGGGTTTTCTTTTAGATCAAAGAAGAAAACTTTGTTTTCAATATGAAAACGCTTGCTCATTAATTCATCGTCCATCGATCGTCTCTCCCTTCTTGAAAATCTCCCTTCTTGAAAACAAAATCTCAAAAACTGTGCAGTTATCGAGCGTGGTATGGGTTCTAACATACTCCGGGTTTCAATGCAATCATTTTTTGAGATTTAAACGGAAATTGCGCATTGTCTTGACATTCTTGGAGGCGATAGGTATCCTCCCGCCCATACTTAAGTTCCTTGCTCCTCAATAACTTTAAGATGAGGGGCTCTGCCCGCTCGAAAATGCGGGTAAGAACCGAAAGGAGAAACCATGCGTCACTACGAGACAGTCTTTATCCTTCGTTCGCAAATCGCGGCGGAATCGCGTAAAACGCTTACCGATCGAGTCCAGAAAGCCATTGAATCCAGCGGTCAACTGATTCAGACCCAAGATTGGGGGGTCAAGAATCTTGCCTATCCCATTGAAAAACAAGGGAAAGGCATTTATTGCCATATCGAGTACCAAGGATCTTCCGAGGTGGTGGGACAGGTGGAACGGGTGCTGCGTTATGATGAGGGGGTTCTTCGCTACCTGACCGTCAAGGTCGAAAAAGAACAAGAGATATCCCAAAAGAACAAAGCCGCTGAGGTTCGTGAAGAAGGGAGCGCCGATGTCCAGATCTAAGAGATGTCGATTTTGCGCCAATCCTGTGATGAGGCTCGATTATAAAGAGCCCAAGATTCTTCAGATGTTCGTTACGGATAAAGGGAAAATCGTTCCTCGTCGGATGAGTGGCATTTGCGCAAAACATCAGAGGTTTTTAAATACAGAGGTTCGGCGGGCTCGGATTCTAGCGTTGCTTCCGTTTGCGGCATCGTAAAAAATTGAAAGGGATGTCTAATGGATGTTATTCTTCTTAAAGAGGTTTCAAATTTAGGGGAGGCAGGGGCCGTCGTTAAAGTGAAGGACGGCTACGGCCGCAACTATCTCATTCCGAGAGGGCTTGCTCTTCAGGCTACGGCTGCCAATAAAAAAGCCTTTGAGCATGAGAAAAAAAAGTTGATGCGGGGTTTGGAATTGGAGAAGAAGGGGGCCTTCGAGC
Source organism: Deltaproteobacteria bacterium (assembly GCA_016202395.1). Taxonomy (GTDB): domain Bacteria; phylum JACQOV01; class JACQOV01; order JACQOV01; family JACQOV01; genus JACQOV01. Next base: position 5,788 of record JACQOV010000042.1, read on the forward strand.
TGGGCAAAAGATTGGAGAGTCTCGCGTTGACTCTCGAAGCGGCTGTTGGAGAACAGGACAAGATGTATGGATCGATTACAGCGCATCACATCCAAGAGGCGCTTCAAGCCCAAGGGATTGAATTGGATCGCCGGCGTGTTTTGTTGGAGGAGCCGATTCGCGCTCTGGGAGAACATGCTGTTTCTGTGAAGTTGCATCCGGAGGTGGTTGTCTCGGTTAAGGTTTCTATTGTTCCAAAACGTCGTCCCCGCGAAAGCGGGGATCCAGTCTTATAAATGCTTCTGGATTCCCGCTTCCGCGGGAATGACGAAAAAAGTTTGAGTTCATCATGAATCTAATTCCATCCTCTCAAAACGCCCCAGACTTCGAACGCAACCTCCTCCGTCGCGTTCCTCCCCACAATCTGGAGATCGAGCAAGCCCTTCTTGGCGCCATCCTTGTCGATAATTCTTCGTTCAATCGGGCTCTTGAAATCCTTTCCTCCGATGGAGGCGATTTTTACAAAGAGGCTCATCGCAAAATCTTTCTCGTTGCCCTGGAATTATCTGAAAAGAATGAGCCGATCGATGCCATTACCTTGGCGGAGAGGTTGCGGACTCGCAATCAGCTCGAAGAGGTGGGGGGGGTCTCTTACGTCGCCCTTCTTACGGATAATGCCGCTCCTGCAGCCAGTGTTCCCAGCTATGCCAAAATCGTCAAAGAGAAAGCAACGGTTCGCCAACTCATCCATGTCTCTTTAGAAATCATGACGGAGGGCTATGGTTCCATCACCGATGTGGAAGAATTTCTCGATAGAGTCGAGCAGAAGATTTTTGAGATCTCTCAAGACAAGATCCGGCCCTCTTTCTTCCCGATTCGCCAGATCGTCAAGGACAGCTTTCGCACCATCGAGCGGCTCTATGAGAAGAAAGAACTCGTCACGGGTGTCCCCACCGGGTTCACCGATTTTGATTCCTTGACTGCGGGGTTGCAGGCCTCCGATCTTGTGATTGTGGCAGGTCGTCCTAGTATGGGGAAGACGAGTCTTTGTCTTAATATCGCGGAATATGCGGCCATTGAAGCGAAGATTCCGGTGGTGGTTTTCTCTTTAGAGATGTCCAAGGAGCAGCTTGCGTTAAGGATGCTTTGCTCCCAGGCGCGGGTCGATGGATCCCGACTGCGGCGTGGATTTCTCGGAGAAAAAGATTGGCCTAAACTCACGCGTGCTGCAGGAGTTTTGTCTGACGCCCCGATCTTTATTGATGACACTGCGGCCATCTCTACCCTGGAACTGAGGGCCAAATCGCGCCGTTTGAAATCCGAGAAAAATATCGGTCTTGTGATTGTGGACTATCTCCAACTGATGCGAGGCTCCAAATCGGTTGATAATCGAGAACAAGAGATCTCCGAGATCTCTCGCACTTTGAAAGCCTTGGCTAAAGAGCTCCGTATCCCTGTGGTGGCGTTGTCTCAGCTCAACCGTGGAGTGGAGCAACGAGTGAGCCGCCGTCCCCAACTTTCTGATCTTCGAGAGTCGGGAGCCATTGAACAGGACGCCGACGTCATCGCTTTTATCTATCGGGACGAGGTTTACAAGCAAACGGAAGAAAATAAAGGGGTCGCAGAGGTGATTGTTGGAAAACAACGCAACGGCCCCACCGGAATTGTAAAACTCGCCTTTTTTAGTGAATATTCCTGCTTTGAAAACCTAGCCCCGCAAGGCTACCCATCCTGAGCAAAGAAGAATAGCTGTTCCGCAAAAGGGGCTTCTTGGTTCACGGGAGCTGTGGAATCCCCGATATCTACAATCGTTCCTGTGCTCAGAACAAAAAAGATGTGTTCATCGGCGTAAACGGGATCGGTTGCCTTCCCTTGTCCCGCGCTCACGGCTCCCATGCCTTGGGCGCCACAGGCGGCATCACTGCAGGTTTCGAATTGAACACATCGCAGAAAGGATTGCCCTGGCGAACAGGCATTTCCACCGGGATCGGGCAAGAAGGTGGTAAAGAACAAGGTTCCGTTCTCTGCGATCCCTGTGGTGATCACTCTCTCTCCTGTCGTGAGGTTGATTTGACAGACCTTAAAAGCGGCTTGACATGCGCTTGCGAGGTCCTCATCTCGCAGGACCACCAGCTCTTGTTGAGAGCCTTGGTTTTGAGAGGTGTCCAGGCCACTGCCGACCATAACGTAAAGGGCGTCGGTGGCCGTGTCTTCTTCGATGATCGCGGAGGAGACGATCGGTTTGCTGGAGCCGAAGGTGTAGAATCGGCACATCGCCCATTGAAGGGGATCGGAGGCGGAGAGGCTCAGCTTGTGAAGGCGGCCGCCCATATCCCCGACGTATCCGATATCGATCCGCTTGTCGATCTCCGGATTGAGGTTCACTAGAACCGGATCGGCCACGATCGTAGTTCCAGATTCCGAAAAAGAGAGGATCTCCGCTCCGGTTCTAAGATCGACAATGAATAAGGTGCCATTGGCGCTTACGGGGGTGTCTCCGGAACCGAATACCGCAATCCATTGTTCCGCGCCGCTGTAATGAACCCTTCCAATCGCGGGAACGGACCAGGTTTTTCCAAGACGAAGCGTGTCACTGAACTCCCACAAGAGTCGAGGGGTGAAAGGATCGCTAATGTCCAGCGCGGTGTACGCCTTTCCTCCCCATCCTTGCCCAATCACCAAGACGGTGCTCCAACCGGTCGTGCTGAAACTCAGGTTGAGCTTGGCGTCATCCACCTTCGGAGAGAGATCAACATAGAAGGTGTGACTGGAAACCTGTTGGTAGAGCTGGTTTAGAAGGCTGGGAGGGACGAATCCCCACAACTCTCCTCCGGTCAAGGCATCCAAGGCATGGAGCATCCCATCGTTAGCCCCCACGTAGATCACCTTGGGTCGTTCGACATATTGGGCCTTGAAATTTCTATAACTATCGTCATCAAAGGTATAGGTAGGAGGGCCCACTAAAGCAGGGGTTGAATGGTAGATATCTCCCAATTTCCATAAGCGGTCCTCGGCGGTATTCCCATCCCCATCGTCGTCATAGGCATCGACTCCTTGGAGATATCGAATAAACCGTTTCGTCTCCGTGAAGTTCGGATCATCGACGATGTTCAGATAAGGGTTGAGCGTTGCCGCATGAGCCTCCACGAAATCCAGGCGGCCCCCGTTAATCCAGGTGAAGAGCTGCCGTTCCGAGGAAGGTTTTGCGGCTAACTGTTCCCCCGCATCCCATCTCAGAAGAAGGGGGTCGTTACGGAGGAAAATCCCAGAGCCCGGGGAGCTTTCGCTAAAGACCTCATAGGCCTTGAGCGACCCATTCCAATCAGGAAGCGAGAAACCGGTCACTAAAAGGGCGTTACTGGCAACCCGATTTTCTAGTGAAGGATCAAAGGGGATCGTGGTTATCGTTGGAGCGCTGGCGGTGAACTCTCCAGCGGTGATCTCACTTAAGGCCTGTGTTAAAACCTGCTCCAATTCGACTACATCGTTAGCGAACAGGGGTTCTCCAGTTCCCCCTTGTTGGGCAACGCAGTTGAGGTTGGATCGAAGGCTCTGCGGGATCGCAAGCCCCACGACATAGGTTTTGATGTCGTAGGTTTCGCCCTGAACCCGGACGTTTCGGAGCCTTTTGGCGGCGTTACAGGCATTTCCTCCGCAGGTCTCTAAGCCATCGGTCACAAGGATCACGTAGTTTTGACGACAAGCCCTCGAAGGGTCGCTGGGGATCACCGTTGCCTGGAAATAGTTCAAAGCTTTCGTTAGGGAGCGGGCCAGAGGGGTCGCTCCATCTCCGCGAAGCTCTTTGTCGGTGGGATAGGCCTCGATCCCATCCATCCAACCGAGTATCGAAGCGGAGGTGTTGTCGCCGATGTTTACGAGGAGATCGGAATCGCGGTTGCAATTGAGATCGGAGCCGCTATCACCGTTGTAATGAAGGTTCGCTTGGTACCAATAGCCATAGAGCGATTTTGTGGAGCTCTCCCCCTGGTGGTATCGCATGAGGCCGTAACGTGCGTTTGGGATCGAGACCAGAACCGAGGAGATCGCTTGTTTAGCGATATACATTCGGTTCCCTGTAGTATTAAGCCCGGGGTAGTCGGCGCTGCCATCCCCACCGGTGGCGCATCCCCCGGAATCGCCGCTCGTCCAGCATCCGGAGCCTGAAGCGCGACCCGTGGTGTCAAAGGTCATGCTTCCCGAGGTATCAAAGATAATCAGAACGTTAGGGATTGCTGCAGAAGTGCCGACGTCATACAGGTAGTTGGCCCACGTCAATGAGGTGGTTAAACAAAACAGAGAAATGAGGGGAACGATCTCCCATCCCCATTTTTTATTTCCTCCCATGACCCTTTCCCTCCCGCGTTTTCTAACTCATTTTGAGACCTCCTTATTCAAAAGCAAAGAAAAATTGGCGCTCAATAAACGGAGCGGCTTGGTTTACCTCCTCGGTAGCATCCCCTATGTGGACCAGCTCCCCTGTGCTCTTCAGGGCATAAAGCTGGCCATCCACCACCACGAGATCGGTGACCTTGCCCGGGCCTAAATCGATGATGCTGGTTCCTGTAGAAGTTAGACCACTCGTCAGATTAGGATCGATTACGATCGCTTCTCCCGTGTTACAGTCTACATCGCTGCAATCCTGGTAGTTCATGCATCGGAGAAAAGAGTTTCCATTGGAAGAACAGCTACTGCCACTCCCGCTAGTTGGCAGGAAGGTGGTGAAGAACAGAACTCCGTCGTTGATCGTTCCGGTGCTGAATACCCTTTCGCCACGGGTTAAATTAATTTGGCAGTTCCTTTGAGAGTTGTCGCAGGCGGTAGCAAGATCATCGTTTCGTAGCACTGCAAACTCTTGCTGGGAGCCTTGATTCTCTACGGTGTCCAGCCCCGTTCCGATCATGACATAGAGATCTGAGGTGGCCTCGTCCTCTAGAAGAACCGGTGAGGAAACGATCGGTTTGCTCGAACCGGCGGTGTAAAAACGGCAGGCCCTCCATTGAGACCGATCGGCCGATGTAAAATCGAGTTCATGAAGACGGCCGGTCGTGTCTCCGAGGTATCCGATATCGATCCGCAGATCGACGTCGGGATTGAGATTCACTAGCACCGGGTCGGCCACCACCGAGGTAGCCCCCAGCGAGAAGGAGGCTAGTTCGGCCCCTGTTTTAAGGTCGACCACGAAAATTGTCCCGTTTAAACTTAGAGGTTCGCTGCCCGATCCGAAGACAGCCACCCATTGCTCCGTGCTGTTGTAGTAAACCCTTCCAATCGCGGGAACGGACCAGGTTTTCCCTAATCGGAGGAGATCGCTAAACTCCCAGAGGTAACGGGGATTGGAGGGGTCGGTGACATCCAACGCGGTGTACGCCTTTCCTCCCCATCCCTGACCGACCACCAAGACGGTGCTCCAACCGGTCGTGCTGGAACTCAAGTTGAGCTTAGCGTCATCGACTTTTGGAGAGAGATCGACATAAAAGTTATGTTCTGAGATTTGATCGTCAAGCTTGTTCAAGAGGCTGGGAGGGACAAACCCCCAGAGTTCTCCACCGGTCAATGCATCGAAGGCATGGAGCATTCCATCATTGGCCCCCACGTAAATCACCGAAGTTCGGTTGATGTGCTGGAGTTTAAAGTCAGAGTAGGTGGTATCCTCAAAGCTGTGAGGTGGGGTTCCAACCATGGCAGGGGAGGAATGGTAGATATCGCCGAGTTTCGAGGCTCTTTCTTCAGTGGCGTTGCCATCGTTATCCTCATCATAGGCATCGATCCCTCGGAGATAACGAATGAAACGCTTCGTTTTTGTGAATTGGCGATCATCGCTGATGCCAAGATACGGGTTTAAGGTGGCTGCGTTGGATTCGGTAAAATCGACACGAGCTCCGCCGGCCCAGGTAAAGATCTGTCGCTCTGAGGAAGGTTTTGTTGCCAAAAGAGCTCCCGCATCCCATTTTAAGAGAGGTGGATCGTTTCGAACGAAGATCTCGGAGGCGGGGGGATACTCTCGAAAGAGCTCATAGGCTTTAAAGCTTCCACTCCATGCAGGGAGCGAAATTCCGGTGGTGAGTAAGGCGTTATCGGCAATTCGGTTCTCTAGAGAGGGATCGAACGGGATCGTCGTTACAATCGGGCTAGCCGCACTGTAATCCCCTTCGATGATCTCGTTCAAGGCCTCCGACAGAGCTTCTTGGAGTTCGGTGACGTTATTGGCGAACAGAGGGGCCTGCGTTCCACCATTCTGCGCGATACAATTGAGATTGCCTCGAAGCGACTCCGGAATGGCGAGTCCAACGACATAGGTTTTAATGTCATAGGTTTCGCTCCCGATCCTTACACTTCTCAGGTTGCTCGCCTCTCGACAAGGATCCCCCCCGCAGGTTTCTAAACCATCGGTCACTAAGATCACATAGTTTTTCCGGCAACTGGCCGAGGTGTCATTAGGAATGACCGTTTGTTCAAAGTAGGTCTTGGCGCTGCGCAGCGAACGGCCGATCGGGGTTCCACCATCCCCACGAAGCTCCTTGTTGGTGGGATAGGCTTCGACCCCGTCCATCCAGGTGAGGATGGAGGTGGAGGTGTTTTCTCCAATCCCCACCAGAACCTGAGAATCGTGATTGCAGTTGAGGTCGCTAGCTCTGGGTTGATTATCGCCGCTATAGTAGAGCGGCTTTCGATACCAATACCCTTGGAGATTGGCTCGAGAACTTTCCCGTTGATAGTAACGCATCAGTCCGTATCGGATCGTGGAATTAGTTGTAAGAACTGAGGAGATGGCCTGTTTTGCAATGAACATTCGGTTGCCGGTGGGGTTGAGCCCAGGGTAGTTTGCGCTTCCGTCCCCTCCGGTTGCGCATCCGGCCTCATCTCCACGGGTCCAGCATCCCGAGTTTCTTCCACGGCCGGTGATGCTGCTGGTGTCGAAGGTCATGCTTCCGGAGGTGTCGAAGATAATGAGGACGTTGGGAGTTGTTGCTGTGGCGCCGACATCGTAAAGATAGTTTGAGTGAGCTATGGATGTCACCAACAAAAAAGTAAAGGCAAATTTTAGAAAATTCCTCATAGGCCATTCTCCTCAATCTTGAGGATGATAAAACAGCTCATCTGTAAAGGGGGCCTCTTGGTTCACAGCGGCATCGGGGTCTCCAATGTCGGCAATCGTTCCTGTGCTTAGAACGAAAAAGATGTGGTCATCGGCCGAAACAGGATCCGTGGCTTTCCCTTCCCCTACGCTCACGCTTTCTGCCCCTCCAGCGATATCACAAGATTCATCACAAGTTTCAAAGTTGACGCACCTTAAGAACGATTGCCCCGTGGTGCAAGAGTTGCTGGCCCCTCCTTCTGGGAGATAAGTGGTGAAATAGAGAACTCCATCGTTGGCCGTCCCCGTTGTGATGACCCGTTCTCCTGTCGTGAGGTTAATCTGGCATTCTTTGTCGGCTTGGCCGCAACCGGCAGTGAGTTCATCGTCTCTCAAAATAACGAATTCTTGTTCGTTCCCTTGGTTTTCAACGGTATCTAAACCGCTTCCAACCATCACAAAGTAATCTCCTGTGGATTCATCTTTTTGAATGGCCGTTGAGGAGACGATCGGTTTACTCGAACCAAAGGTGTAGAATCGGCACATTTCCCATTGGGAGGGATCGGAAGAGTTGAGACTAAACTTGTGCAATCGGCCGCCCATGTCTCCCACGTAGCCCATATCCACCCGTTCGCTATCCTCAGGATTCACGTTGACAAGAACGGGATCGGCCACGAAGGTTGTCCCCGATTCTGTGAAAGAGGTCACCGTTGCTCCAGTTTTGATATCGACCACAAAGAGGGTTCCATTTCCGCTGGTGGGAGAGTCTCCCGAACCAAAAACAGCGACCCAATGTTCTTCGTTGCTGTAAAAGATTCTTCCAATAGAGGGGACCGACCATGATTCACCGAGTCTTTGAGAGTCACTGAATTCCCAAAGAAGACGCGGGGTGGCGGGGTCCGTGATATCGAGGGCTGAATAGGCCTTTCCGCCCCATCCTTGGCCGACCATTAAAACGGTGCTCCAGCCGGTCGTGCTCCAACTTAGGCTCAGTTTGGCATCATCCGCCTTGGGTGAGAGATCCACATAGAATTGATGTGTGGCGATTTGATCGTCGAGTTGGCTCAGAAGGCTAGGGGGAACAAACCCCCAGAGTTCCTCGCCTGTCAACGCATCGAAGGCATGGAGCATTCCATCATTGGCCCCCACGTAAACCACCTGTGGACGTTCGTAATATTGTTGTTTAAAGGATCTGTAGCTGTCCTCGTCAAAAGTGTAAGGGGGAGGACCCACCACCAGCGGTGTAGAATGGTAAATATCCCCCAGCTTCCAAATGCGATCTTCACTAGAATTTCCATCGAGGTCATCGTCATAGGCATCGATACCGCGTAAATAACGGATGAATTTTTTAGTTTGGGTGTATTCGGTATCGTCCGCAATCCCCAAATAGGGATTTAAGGCGGCGGCATTTGCCTCTGTAAAATCAACACGAGAGTCATTGACCCAAGTGAAGAGAGTTCGATCCGAAGAGGATTTGGCGGAAAGTCGCTCTCCGGCGTCCCATTTCAAAGTCAGAGGGTCGTTCCGAACAAACTCCCCGGAGTAGGCCGATGTTTCGCTAAAGATCTCGTAGGCCTTTAAAGATCCATTCCAGTTAGGCAATGAAAAACCGGTGACAAGGAGGGTGTTGTCGGCAATTCGGTTTTTAAGATAGCTTTCGTAAGCGATCGTAGTGATTGTGGGGCTGCTGGCATTGTAATCTCCGGCAATGATCTCGTTTAAGGTGTGGGTGAGCACCTCCGTGAGTTCCGTGACATCGTCTGCAAAAAGGGGCTCCCCGGTCCCTCCGTTTTGCGCAATGCAGTTGAGGTTGGAGCGATATTGTTCGGGAATGGCGAGTCCGACGACATAAGTTTTTACATCGTAAGTTTCGGAGGAGACCTTGACGGTTCTTAAATTCTTGGCCTCTTTGCAAGGATCTCCGCTGCAGGTCTCCAGTCCGTCCGTGACTAAAATCACATAACTGCTTCGGCAGACTTTGGATCCATCATTGGGGATGACCGTGTTTTTAAAGTAATTCCCCGCGGCCTTCAAAGAAGCGGCCAACGGGGTGGCGCCATCTCCTCGAAGCTCTTTGTTGGTCGGATAAGTCTCTACCCCATCCATCCAGGTCAGGATGGAGGAGACCGTGTCGTCCCCAATGTTGACCAAAACTTGAGGAGTATTGTTACTGCTGCAGTTGTAATCGCTCGAGCTGGGGTCTTTGTCTCCGCTATAGTACAGATCTAATTCTTGACCGCTGGAATTTCGATACCAGTAACCATCGAGGGTTTTGCTAGAGCTTTCCCGTTGGTAATATCGCATCAGGCCATAACGAGCCGTAGGGATCGATGCAAGAACGGAGGAGATCGCTTGTTTCGCAATGTACATTCGGTTACCGGTGGGATTGAGGCCTGGATAGTCTGCGCTCCCATCTCCTCCTGTGGCGCATCCTCCCTCGTCTCCATCTTCCCAACATCCGGAGCCGGAAGTTCGGCCAGTCGTGTCGAATGTCATGCTTCCCGAGGTGTCAAAAATAATAAGAACGTTAGGGACCGCCGCATTGGTTCCTACATCGTAGAGATAGTTGGCAAAGGAGATTTGGATTCCTAGTAGAAAGATCGCGAAAAATGAAATTTTAATATATTTCATAACTTTTACTCCGTGTTTCCGGAGCCTCCGTGTAATTGTCCTCCGTAACCTTCAAGCCCTCCGGGGTTCCATCGAACCATTGCGGAGACCTCGCTTCGAATGCCGTTGGTCGCTTGCCCCACCGAGTAGATTACAATCCGATCCATGTCGAGAGCCCCTCCGTCGTAGACCTTTTTCCCTTGAACGGTGTAGGTGACGTCTCCTTCCGGCATCGCGATGTCTCGGAGAGGCGCCCCTAAAGAATCCTCAACGTAGCCGCATTGAGTGTCTGTTGCGCTTGCGCAAGGGTAGGCTATGCCTTGCAGATAAGAGCTATTGTTATCGTCGACGAGCCAGGGGTAATCGGCGATAATCTCTTTGATCGCTCGATCTGTCCCTGCGGTTGCGGCGTAAAAGGCCTTCAGTTGAGTTCGGGATTGCCCCGCAAGATCGATGTCCGAAGAGGAAAAATAGATCATCATGAGACCGAGGAGGCTTAAGAAAATCATGGAGACCATGGCGAGGACTAAGGCGGCCCCCCTTTCCTTACAAACGCAGTAAATGCTGTTATACTTCGTTGCCCTCCCTCGGCGCTCGCTCAGCGTACGCCACAAAGTACGCTTCGCTCGGCCTCGGTCGGGCGCCTTGTCTAACAGCATTTCTTGCGTTTGTCTTAACATCGTACAAGTCTCCTTAAAAAAGTAGGTTGCGCAAAGTCACCGTCGTTTGAATCAATCGAGAATGGGCCGTGCCGTTGGCCGCATTTCCATCTAAATCGATTCCATTTTGGAAATTCAGGTCTTCTTCTCTCTCCACGATTTCCAAAGTGACATCCACGGTCTGTTGTGCCGCGTTGTAAGCCGTTCTGAATTGCCGAATCCCTTGCGCCACGGTTAATTTAGGACGATTCAGGTCGGAAGGGATGTTAAAGCCGTTGTAAGAGAACCCCCCCAATTCCTTGGTGAGGTCTCCAAGCCCTGTCGTGGCGCTGACATTTTCACGCCGATAAGTGATCCCTTCATCCGCTAGATCGAGCGCTCCGTTGGGGGCTTCTCCCACATCGTCATAATCGCCATCCCTATTGAGATCCTGAAAAGCATCGAGGGTGAGCTGGAGAATGTTATCTCCGACAGCGACAACCCCAGCGCTCGTGGTTTGTTCAGGATCGAGCCCCGTAATCCGAAGGTCTCTTGTGATCAGTTCTAGAGAGATTCGCTCGAGCTGTTGGATCTCCGTAACCCGTTCCTGCACTCGTTGATGTCGGTAAGCTCCGAGAAAAGAATTAAAGACGGTGATCACGATGAAGCCGACCAAGGCCAGCCCGATCATCAATTCAATGAAGCTGAAACCATGTTGTGTTTTAATGACCATAATAGAGGTCACCTCTTTACAATCAGTGTGGACATTTGCAGTGTCCGCTGCCTTCCATTCTCATCATTAAAATCGATCAGGAGGCCCACTGTTTTTATCCCTGCGCTGGGGGTATTGTCGGCCACGGTCCACCGTCGAAAATAGTCATCGGTTGTTCCTACCGCTCCATCTTCTTGAATCCAGCCATCGTTTCCGGCGACAATTTGCTCGTAGACCATCCCTTGAAACGTCTCCATTTTTTGCTGAGCCAAGAAGGTGGCTGTGGTGGTTTTATGAGCAAACCGATTGGCTTGGATCGCTTTGTTGACGAGCGGGAGCAATCCCAGGATTCCCACACTCAAGATCACCAGGGCGATCGAGATCTCCGGCAACGTGAATCCTCTGATTTTAGTCTTCCCATGTGCTGCTATTGTAAACATAGATCTTCCCCAATGCGATCGGTCCGCGAATTGCAACCACGCGAAGTCGATCGGTTCGGTTTGTCAATAAATCATCCGTTGGAATCACGCCAAGAGTTCCGTCCCTGAAGCTTGCGCACGTGGAGTCGGTTCCAGCGATTCCATTTCGGCAAAAATAGAGGGTTCCAATCCGAGTGTTGGCGTCGCAAAAAGAGCACTGTATTTGCCCAGGAGCAATCGTGTCGTAGGGATTGGGAAGAGACGAGATTCCACTGGAAGGGCCAAACGAAACCTCGCTTGGAAGAGCCACACTCTTTAGGGTCGTGGTTCCGTCGGATAGAGTGTACTGTCGTTGACCCATATCCACGTTGATCTGATAAGTCTTTTGCTGCTTGACCGCGTAACTCCGGGCCTGTCGAACCGTGGTGAGGAACTCTCGAACCGCTTCATTGGCCTGATATTTGTCTCTATTGGACACGATCGTTCCAATCCCCATTCCAGCCAACACAGTAATAATGCCTAAAACCACGGCGATCTCTACGAGAGAGAACCCTTTCTCTCCACCCCTTTCTATGTCTCTTAGCCATTTCATCCTAAGCAAGATCTACTGCAAAGAGCATGCCAAACCTAACTTATTGTTTTTAAAGTATTTTTAAGTTTAGGAGAGGGTCAAACCACGCAAAAAATGCAGAGTTTTCGCAAGAATGTTCCAAAGTGGAGGATGGGGTCAGTTTTAAGTTTTTAAGTAACGCTGA
>JACQOV010000041.1 GCA_016202395.1 Deltaproteobacteria bacterium
AAACTGGGGGACGTAGCTGCTTTGCGAAGCCTACAGTGGCTAGGCGAGAAATGCTAGCGAGTTCAGAGACCTACCTCCCTTAGACGGGTCAAAATCTCGTGGGTGAGACAAAAAATATCTCAGCGAGAAATGCTGAGTGAGACCAAGAGCCCAAGTGGTTCAATATTGAAGCAGAGAGTGAACGGGATGGGAGCCCACTTTTTTCCGTCCTTGAAGCGCTGTTAGCTCAATCACAAAGGCGCAAGCCACAATATGCCCCCCGGAACGTTGCACCAAATCAATGGCGGCGTGCGCGGTCCCCCCCGTTGCCAAAAGATCGTCCGCGATTAAAACCCTTTGCCCTGGAGCAACCGCGTCCACATGCATCTCGACGGAATCATTTCCATATTCCAGTTCGTACTCGGCTTTGTAAGTTTTATAAGGCAATTTCCCTTTTTTGCGAACCAACGATAGACCGGTGCAGAGCTTGTAAGCAACGGCAGAGGCAATGATAAACCCCCGAGCGTCGATTCCCAAAACGCGATCGATCTTTTGATCACAAAAGGGATGGGCCAGCAGATCGATCGCTCTTTGAAAAGACTTGGCATCCGCCAAGAGTGTCGTAATATCGTAGAAAAGGATCCCCTTTTTAGGGTAATCCGGGACCTCTCGAATGATACGCTTTAAATCCTCCATGTACTCTCCTCCTGACTCCGTTCCTAAATTCGCCTCCAATTGTACTTATCAGTCCCACGGGTGGCCTTCCGCGGGGGCCCCCCAGGCGCGCGGACAATGGAGCACGCCTGGGGGAAGCGGAAGGACAGGACCCATGGGACTATGAGCGAATTTAGGAACGGTCATTTTTTTAAATAAAGCAACGGGTCCACAGGTTTGTTTGCCTTTCGAACCTCGAAATGGAGGTGGGGGCCAGAAGCCCGGCCGGTCTGGCCGATTCGAGCAACGGTTTGCCCCGCTTTTACTTTTTCCCCCCTTTTTCCAAGGTTCACTTTGTTATGAGCGTAAACCGTTGCAAAATAGCCTTTATGACGAATGATAATCAAGTTTCCGTAACCTCGAATCTTGTTGTCACTGTACAAAATCTCTCCCGCCGCCGAGGCCACAATCGGTTTCCCTTCTGAAGCGACAATATCGATTCCATCGTGCCGACCGTCCCCTCTTTTCCCAAAGTAAGAACTAATTCGTCCTTTCACCGGCCAAATAAACATCCCTCGAGTAACGGTGTCCCGAACCTTTTCGGGATGTCGATAGGCCTCTTCCTCAGGATCGCCTTTCCCACGAGCAGGCCCCACTTTTTTCGGATAGGAGGCTCCTGGAATAAAAATCTTCTGCCCCACATGCAGATTCGAGGGATCCTTCAATTCGTTCATGAGAGCTAGCTCCTCGGGACTCACTCCATAAGTTTTTGCGATTCGATGGAGGCTCTCCCCTTTTTCCACACGATGATAAATGCCATAAGGAGATCCGCAAGAGCCAAGGAAAACTCCGAGGATCCAGAGGAGGATCGTAGGGAAAGTTAATCTTTTCAAAATTCCAAACAAAGATTGAGGCGCCCTTGAGTTTTACAAAACCCATCGCACTAAAAGGAATCCTAGAATCAGCAGCGCAATAATCCCGAAAGTAATCCAGTTGAAATAACGCTCTAAAATCACTTTGGCTCGTTCCCCACAAAAATAGATAAACGCTGCCACTAAAAAGAAACGTCCTCCCCTCCCAATCAGAGACGCCGTGAAAAAGGGGACAAGACTAATTGAACAGGCTCCTGCGGCAATTGTGAAAATCTTGTAAGGGATTGGAGTAAACGCCGCTGTTAGAACGATCCAGGCGTCATAACGCACATAGAGGTCTCGGATCTGGTCGAATCGATTTCCCATCCCGTACCACTCCAGGATGGTGCGACCGATCCAATCCATAAAACTATAGCCGATAAGATATCCGATGCCTCCACCGATGACAGAACCGATGGTGCAAATCAACGCGAAATAGAAAGAGCGTCTTGTGAGCGAGAAACAGATTGCAATGAGAAGAACATCGGGAGGGATTGGAAAAAACGAGGACTCCGCAACCGCCAAAATAAAAAGCGCCACTACCGCTTGAGGATGCTTTCCCCATTGTAAAACCCAATCATAGAGTTTTCTTAAAATATTCTTTGAGCTCGATTGAACGGGCGCCTCTTTTTTTACCGGAATCGCTAAATCTTCCATTGTCTCAGCTCATCTAAAAATGCGTAGTCCGTAAGATCTAAGTGAATGGGTGTGATGGAGATATATCTCTTTCGAATGGCTGCCATGTCGGAAGCTCCGTCCGGTTTATATTTGAGCTCATCTCCGCCGATCCAGTAATATTTCTTGCCTCGAGGATCGATCTTTTCAGTGATGACCTCTTCGTACACCCGTTTCCCCTGTTGCGTCACCGTATAACCTAAGATTCGTTTCGCGGGCAGGCTGGGAACATTCACATTCAGCAGAGTTTCTTTGGGAAGGCCGTTTTCAAGGATGGCTCGGGCCACTCGCCTGGCGAAGGAAGTCGCCGCCCCAAAATCGAAATCGTTTCGCCCCATCACAGAAATCGCAAAAGAAGGGATCCCCAAAAGAGTCCCCTCCATGGCAGCGGAAACGGTTCCAGAATAAGTGACATCATCGCCAATGTTCCCCCCTTTATTAATTCCGGAAATGAGGAGGGCGGGTTTTCGAGGAAGGATGGTATTAATGGCTAAATTCACACAGTCCGTTGGCGTTCCGTTAACGGCATACCCCCTCTCTCCTCGACGGTGAATGCGCAAAGGGCGGTGAAGGGTGAGGGAATGGCTCACGGTGCTTTGATCCCGATCGGGGGCCACAATGTAGAGGGTTCCTAAAGGGCGGATGGCTTTTTCCAAAGCTTTTAGCCCTCCTGAATAGATTCCGTCGTCGTTGCAAAGAAGGATTAAAGGTTCTTTTTTCATATTCGAGGGCACCTTTTAAAAAAATCGGGGCGAGCCGATTTGAACGGCCGACCACTCGCACCCCAAGCGAGTGCGCTACCAGGCTGCGCTACGCCCCGTGATCATTTTAGGGTTAGGACAACCCTAAGTCCTATTCTCTAAGCCCTGAGAGTTCACTGCTTTCTTAAGAACTTGGCTCGGCTTAAATGTTAAAACTTTTCGAGCGGAGATCTCAATCTCCTGCCCTGTTTGTGGATTTCTCCCAATCCGAGGCCTTTTGTTCCGAATCACGAAATTCCCAAAGCCAGAGATCTTGATCTTGGCTCCCGCCTCCAATGCCACTTTTATCGTCCCAAAGATCAGTTCCACTACATCCGAGGATTCTTTTTTCGAGAGCCCTGTTTTTTCGTGTATTCGATCAATGATGTCGATCTTCGTCATGGTTAACCTCCCTCGTTAAATGGCTTTTCATCGCTTGATACTGACTCTCTACCTCCTCCTCCGTCAAGGTTCTATCCTCTCTCTGGAAAAAGAAGCGAAGAGCCAAGCTCTTAGAGTCTCCAGGAATTTTAGACCCCTTGTAAAGATCAAAGAGCCAGAGATCCTTCAATATTCCCCCCTTGAACTGGCTACAGGCACGGATGATTTCCTCATATTTTACTCTATTTGGGACAATAAAGGAAAAGTCTCGAGAGATCCCGGGATACTTCGAGAGCGCTTGGTATTTTTCTCTCATCTTGGGAATGGGGCCTAATCTTTCAAGGTTGATCTCAAAGAGATAAAGGGGCTGAGGAAATTCTTTCTCTCTTTGGATCTCGGGGTGAAGCTCCGCTAAGTAGCCCCATTCTTGCTCTCCCTCAAAAATCCGAATGAAATTCTCGGGATGTAAAAACGGGAGTGAAACTCCTCCTCGAAAATCAGGACTTCGTCGGTAGAGTTCCTGGAAGAGTTTTTCTAAACATCCTTTAAGATCGAAGAGATCCACCAAGGATTTGTCCGTTCCCCATTGCTCGGGGAGGCGCAAACCACTCCACACCGCCCCCAGTTTGAGGCTTTCGCAAACTTTATCTCCATCCGAGGCAAAGGTTTTTCCGATCTCGAACAGACGAAGATCGCTCATTTTTCGATCGGTGTGATATTTTGCCGTTTGAAGAAGGCTGGGGACAAGCGAGGGGCGAAGCTCGCTCTGTTCTTCTGAAAGTGGATTCTGAAGGGAGATGGCCTTCTCCATTTTGAGTCCTTGCAAGTCGGTCTTGCTAACATAAGGATAGGTAATAATTTCCAAGAAACCGGCCTGCTTCATCCATTCTCGGAGCTGGATCCCTGTAGCGTAAAGAGGATCTCCAGGAGTTCTTTGAAATGGAATGGGAGGGATCGCTTCAGAGAAGGTGTCATAGCCTTTCCATCGGGCAACCTCTTCAACGAGATCGATCTCTTGTTCTAGATCCCTTCGGTAAGAGGGAGGGACCACACTCCATCCCGTCTTCTTCAGCTCTATTTTGCAACCCAAGGCCTTGAGACACTGGGCGACCTCAGCTCCACGAAATGAGCGTCCTAGGATTCCCGAAAGGTGATCCTGACGCAGGTTCAATCGGGGAGATCGCAGAGGGTCAGAAACTACATTCGAGAGCTGCCTCAATTCACCTCCACTGATTTCAAGAAGAAGTTCAATGGCGCGCGTTAAACCGAGATAAACCCCTTCTGGATCAACCCCTCTCTCAAATCGTTGGGAAGACTCCGTTCGAATCCCATAGGCCCTTGAGGTTCTTCGAATCGAAATCGGCGAAAAGATGGCGCTTTCAAGAAAGAGGTCGGAGGTTTCAGAATCGATTTCTGTTTCGAGTCCTCCAATCACTCCTGCAAGCGCCACAGCCTTTTCCGCATTGGCAATGACCAAAGAGGTTTTATTTAAAGAGAGCTCCTGATGATCGATCGTAAAAAATCGCTCTTTTTCTCGAGCAGCCCGAACCTCGATCCAAGACCCTTGTAATTTTTGGGCATCAAAGGCATGAAGCGGTTGCCCTATCTCCAAAAGAACATAGTTCGTAATATCCACGATGGGATGAATGGATCGGATTCCGCACCTTTCAAGTCGATCCACCATCCAAGCAGGAGACTGCGTGGGACGAACTCCATGGATGAGGGCCCCAGAATAGCGAGGACAAAGCTTAGGATCTTGAATTTTTACCTGGATTTCCTTATTCCTATTTTTGGGGGATGCAATCTTTGGAGCCTTCAACGGAAACAGTCGACTCGCAGTCAAAGCAGCAATCTCTCGAGCGAGCCCAAAGTGGCTCATGAGATCGGCCCGATTGGGAGGAACAGCAACCTCCAAAATCGCATCCTCTGGGGTTGATTCGATGGCCTCTACTTCAATTCCTCCTAAAACAAGCCTCTCCGCCAAAGCCCCCGCCTTCATCTTTAAATCCACAAATTCTTTTAACCACTGATAGCTAATCTTCATTGAAATTGGCCAATAAATCGAATATCGTTTTCAAAAAATAACCTCAAATCATCAATTCCGTGACGAAGCATCGTCAAACGCTCCACTCCCATCCCAAAAGCAAACCCTTGAGTCTTTCGCGCGTTATATCCCACCGCTTTAAAAACATTGGGGTGGACCATGCCACACCCCAGGACTTCAAGCCATCCTCCATTTTTGCACACGCGGCATCCTTTTCCCTGGCAGATCAAACAGCCGATATCAACCTCCGCGCTCGGTTCTGTAAATGGGAAGAAGCTCGGACGAAAACGGAGACGGATCTTCTCTCCAAAAAAAGATCTTAAGAACCCGCTTAAAACCCCTTTCAGGTGGCTGAAGGCAATCCCTTCATCCACCAGAAGTCCTTCGACCTGATGAAACAGTGGGGTGTGGGTGACATCGGAGTCGCGGCGATAAACCCTGCCAGGAGCCACAATACGAATCGGCGGCTTGGCTGATTGCATCACTCGAATCTGAACGGGCGAGGTATGCGTTCGCAAGAGAAGGCCTCCCGAAAGATAAAAAGTGTCTTGAAGGTCTCTTGCGGGATGATAAGGAGGAATGTTCAAAGCCTCAAAATTGTGCCAGTCATCTTCAACCTCGGGGCCCATTGCCACCGCGAATCCCAGCTTTTCAAAAAAACTCACAATCTCTTGAAGAGATCGGCTTACCGGGTGAATTCCTCCCCGAAAAAAACCTCGTCCCGGAAGGGTCACATCGACGGCGGTTGTTTGGATCTGTTGATTCTCGATCCTCTTTTCTAGTTGAATCCGAGCTTCTTCGAATAGTTGCTCGAGTTCTTTCTCCAACTGATGGAGCGCCCTCCCTTTTTCCCGACGCTCTTCGAGAGAGAGCTGCCCCAGTTCTCTTAACCCCTCTGTGACAACCCCTTTTTTTCCAAGGAAACGAGCACGCGCATTCTGCCACTCTGGGACAGAAGAAGTTTTTTGAATCCAATGACGAGCTTCATCGAGAATTTCTTCACGATTGGCGTTTGTTTTCATGCCACTTTCTGTTTGGCAATAGCCACCAATTTAGAGAAGGTTTTCGCATCCTCGACAGCGATTTGCGCCAGAATCTTGCGGTCGATTTCGACTCGAGCGGTTTTCAACCCTTGAATGAACCGGCTATAAGTGATTCCAGCCGCGCGAGCCGCCGCGTTGATTCGAACAATCCAAAGGGATCGGAAGTCCCTCTTCCGATTCCTTCGATCTCGATAGGCATACTGTAGCGATCGTTCATACCCTTCGCGCGCATGCTTGAAAACATTTTTCCGAAGTCCCCAGAAGCCTTTAGTTGCCTTCTGAAGTTTTTTATGGCGGCGATGTGTGGTCTGCCCACCTTTAACTCTTGGCATAGTTGACTCCTTGTTTATAAATAGGGAATTAGTCTGCGGATGCTATCTTCATGCGTAGCAGGAACAATAGCTTTTATCCGCAAACCCCTTCTCCTCTTTGGACCTTTACTGCTTAACAAATGGCGTCTGCCCGCTTTGGAATGTTTCAACTTTCCTGTTGCGGTAACACGAAATCTTTTTCTCGTTCCGCGATTGGTTTTAATCTTTGGCATCTTCTGTCTCCTTTTGGGTCATTTCGGGGCCAAAACGGCTGTGAAATTCTTTCCCTCTAATCTAGGAGATTGCTCCAGGGCTCCCCAGGATTGGGCTTCTTGAAGAATCCGATCGATCATCTGCTTGCCTAACCCCGCATGAACGATCTCTCGGCCTTTAAAGACCACAGTGATTTTGACTTTGTTATGTTCCTCCAAAAATCGCTTAATGTGTTGGACTTTAAATTGCAGATCATGATCGTCGGTTTTGGGCGTGAATTTGACCTCCTTCACTCGAATCATGACCTGCTTTTTCCTAGCTTCCTGCTGTCGTTTCTTGATTTGGTACTTGTATTTCCCATAATCCATGATCCGACACACAGGGGGTTTGGCGCTTGGAGCGACCTCTACCAGATCCAGCTCTCGGGATCGAGCCAGGTCGAGCGCCTCTCGGGTATGTTTGATCCCGAGCTGAGCGCCATCCATATCGATTAATCGAACTTGGGTTACTCGAATTCGTTCGTTGACACGGGGTTCTCTTTCGATGTTCTTACCTCCTATAACTGGGTTGTTTCTCGCTTCCAAAGATCGATCAGACTCTCAACTGTAAGATCCGACTGATTTCGACCGTCGCGATAACGAACCGTTAACGTTTGACTCTCAACCTCTTTGGGACCGATCACGATCATATAGGGGATCTTTTGCAACTGAGCCTCGCGGATCTTAAAACCAAGTTTCTCGTTCCTTAAATCAGCCTCTATCCGCATCCCTTCTTGTTGAAGCCGCTCCAAGATCCCTTTTGCATAGTTCCCCTGCGCGTCGGTGACCGTTAAGATCCTTGCCTGAATCGGCGCAAGCCATACCGGAAAAGCCCCCGCATAGTGTTCGATTAAAACCCCAAAGAACCGCTCTATTGAACCCATCAAAGCTCGATGGACCATAATCGGTCGTTCAAAGGTTCCATTGCTCTGGACAAAAGATAGATCAAACCGTTCCGGAAGATTGAAATCGACCTGAACGGTGGAGCATTGCCAAGACCGCCCTAGCGAGTCTTTAATCTTAACATCCACCTTGGGTCCGTAGAAAACGCCTTCTCCGGGATCGACTTCGTACTCCAACCCCACAGCTTCAACAGAATGTTTCAGCGCCTCCGTTGCCTTCTCCCAATTCTCGATCGATCCAACAAATTTCTCCGGTCGAGTGCTTAAGAATACCTCAAACTGCTGAAAATCAAAACGGCGCAGGTAAGAGAGCATAAACTCTAAAACTTTTCGAATCTCCTCCTCGAGTTGATCCGGACGACAAAAGATGTGGGCATCGTCCTGAGTAAAGCCTCGTACCCGAAGCAATCCATGGAGCACGCCCGAGCGCTCAAAGCGGTAAACTGTTCCAAGCTCGGTTAATCGAATCGGCAAATCTCGATAGCTCCGAACGTCGTTTTTGAAGTAATGAAGATGGAACGGGCAGTTCATCGGTTTGATCCGATACTGGGCCCCTTCGACCTCCATCGGTCCGAACATATTCTGAGAGTAAAAATCGAGATGTCCACTGGTTTGCCAAAGCTCTTGGCGAGCCATGTGAGGGGTGTAGATAAATTGATAGCCTTGCTTCAGATGTTCACGACGCCAAAGATCTTCCAAAAGCACGCGGATCATCGCTCCTTTGGGATGCCAAACAATGAGTCCTGGCCCGATCTTTTCTTGGATACTGAAGAGATCGAGTTGCTTTCCCAGTTTTCGGTGGTCGCGACGTTTTGCCTCCTCCAAACGCTCTAAATAGGCTTTAAGATCCTTTTCGGTGGCCCATGCCGTTCCATAGATTCTTTGTAAACGTTCACGCTTCTCATCCCCTCTCCAATAGGCGGCAGAAATGGAAAGAAGTTTAAAAGCTCGAAGCATCCCTGTAGAAGCAATATGAGGGCCTCGACACAGATCGGTAAAATCTCCTTGCCGATAGATCGATACGTTAGGGTCCTCGATCCCTCGAATGATCTCGGCCTTAAACGGCTCTCCCATTCTTCCAAAGAGTTTGGCGGCTTCCTCTTTACTCATCTCCATCCGTTCCACGGGGAAGTTTTCACGGGCGATCTTTTGCATCTCTTTTTCAATCTTCTCCAGATCCTCGGGCGTGAAAGGCCGATCGGTGTAAAAATCGTAGTAGAAACCGTCTTCAATCACGGGGCCAATGGTGATTTGAGTTTTAGGAAACAGGCGTTTGACCGCTTGGGCCATCGCGTGGGCCGTGCTGTGGCGCAGCATCTCTAATTCTTTTTGGGAATCTTCTCTCACTCTTTACCTCTTAAAACACACAAAAAAAGCACTCGATGTGCTCAGAACAAACATGGGCGATACTGGAGTCGAACCAGTGACCTCTTGCATGTCAAGCAAGCGCTCTAACCAGCTGAGCTAATCGCCCCGCTTTGAAGCCTGCATAAACCTTTGGTTTTAATATCAATTTCCCTAATTGCTGTCAAGATAAAATTCGATTCGGTTTAAAAAAGATAACTTGACGAAAATTACCCTTTTCAATAAACTACTCGAAATTCGATGTTGCATAAAGATCAGATCTATCAGAAAAAAAGTCGACGCATTGATAATTTTGATTTTGGCCAAAAGACAACCCAGGTCTTCGATGACATGCTCAACCGGTCTGTCCCCTTTTATTCGGAAATGCAAAGGATGATCGGTGAGATTGCCTCTGAGTTTGCTGTCGAGGGGACCCGCATTTACGATTTAGGATGCTCTACCTGCAGCACCTTTCTTTCTATTAACGACCCAATTCCTCAAGGGGTCACTTTTATTGGAGTGGATTCTTCCCGCGAAATGCTTAAAAAAGGGGAAGAAAAACTTCTCCAAAGCGGCTTTTCTCGAAAATATGAGCTTCTCTGCCAAGACTTAAATAAGGGGGTCCCTATTTCAAATGCCTCCGTTGTTATTATGAATTTTACGCTCCAATTTATTCGCCCTCTTTACCGAGAAAGAGTCATTGCAGAAATCGCTTCGGGACTGAACAACAATGGATGTTTGATTCTCATTGAGAAGGTTCTGAGTCAAAATTCCACGATCAATCGCCTTTTTATTAAATTCTATTACGACTTTAAAAAAAGAAATGGCTATAGCGAGCTTGAAATTGCCCAAAAAAGAGAGGCGTTGGAAAATATTTTGGTCCCTTATCATTTTGATGAGAATCGGGAGCTTCTGCTCCAGAACGGTTTTAAAGGATGTGATATGTTCTTTCGATGGTATAATTTTTGCGGAGTGTTGGCCATTAAATGAAATTGCTCTGGAATCGGTTCGTTCTTGCGTCCGGAAATCTCTTTTTTCGATTCCGAAACGCTTTGTTTCCTCTTATCTTTGGCCTTCTTTTTATATTTACAAAACCTCACGTAAATCCTGAAAACGTGGTTCTCGATTTTTTATCTATAGGGATTGGATTCTTTCTTGTTCTCTTAGGACAAGCTTACCGTCTCTTAGTCATTGGCTATGCCTATATCGATAGAGGAGGCAAAAACAGGCGCATCTCTGCGACCGATCTAGTAGAAAAAGGGTTCTATGCCCATTCTCGAAATCCGATGTATCTTGGCAATGTTTTAATTGTTATAGGACTTAGCATTATGTATGGCTCTTTAGAGGCTTATCTTTTGGTTGTCCCCCTATTTTTGTTTGCTTATGGATCCATTACGGTTGCGGAGGAAAACTACCTTCGGAATCAATTTGGTGAAAGATATGCGGACTATGAAAAGCGCGTGAACCGCTTTTGGCCTAATTTCAAAGGAATACGAAAGTCACTGGAAGCGTTTGAATACAACTGGAAACGGGCTCTTCGGAAAGAATACGGAACCCTTTTTACTGTTTTCACCACCGCTCTTTTTATTGCCACATGGAATGCCTACTATTTGTTTGGCCCCGATACCATTAAAATTGCTTTTCTGATTGTCTCAGGTCTTGTAGTTTTCTATAGCATTGTTCGATTTCTAAAAAAGAAAAAGTATCTTGCTACTTGAGAAGTGGCAGATCTATTTGGATGGACAAAAATGTTTTTGTGGAAAGGGTCACTTTGAACCGATCATCAATTCGATGTCCTACCACCCAAAGAATCCCTTTGGAGCACTCTAAAATAGGAACACGGTCTCGGTTTGAAGAAGGGACTTTGGCCTCTATTAAGATCTCTTTCACCTTCTTTTTACCGGAAAGGCCCAAGGGCTGAATCCGATCTCCAGGTTGACGGCTCCGTAAAGTGAGAGGCCCTTGAATAGTATTCCAATCAAAATAGGCTCGATTTGAGGAGATTCCAAACCCATCGCTGGGATGTTGAGTTTGAAGTTGGGTGATAATGCGGTTTTTATTTTGAAAGGCGATCTCTCCCGGAACAGGAAGAGTGACAGGCCCCATTTTTTGGGGCCTCTCTTTCTCCAAAGAAAAGAGGAGTTCCCCATAGCGACGTAAAGCGCAAAGCCCCCTGGGAAGAGAGACTTGAGCCGAAGGATTTGAGGTGAGAAGGAGCTTCCCAAGGGCTTCATAGTGAGGGCGATAGAGACCTTTATCCCCCCCCATCCAATCTTGATAAGCTCGATGGAAGAATCGAACGACCAGTTCCTTTTCGAGCACTCGAAGCTCTTTTACTTGAAAAATAATCTCTTTGTCGGTCTGCTTTACTCTCTGATTCCACTCTTTTTCAATCCTTTCCTCCCATTCCTCTTCCGATTTCTGTCGAGATGCGGCGAGATCCCACAATGCCTTTCGAAATCTCCCCTCAGAAAGCCGCTCTAACTCCGGGATCCATTGATGGCGCAGTTCATTGCGTCGATAGATGGACTTTAGATTGGTTCGATCGACAACATAGGGAAGCGATCGATTTTGAAGGTAATCCAAAATTTCAGAGCGCCAGAGGCTGAGTAATGGCCGAATGATTGGGCCTCTTTTTGGGCGGATTCCCACAAGTCCCATAGAGCCTGTCCCTCGCAAGATGCGGAACAAGACTGTTTCCACTTGGTCATCTGCATTATGCCCCGTAGCGATCTTTTGAGCCTTGTATTTTTGACGGACCTCTTCAAAGAATTGATAACGAAATCGGCGGGCTTCCGCCTGAATCATCGAATGCTTGACCCGGATAGGGAGCTTTTTCACGACATATTCAATTCCCAACGATCGAGCCATTTGGATGACGAAGGCCTCATCCCGCTCACTTTCCTCTCCTCGCAATTGATGATTCGCATGAGCGATGATTAAAGAGAGTTGATATTCGAGCTCCAACTCTTTCAACGCGTGGAGCAACGCCATCGAATCGGGCCCTCCCGAAACCGCCACCACCACTCGGTCTTTTCTTTCGAGCAGATTCGATAGGTCTAAATCTTTTTTAATTCTTTCAAGCATCAGAAGAATAATACACAAACCTTTAAAGATCCTCAAGAAAACGGATTGCTATGAAAGTTTCTATATATTGTGTAGAAAGAATTTTATTGTACGTCTTCTGAACATCCAAGGACTTCAAAACCCATAGAACGAGCAGCTCTCCCGAGCTCTTGATCATGTGTCACCACGATGGGGCTAGAACCATAGGCGGATTGCCATTCTAATGCCGAAGCCAAATGTATAGCATCTAAAGTTCCGAGCATCGTCGGAAAAGGTTGACTCGCACGATCGAGTATTATTTCGGAAACTGGGATCAACTCGATTCGATCCAATGCATAGAAAACGGAAGCAATTCGTTTCTCTACTTCTTCATCGGGCATCGAGAGACGAATTCTCATTCGATCAATGGTTCTCAAACATTCTATTTTAATTAATTCACTCGAGATTGCATGGCGGATTTTTTTAAATTCTGGCAGAGCTGTAGATTCATTGAAAATGATTCGTAGCAAAACAGAGCTGTCAAGATAAGCCAACATTTTTAGCGCTCTTTACGAGTTTCCAGTAGAAAAGAAAGACTGTCATATCGTGAGACTTCCTTTCCATTGGACTTCCATAGTGCGCTTAGGGTAAGAGGATCATGAGTGGGTTTGCGAGTCCAGAGACGAGTCCCTTTTTCCCCTTTCCAAGGAATGACCTTGGCAATAGGAGTCTTCCGATCCAAAACAACCACCTCTTCCCCGTTTTGAACCGAACGAAGATACTGAGCCAAGTGTGCTTTTAATTCAGCAATATTAGTTGACTTCATATGACTATTATATGACCTCTTTAGGTCATATGTCAAGGTATGGCGGCGGA
Organism: Deltaproteobacteria bacterium; assembly: GCA_016202395.1. Taxonomy (GTDB): domain Bacteria; phylum JACQOV01; class JACQOV01; order JACQOV01; family JACQOV01; genus JACQOV01. The sequence continues at coordinate 13,157 of JACQOV010000041.1, forward strand.
GGGAATCGAACCCCCGACACGGGGCTTATGAGACCCCTGCTCTAGCCAACTGAGCTACGCCGCCATGGAACTTAGGATTAATCCGCCAAGGTCCATTTGGCAATAACCACTCGCTGGATCTCAGAGGTTCCTTCGTAAATCTCTGTAATCTTGGCATCGCGGAAATGACGCTCTACAGGGTAATCCTTAATATAGCCGTAGCCACCATGGACTTGGATCGCTTTGGTGGCGACCCACATCGCTGTTTCTGAGGCGAAGAGTTTGGCCATGGAGGCCTCTTTGGACATTCGGAGTCCTCGGTCCTTAAGATAGGCTGCTCTCCACACTAACAACCGCGCGGCGTCAACTCGAGTCGCCATATCGGCAATCATAAACTGAATCGCTTGAAGATTGGCAATGGGTTGGCCAAAAGCTTCTCGCTGTTTGGCGTATTGGATCGATTCTTCCAAAGCGGCTCGAGCAATCCCTAAGGCTTGAGTGGCAATCCCAATTCGACCTCCATCGAGGGTGTGCATGGCCACTTTAAAACCTCCCCCTACCTCGCCGAGAACATTTGCTTTTGGAACTTGGCAGTCTTCTAAGACAATTTGAGCCGTGCTGGAAGCGTTAATCCCAAGTTTCTTCTCGATCTTAGCGATTTTCCAACCTGGATTCTCCGTGTCGACAATGAATGCGGTAATCCCTCTGTGGCGTTTCTCCCGATCATTGGAGGCAAAAACAATAGCGGTATGGGCCTCTTTTCCATTGGTAATAAAATTTTTGGTTCCATTCAAAATCCACTGGTCCCCTTGGAGCGCCGCGGAGGTCTGTTGATTTGCGGAATCCGATCCCGCATTCGGCTCCGAAAGACAATAACACCCAATTTTCTCCCCACGGGCTATAGGAACAAGGTATCTCTTTTTTTGTTCTTCCGTTCCAAAATGAAGGATGGGACCCGCTACGAGTGAGTTGTTCACCGACATGATAACAGCGGTACTGGCGCAACCCCGTGCGACCTCTTCCAAAGCCAAGACGTAAGAAAGCGTCTCTAAGCCACTGCCTCCATACTCGGCAGGAACCATCATCCCCATGAGGCCGAGTTGAGCCATCTCTTTGACAAGTTCGTGTGGAAAACGACCGGCTTGATCGAGTTCAGCAGCCAACGGAAGAACCTTCTGTTGAGAGAAGTTCCGCGCCATCTCCTGAACCATCCGCTGTTCTTCGGTGAGTTCAAAATTCATACTATCTGCCCTTGAAATGTGGTTTGCGCTTTTCGAGGAACGCTTGGACCCCTTCTTTTCGATCTTCAGTGGCAAAAACGGTGGCAAAAGCGTTCCGTTCCAATTCACAGCCGGTATGAAGATCGGTCTCCATACCATTATTGATCGCTTTCTTCGAAAGCTCAATGGCAATAGGCCCTTTTGAAAGAATCTGTTCAGCCCATTGCAGAGCCTCTTTCATTAATTCCTCTTTGGAAACAATTTTCTGAACCAATCCATATTCGTAGGCCTCTTGAGCGGCGATCTGGCGTCCTGTGAAGATGAGATCTTTCGCTCGGTTCCGGCCAATCAAACGCCCTAATCTCTGAGTTCCACCAAATCCAGGAATGATTCCAAGATTCACTTCGGGCTGTCCAAATTTCGATTCCGGCGTTGCCAAAATCAGATCACAGCAAAGGACCAGCTCGCATCCTCCCCCTAACGCATAGCCATCGACGGCCGCAATCACCACTGGATCAAGTTTCTCCAGCATGGCAAAGGCACGGTGCCCCAATCTCGCAAATCTTAAAGCATCGAGCGGCGCCATCTCCCCCATGGCTTTAATATCGGCTCCCGCGACGAAGGCTTTTCCTCCTGCTCCTGTCAGAACGACTGCGCGAATTTCACGGTCCTCACGGATCTGACGGCAAGCGTGAAGAAGATCCCGCAATGTCTCTTCGTTCAAAGCATTCAGCGCTTGGGGACGATTGAAGGTGAGGATAACGATGGGTCCTCTCTTTTCGAAAAGGAGATTTTTAAATTCCATGCTCATTCTTCAACCTCTTCCTCCATCCCCTCCTCAGAGCTTAATAAAATTCTCTCCTTCAACCTCTTCTCTAAAGCCACTCGATACGTATCATAGGGCGCCACCGTTGTCCTGGCAACTTTCGATTCCACAGCGGCTTGAGCCACCGCGGGGGCCACCCACGAAACCACACGGGTATCCAACGGTTTAGGGATAATGTACTCCGGGCCAAACTCGAGTTGAGCCCCTTGATAAGCCTCGCGAACCTCTTGCGGAACGGGCTCTCGCGCCAACGCCGAAAGACTTTTTGCGGCGGCCATTTTCATCTCTTCGTTAATGGTGCTGGCCCCCACATCCAAAGCGCCGCGAAAGATCCCTGGAAATCCGAGCACATTATTCACTTGATTGGGAAAATCGGATCGGCCGGTTCCCATCACAACATCTTTTCGCACCAAAATGGCCTCGGGATAAGAGATTTCTGGATCCGGATTGGCCAAAGCAAACACGATGGGACGCTCGTTCATACTTCGAAGCATCTCCGATGTCACAAGCCCTTTACTCGACACGCCAATAAAAACATCAGCCCCCTTCATGGCCTCTTCAAGACTTCGAATTTTAGTTTTCTGAGCAAACTCATCCCGATATTTCTCTCCTCCCGGACGTCCGTGATACACCACCCCTTTCCGATCGCATAGAACGATGTTCCCCTTAGGAAGTCCGAAGCTAACGAGCATTTTGGCGCAGGCAATCCCAGCAGCTCCCGCTCCGCTAAACACCACTCGAACGTCTTGTATCTTTTTATGGACCACCTCTAAGGCATTGAGCATCGCGGCCGTTGTGATAATGGCGGTTCCATGTTGATCATCATGAAAAACCGGGATTTTCAATTTTTTCCGAAGCTCTTCCTCAATGGTAAAGCACTCCGGCGCTTTAATATCCTCAAGGTTGATCCCTCCAAACGTCGGCTCCAAAGCTTGAACGATCTGAATTAAGCTATCGGGATCAGCCGACTGGAGCTCAATATCGAAAACATCGATGTCCGCAAAAAGTTTGAATAAAACCGCTTTCCCCTCCATGACCGGTTTTGCCGCTAAAGGCCCAATATTTCCAAGCCCTAAAACGGCTGTTCCATTCGTAATTACCGCCACAAGATTCCCTTTGGAGGTGTATTTGAAGGAAAGACTTGGATCGTTGGCAATCTCGAGACAAGGCTCCGCAACACCCGGCGTGTAGGCCAGCGAGAGATCCCGCTGAGTCGCTAAAGATTTCGTGGGAGCGATGCTGATTTTTCCGGGCCTTCGTCCCGCATGGTATCGAAGGGCTTCCGCTTTGGTGATCATGCTACTTTTACCGCTAAGGGGGGAGGGCTCATCTCGCTACTGTGTCCTGGGAATGCCTTCAGTTTAGGATTAACGAAGTGAACCCCTTGATTTACAGCAATGGCTATTTCTCCAAATCCTGTGGCAATGAGCTTTAACTTTCCACCATGCGTGATTACATCCCCCGCTGCGTAAATTCCAGGAACGCCAGTCTCCATCTTTTCATTAACGATGATGGTATTTTTTTCCACGGGAACTCCCCACTCCGCAATGGGACCTAAATTGGCAGAAAAACCGATATTTACAAGAATCATATCCACCGACAGAATTTCTTCCGCCCGGGTTCGATTGTCATAAATCACAGCGGTCTCGATTCGATCCTTTCCTTGGATGCCTTTCAGCTCATAGAAAAGTTTTATTTTAACAGGAGAGCTGAAAACTTTTTTGATGGTGTCTTCATGAGCTCGGAATTGATCTCGACGGTGAATGAGAGTAATTTCCTTCGCCATTTCTTGAAGATTCATTGCCCAATCAAAAGCGGAATCTCCCCCGCCAACGATCAATAGGCGCTTCCCCTTAAAAATCGATTTGTCTTTTACAAAGTAAAAAACAGACTTCCCTTCGTATTTCTCCAGGTCCACACGATCCAATTTCTTTGGAGAAAACGCTCCAACACCCATGGCAAGGATAACAACCTTGCTGGCATGTTGTTGCTTCTGGGTTGCAATAATAAAAAGATCCCCTTGTTTGCGGACATTTTGAACCCGTTCTTCAAGGCAAACCATCGGATGGTATTGCGATGCTTGCTCTACCAAGTTTTTTACCAGCTCTTTTCCTGAAATCTTAGGGAGTCCAGCGACATCAAAAATATATTTTTCAGGATAGAGGGCTGTGACTTGGCCCCCCAATTCCGCTAAAGAATCAATAATCTTCGTCTTCATCTGGCGAAGCCCCGCATAGTAGGCTCCAAAAAGCCCAACGGGCCCTCCCCCAATGATGGTTATGTCGTAAAGTTCAAGCTCGCCCATAACTTCCAATAATGAGCTAAGTCTGATAACATCCTGTGTCATAAATGTCAAATTCTCTTTGTGATTCCAAGATAAAGAGAGAGATTCAGCAGAGACTTTCGAAGGCAAAGCCTGAGAAAATTCTATGGAAGTGTGAAGCGGAGGGAGCAGTTCTCCTTATTTTAAACTATCATGAATCCGGCTTGACGATACTCCTTACCAAGAGGAGTGAAAACCTCACTCATCATAAAGGGCAGGTTGCTTTTCCGGGAGGCTTAATTGAAACTACGGATTCTTCTCCTTTGAAGACTGCCTTGCGGGAGACTCAAGAAGAGATTGGCCTCGATCCAGAAACGATCGAAATCCTGGGCGAACTTCCAAAAACCGCAACCGGCTCAAGCCTCGTTTTAGTGAGTCCATTCGTCGCTTGGGGAGAGAATCTTTCCAATTTCAAACCGAATCCGCGTGAGATTGAGAAAATTTTTGAGATCCCTGTGGACTTTTTAAAGCAGCCCAATCTTTTTCAAAAACAGTTGTGGAACGATGGAGTTCAGAACCATTATCTCTATTTTTTTGATTACCAAGGGGACCGAGTTTGGGGCGCGACCGCCGCCATCCTTAAAAAATTTATCGATTTAATTTAATCTCCTTTCTAATCAAGGCCTTTTCGTTTCGGAAAGGAAATGAGCGCTTGGAGAAGCCCCTGGAGGCGTTCTTTAAAACTTCCCTTCCTGAAAAAATGCGCGAATCCTTCAGCCAATTTTTGAGCGCTTTCGTCGTAAGGATACCACCACGGCTCGCTCTTCGCCTTGGACTTATCGATCAAAATAAACTTGGGCGTCACCATTTCCATTAGAGCATGGCGAGAGTTTGTTTTTCCAAAGCCGCTCTCTTTGATTCCTCCCCAGGGGACTTGGTAAAGAGCGGGGGTGAAGGTGGTATCATTAATCGTCACGTGCCCTGCTTCGATTCTTTTTGCAACCCTCTCCCCTTTTTCAAGATCTCGAGTCCAAACAGATGCCGCAAGTCCATAGCGGGAATCATTGGCCTTTTGAATGGCCTCTTCCTCTGAATCAAAGGGAATCAACGGCAATAGAGGCCCAAAGGTTTCCTCCGCCAAAACTTGGGCTGACGGAGAGACGTTTTCAAGCAAGGTGGGTGGAAAGAAATACCCTTTTTGATCGGGAGGAACCCGTTCCCCCACAATTTTGGCTCCCGTTTCAACGGCTTCGTGAAGCTGCTTTTCCACTTTTTGCCATTGAGTGGAGTCAATGAGGGGTCCCACGTCGGTCTCTTCTCCTTTCCAGCGAAGTTGTGTGATTTTTTGTGCAAGAAGTTCTCGAAATGGCGCGTAAATCTTGCGATCAATGTAAACTCTCTCCACAGAATTACAGGACTGCCCCGCGTTAGCGCAAGCCCCCCACAAAATTCCATTGGACGCCCGCTCCAGATCGGCGTCTTCCAGAACAATTGCGGGATCTTTTCCACCCAGTTCCAGAGAGACCGGCGTTAAAGTTTCAGAGGCCATTGCCATGATCTTTTTCCCTGTAGCGACCGAACCGGTAAAGAAAATCTTCTGAACCCCTGCGCGAACTAAAGCCTCTCCTACCTTTCCATTCCCCTGGACGATCTGAAACACCCCTTCGGGAAATTTTGCCTCCTCAAAAAGACGCCCCAATTCCGACGAAATTCTTGGAACCTTCTCTGAAGGTTTTAAGATAACGATATTCCCCGCCATTAGAGCAGGGATGATCTGGCGAAGAGGAATCGAGATGGGGTAGTTCCATGGAGCGATCATGGCAATTACTCCAAGTGGTTCAAACTGGAGGTATCCTTTCTTCCCAGGAAATTGAATCGGGTTGAGAAAAATTTTCTCCGGCTTTAAAAACTTCTCCGTCTTCTTGGCCCAGTATTGAAGAAGATCGATGTTGGGAAGAATCTCCGCAAAATACGATTCCGCAGCAGGTCTCCCATTCTCCTCTGCGAGAATGGAGACTAATTTATCACTATTTGAAAGAAAAATCTCACGAAAACGCTGAATGTATTGAGCCCGCTCTTTGTAGCAGAGTTGCTTCCACTGAGGAAAAGCGCAACGAGCGCGGTGGACGGTGTCCTTGACTTCCTGATCAGTTGGAATCAGAAATTGCTTCTGAACTCTCCCTGTTCGAGGATTGAGCGAGAGGATCCGTTCTGTTACGACTTGCATGGTGACCCCTTTGTTTCCCCATCACCCCATCCCTCTCCCCCTTGGGGAGAGGGAGCGAGGGTGAGGGGAAAAGTGTAGTGATATCGAATTTCGTCCTCCGGATAACGATACTCCTCCCCTACGGGACAGGCAAGTCGAGCGTGGCAGGTCGCTCGACAAGGGAGTTCGGCCTTCCGAAAAGTGATGCATCGCTCTAAGTCAATTCGATCTTTTGAGAAATCAGCCGCGTTGCCTCGACAGCCTTGAAGGCAGTAACGAAGGCATCCCTCACAGGGCTTCCCTTGAAGATCCAGGGGACTTTCAGGTACATCGAAAGGCAAAAGGACCCCGGCTCGAAACGCAATCCACGGGCCATACGTTGGATGCACCAACATTCCAAGGGGGCTTGGCGTGCCGAGCCCCGCCAACTTGGCTAAAGTAACGAAAGGGAACCAGACCGGTTCGGTGTAAAAGGGATAAAAAAGATGATACGAAACACCAGCCTCATCAAAAACTCGAGCCGTTTGTTCGATAATTTGCCGTGTGAATGTGTCAAGAGGATGAGATTGTTTTAGAAAATCCGGCTGTTGGTGGCAAAATTTTCTGTACTGACACCAAAACTCCCCGCCACCATTTCCAATAATTAAAATAGACTGCGCTTGTGGCCACACTTTGCAAAAGTCGATCTCTTTTGTGCGATTCTGACGATAGGTCTCTAAGGAAATCGTTCCCAGAAGATTAAGGCCCGAGCTTTGAAGCCTCTTCCGAAAAACCGAAATGGTAGGATGAAATTCAAGCATCCTTGGGCATCATATCGAACCTCCCTCTTTTGTCAATTAGGGATTAGAACTTCAAAGAGACCCATTACCAGGCCCAGCCGATCCCAAGATTGAGGGCAGGAAGAGGTACTGTTTCGTCATCTCCACTTAAGGCGAGAATTCCTCCATTGAAATCCAAGTAGAAACCGCTTTTTTCCAAAATCCAAGATCCTCCCAACAGAAATCCGGGATAGGTAAAGGTATTGACCCCTGATGCTCCACCTAAGTATTAACGTTCAAAAATAATAGACCCCAGCGATCGTTTGCTAGTCTTTCGATCTGATCGGGTCAGTGAGCCACTCGTGGAACCCGCCGCTGTTCGTTTCCCATCAATATTGAGTTGAATCTCGCAAGTTTGATTTTCAAAAGGGCTACAAGTGCCACTCAACGTTACTTGTGCTACATCCGTTCCCGTAATAGCATTATCTACATCCACAAAAAAGATAACCCGTTCATAACCCGAGATAGTGCAACCATTGTCCAACGTGTCAGACCCCTCGAGTTCAAATGTCGCTCCCCTTCCACTAACCGTTCCAGTGAATTCAGATCGGTCATTATCATCAACGGAAGAAAAGAAATCCTCATCGGATTCACTATCACTAATAATAATCTCTGTCTCGTTCTGTTCAATGACCTCGAACGTACTCTCCACAGGGAAAAATTCTTGAACTGCTGAAGTTATATCGCCAGAACAAGTGCTTTGACCAAAAGAATAAGTCAAAGCGTAGCTTCCTGTAAGATCTTCGGGAGGAATCCCAGGGGCCGGTAATTCCTGCTCACCCAGTAGAGGGCCTGAACCTGGTGCATTTCCTTCATCGTCTTCTCCACCACAACCTAAAAATAAAGCTCCACTTAAGAATCCTACCGCCATCCATAATTTTATCGGTTCCATTGATTTTTTCTCCTTTTCTTTAAAAAGCGCAGCCAATCATCCTAATCCGTGGTGTAGATGCAAATATTATGCCAAAAATAGGTTCCAGAGCTTGTATACGAGAAATTTCTGTAAGCAATTGAAAAAATTATAGATTTTAAATAATTGGGGGTGACAAATTTTGTCTAGGGCTCATAAAATAGTAAAAAAAATTAACAGCTCAAAATCAGGAACTGAAGGGATCCCCTTAAAATCATTAAGCTTTTGGGTTGTTAATGATCTTTAACACCGTAGTGTTAAGTTTCTTTAACAGTTGCTTCTAGGCCCCTTAAAATGGTATAGGGTAACCTCAATGCCAAAAGCGAGTTCACCGAGATGTTTGGTGTGTGGGAAGGAATTTGAGGGGGGAGGATCGATCTGCCCTACCTGCGCTGAGAAGATTCGTGGCGAGGCGGTAGGAGAGCAAAAAAAGATTCATGAGGCCGGCCGAAAAGAACAAAAGAAATATGGAATTCCTGAAGATAAGAAAGGATGATCGCCTACATCTTTAGATTGAGCGAAAAACCTTCAGGCACCATCTTCAAAGCGTGAGACGATCCCTCCAAGGCCGGTTCCTTTTCTTCAGACTCAAAACCGAGCATTTCTGAAAATCTACACGCGGCAGACACGGTGCTGGTTAAGAACTCCTTCATGTGAACGCCCAGTCCGGAGATGCGATAGCCCACCTTGCAGTTTTGCGATTCTAAGCCGCCGCAGCTACCACTAATCTCAAAACTTCCCAACAGAGTGCCATTGAGATATTTTGCAGTCAGAGGATTGGCTGCGGCATCATAGGAATCAACCGCAATCACCACAGAGGTGGTTGATTCATAGCGACAGCCGTTTCCAGTTTGAGATTGCCTGTCAGAATACACCATCGAGTTTCCATAAACCTCTGCTGTGAGATATTCGAGAGATCCCCCCTTGTTGAGCACCGTTTCAATATAAATATCCTTATCCTCTTGTTCATCGACAATGAACATTCCTTCCAGAGAGAGAGGCAGCTCTGCCGCTATCTCTTCTGCGCAGTTCGTCTCAACAAGAGTCATGGCGACATGAAACGATCCAGAGATGGTTTCTGGAGGGATTGGCGGAGGAATGTTTTGAGTAAAGTTAAAGGGAGCCTCTACACTACCTCCTCCGTCCCCACCCTCTCCCCCACAGGCAAAGAATAGAGAGGCTATCAAAACCGGAACTGTAAATAATTTCATTGGCAAATATCCCCCCACTCCTTGATATAAAACTTCACCTTGCAGGTTTTTTGGGTTCCCACGCATTCTCCTTTCATATCCAGAATCACAACCTCGGAGGCATTATCAATCTCCATCGTAGTGACAACCGTGGGGATGACCATAGAAGAGAAGTAATCCACGGAACAGCTCCCCTGGGATAAAGTCTCTTGTTTCTGAAAAATCATTGTGCTTCCGCGAACTTCTCCTGTGAGAGTTTCTTTCTTTCCGTTGATGACCACGTCTAAAGTGATTTTGTTTCCTTCCTGACTTGCCACGGTGAAGCAGGCCTCTTTCACCGGATCATCAATATATTCCGGCAACCCATCAACATTATCGCAATTTTCAAGATCGCTCAGATTAAACGACAAGCTAAAAGATCCTGTAATAGTTTCTGGCGCAGTTTCCGCGTCAGGAATCGGTTGCTGAAACGGGTCGTTCTCTACGACCACTCCTAACGTGAGAAGGATCACGGCCACCGATAGGCCGATGATGGCATAAGCTAGGGTGAGCCAAGAACGGCTCATGGCTCCTTTCTTTTTTCTTATCATCCGACACCTCACTGAAGTCATATAACATGCAATTTCTATGCCAAAGATCAAAATTTATAACTCTATGATAATAC
>JACQOV010000039.1 GCA_016202395.1 Deltaproteobacteria bacterium
GATTTGACAGAATGGTTGATTGAATATAACTTCCATCGACCCCATCAGGCCCTGGGATATCAAACCCCCATCGCCTTCCATTACCAACATCATCAAGTGTTACCGATGTACCCGTCCAGTACAAAACCTTGACTTTAGCGTGGACAAGTTTCTATAATCGAAACAAAGTGTTGGCTTATTTAAACTTATTTTAAGAGGAATCATGAACCCAGTTGAAAGTGGAACTAAGGCGCCGCCGTTTGAGGAGTCGCTCAAGAGGTTGGAGGCGACCGTGAAAAAACTCGAGAAAGGGGACCTCCCTTTGGAGGAGTCGTTGCATCATTTTGAGGAAGGGATTCGTCTTTCTCGCCTCTGCATGGAACAACTGAATACGGCAGAGAAACGGGTGGAACTTTTGCTCAAAGACAAAGAGAATCGGTTTTTAACACGAGCCTTTGAAGAAGTGGAGCCGAGTGGCAAAGACGTTGAGTAAATCTGTTTCGCTCACGGGGATTCAGAAAAGGTTTTTTGGAGTTTTGGCCGAAACCCTGGATTTGGGGAGCGCTTTAAAGGAGTTTCCAGGCCTGGATTCAGAAACTGTCCAAGAATGGTTTCGTCGGCTGTCGGGGAAAAGAGAGGCCTCTTCACGGTTTAAGGCCTATGTGGATGGAGCCTCGCGCGGAAATCCAGGAAAAGCGGGGGCCGGTGTTTGGATTGAAGGGGATCCTCCGAATGAGTTGACCTGCTATTTGGGAGAAGCAACCAATAACGAGGCTGAATATCAAGCTCTTCTGGTTGCATTGAAGGAGGCTCACCGACGAGGGGTCGCAGGGGTTCAGATTTATTCAGACTCTGAACTTTTAGTTCGACAGGTTCAAGGGGGCTATCAGATTCGGAGCGAAAAGCTTCGTCCCCTTTATGAGCAGGTTAAGGATTTGATAGAACGGTTTGCTGAGTTTGAGATTCAGCACGTTCCTCGTGAAAAGAATCGAGAAGCCGATCGACTTGCCAACAAAGCGATCGATCAGGCGCGTGAAGCGTGAATATTGGCAGTGACGGTGACGATGGTCGCTCCCCGCGAGAGTGGGGAGAGGAAAGTCCGAACTCCATAGGGTAGGGCGCTGGGTAACGCCCAGGCTTCCCAGATTGGGAAGACGGAAAAAGTGCCACAGAAACCATACCGCCCCCGCCAATGGCGAGGGTAAGGGTGAAACGGTGAGGTAAGATCTCACCCGCAATGGGCGTGAGTCCATTGCGTGGTAAACCCCGCCCGGAGAAAGGTCAAATAGATCCTTCCCGTCCCCCCGCCATTGGCGGGGGGTAAAAAGAGTGGCCCGCTCGAAATTTCGGTGAAAGCCGAAGGGGGAGGATGGGTAGACCGCTAGAGCTCCACAGTAATGCGGAGTCGAGAGGAATGACCATCTCCTTATCGTGTTCTCACGGTAAGGAACAGAATTCGGCTTACGAACGTCACTGTCCCTATTTGTAGGATGCTCCACGCAGGACGCACCATGGTCGATCGGGAAAAAGAACTGTGGCTTAAGTTTCGTAGGCGAGCCACTGGGTGGTTCCTCTTTCTGAGCATTCCTCTTTTCTTTTTTCAATACACCTCACTGTCTCGCACACTCTTCTTTATTCTCATTGGGTTGGCTCTTGTTTTGTTCAATCGAGCTGTCCAACAGGGCTTGCAGCGAGGAGGTTCTCAGCGGGGTTGGGTTGCCTCGGCGGTCCTAGCCGATGTTCTTGCAATTACAGGAGCGGTTTATCTTACGAGTGGTTTGCAAAGCCCTTTTATTTTCCTTTACTTCATTGAACTGATTGTTGTTCATTTTTATGTGGGACGCAGCGCAGGTGTGGCAACAACTTTGCTCAGTTATCTCGCTCTTATTGCAGTTGGAGTTTTTGAATATCTTGGATTCTTGCCGCATCAACCTTTCTTTGCGGATGGGACCGATCCTGAACTCTACTTGGATGCTCAATATCTTTTGGGAGCTTCTGTCGGATTGGCCTTCTTCTTTCTATTTGCTCTCTATGTCTCCGATTTTGTCCTCTCTTGGAATCGTCGCAAAGAAGAGGAACTTCGTCAGTCCAATGATCAAATCCAACGAGCCAATCAAGAGTTAGAGAAGGGTAATTCCCACCTGATAGAACTAACTCAAGCAATTCGCCGGCAAAACGAGCAGCTTCTTCAGGCCAACAAGAGCCTCGAAATTCTAAATCACATGGGCCGCACCTTGGCTGAGATCCAAGATCTCGATGGCCTTCTTCAAACCATCGTTCGCGAGATGAAGCGTCATTTCCGATTCTCAGATATGGCTCTCTTTACTTTGAATGAACCTGGGGGGAAAGCGGAACTGACCTACTCTACGAGCCCCTTTGCGGAGGCCTCGATGGAGAGGATCCGGCCGATGATTCAACGTGTTGTCTATCGGAAGGTGATGGAAGTGGAGTTGGTCCACGTTTCCCCGAAAGGGAAAGCTCTTCCTTCCCCCAATGGGGGGACTGCCCAGCTTTCTCTCAATGGCGCCTCCATTCGAAGACAGCGGATTATTCTGCCGATTCTGTCCCGAAATCGGTGCATTGCTGTGTTGATCGCTGAGAGAGATGCCGGAGAGGGGATTTTAGGAGAGGATTCACTCCATCTGTTAGTTTCCATCTCGCATCAGTTGGGAATCTCTCTTGCGAATGCGGAGCTTTATCGGGGAATGGAGACACTCTCTATTACGGATGGACTCACTTCCCTCTACAACCATCGTTACTTCCATCAGCGTTTGGAGGAGGAGCTTCGAAGAACGACTCGTTACAAAGGGCTGTTGGGTTTGATCCTATCCGACCTTGATTTTTTCAAGCGGGTGAACGATACCTATGGGCATCAGATTGGAGATCGAGTGCTGGCGGAGATGGGAGAGGTGCTTCGGATCGTTTCTCGTGACATTGATATCCCCGTTCGTTATGGCGGTGAAGAGTTTGCCATCATTTTGCCTCACACCGATCTAGCAGGGGCGATGCATGTGGCCGAGCGTTTGCGGCGAGTGGTCGAACAACGGGCCTTCCAAGGCAATGAAGAGCTTCGTTTAACGATCAGTGTGGGGTTGGCCCATTTTACCTCGGCGATGGGGATCAACATGAACGAGCTGATCCGACGCGCAGATGCGGCCCTTTACTATGCCAAGCAGGTGGGGAGAAATCGAGTCCACCCTTACGTGATTGAACCCCCTGGAACTTATGTTGGTGAACCCCAGGTTCCTTCCATTGAAAGTGAAGAATACGTCGCAGAAACCGCCGAATAAGGTTGTTACACTCACCACCGATTATGGCGAGCGAGATGGCTTTGTTGGCGCTGTAAAGGGCGTTCTCCTTTCTTTTTGTTCCGAGACGCAGCTCATCGATATCACTCATCAGATTTCCGCGTTTAACGTCGAGGAAGCAGCCTTTGTTTTTTATAGCGCCGCTCCGTTTTTCCCGAAAGGGACGATCCATTTAGTGGTGGTCGATCCGGGTGTGGGGGGGAAGCGTCGTCCTATTGCGGTTCGCACGACAAGAGGAATTTATGTAGGGCCGGATAACGGAGTTTTTAGTTGGGTCTATGCGAATGAGCAAAAGGTCGAGGTTTTGCATCTCAATCAGCGGCGGTTTTTTTTGAAGAGGGTGAGCGCTACCTTTCACGGCCGAGATCTTTTTGCTTCCGTGGTGGGGTATCTTTTGCAGGGGGTTTCTCTAGAGAAGATGGGGACCCCCATTCGAGATTACGTTCGCTTTCCTATCTCGAAGGTAAAACGTCGTGGTCGAAGTTTAAAAGGCGCAATTATTCACGTCGATCATTTCGGCAATGCCATCACCAACATCACCGAAAAGGATCTTCAACACTTGGCCTCCCCTCGTCGAATGACGGTACGGGTCGGAGGGATAGAGATTCGCGGAATTCAGAAAACCTTTAGCTCGGTCGAGCGTATGCAGCCGATCGTTTACATCGGTGGTTCAGGGAACTTAGAGATTGCCATTCGTGAAGGGAACGCCGCTCAAGAGATCGGAGTGCGTCTCGGAGATTCTATCAACGTTGAAACCAGTCCACTTTTCGGAGTTTGCTAACATAGCGAGGCAAGGGTCTCGCTTACCCCATTTTCCCACTTATTTCCTATCGGCAAGGAAGATCATCAATCCGTAGAGCTTGGTAGAATCTCAAGTACAAAATCTGTTGAACTCAATGACCCTCACGGCTTACGGAATGAAAAATGCCCAACTGGTTGAAAAATATTGAGCTTTTTCTTGACAGGGGAGAGAAATTCCCTTATCTTATAGAAAAGTGGGAAAAAGTGGTAAATTTTGGTCTATGTAGAGGTTTTGAAGAGTCAGGGGCTGGGTAGATGAGGAGACTGGATGTTTTTAGGTCGGCACGAGCACACGATGGATTCGAAGGGAAGGGTCAGTGTCCCTGCCCGGTTTCGAGAGAGAATCGAGGAGGAGTACCGGAATCAGCTTATCCTCACCAATGAAGAACGCTGTCTCGTTCTCTATCCCCAAGATGAATGGAAAAGTCTGATGGAAAAATTAGCGACACTTCCTCAAATGAAATTGGATGTGAAATCGTTTCAACGATTTTTTGTTTCAGGGGCATGTGAATGTTCCATCGATCGACAGGGGAGGATTTTGATTCCGCCCATACTTCGCGGCTACGCAGGGCTTCAGAAAGATCTCATTTTTGTGGGAATACAAAACAAGATCGAGATCTGGGATAAAGAGCGCTGGAATGAGGAGCTCGAAAAGTCCAAAGCAAGTTTTGTGAAGTTCAGCGACTCCATTGGAGTGTGAAATGAAGGAGATGAAAATGATGGATGAAATTTCAGTGTTGTCGGTCACGGGGGAGATGGATGGAGAGCAGATCCGTGAATTGCGGCAGGCCATTGAGCGAGCCCTTGAAAGGTCCTGCTTGAATATTATTCTCGATTTCCGGGGTATCTCTCATGTTCACTATTCGGTGTGGGGGAGACTGCTTATCTTAATCCAAGAAGCTAAAGATCGAGGAGGGGATCTCCGCATTGGCAGTGTGAATCCTTACGTCTCTCAGATCTTTCATTTTGTGGGACTGGAAAAGATCCTGCCCACTTATCCTTCGATTTCTGAAGCCATAGATAGTTTTAATTCTACAACCTGGTTTTATTCCACAGGGTTACAACAAGAGGCGCGCTATGAATGACCCTGAGGATGAAGACATTGGTTTCAGGAGGCCACCAGCCGGTTTTGGTCGAAGAGGTCCTTCGGTTCCTGAATTTTCCGGGATCCCGATGCATTGTCGATGGAACGGTTGGCTCTGGCGGTCACGCAGCCGCACTTCTGCAAGCGACCCCATCGTCCGTACGTCTCATTGGGCTCGACCGCGACCCGGAGGCGTTGAAAGGGGCGGCCAAGAGGTTGGATCCTTATGAAGGGCGATTCTCTCTCTATCAGGCCAGTTATAAAAACCTGGAGGAGATTTTGAATCAGAATCCTTTGTCCACTGTCGATGGAATTCTTCTCGACCTTGGACTTTCGTCGATGCAACTTGAGATCGCAGAGAGGGGATTTAGCTTTCAGAAAGAAGGTCCTCTCGATATGAGATTCGATCCTGATTCTTCAAAAACGGCCGCGGATCTGGTTGCCAAAGCCACCGAGAAAGAGCTCTCGGACCTCTTTTGGCGTTATGGAGAGGAGCGTCATTCTAGAAGGATTGCCCGAGCCATCGTTCAAGCGCGTCAGTTGCGTCCGATTACGACAACCCGACAGCTTGCCGAGTTGGCGCAACGGACCCTTCCTTGGCAGGGAGGGAGACGACTTCATCCGGCGACACGCGTTTTTCAGGCCTTAAGGATTGCTGTCAACGAGGAGCTTTCCGCGCTGGAGCATTTTTTGGGGCATGCGCTAGATTTCTTATCTCCAGGGGGGAGACTCTGCATTTTGTCGTATCATTCTCTGGAAGATCGACAGGTCAAAGAGGCTTTTCGGCGTTGGCAAAGAGAGGGTCAAGCGAGGATTTTAACAAAGAAGCCGATACAATCTTCCGAATCCGAAATTCGAAACAATCCGCGAGCCCGCAGCGCGAAACTGCGAGCTGCGGAGAAACTAGAGCCCCCTGCCCATGGGGACGCCATACTTATTTCGCATCGAAATAAATATCGTGTTCCCCCATTTGGCGGGGGGCAAGGAGGTGTGGATGGGGAGAGAAATTAGTCGAGGGACGATGTCACTTCCCCTTTGGGTTCGACCTCGGTCTCAGTCTCGTTATGCCACTTCTCGGATCTTGTTTGTCATTCTCGTTGCTATGGGATTGGCTTTCCTATTTGTTTGGTCCCGATCCGAGGTGGTTCAGATGGGATATCGAATTTCCGAGGCTCGAAAGGAGCAAGACAAGTTTCTCTCTGAGAAAGGTCAGTTGGAGTTGGAGAGGGCAAGCCTTCGAGATCCTCGGCGGATTGAGGAGATCGCCACCCAGCGACTTGGGATGCGTTTGCCTAAGCCCAATGAAAGGATTGTCTTGGGGGAGGAGGGGGATCGATGAATCGATTCGTCCACGCCGGTCCTCGTCGGTTGAATCTGCGCTTTCAGTTTGTGAAGGCGATGATGACTTTGGGAGTGGCATTGCTTCTTCTGCGTTGCTTCGTTCTTCAGGTGGTGGAAGGGGATCGATTTCGCAAACAGGCTCTCCGTCAACACGAGGGGATGGTTACGATTTACCCTCCTCGAGCCACCCTCACCGATCGGGAAGGCAATCCGCTTGCGTTTAGTCTTGAAACCCAATCGGCTTTTGTCCATCCTCGTGAAGTGCAGAACCCCCAAAAGCTGGCTAAGGATCTTTCCTCTTTTCTCTCTGTAGATTATCGAGCGATCCTCAAAAAATTGAATAGTGACAAGCCTTTCGTTTGGCTGGAGAGGCGCCTGCCGGAGCCCATTGCTGAACAGATCCAGATCCGCAACCTGCCTGCAGTGGGGTTTGTGCGAGAGCATCGCCGATACTATCCCAAAAGAGATCTTGCAGGGCATCTTCTCGGTTTCGCCGGAATCGATTCTCAGGGATTGGAAGGGATTGAACTTCGCTATGATGAATGGATTCGGGGGGAGCCCCAACAAATGGCTGTGGAGCGAGATGCCTTGGGAAGAAGGCTAGAGCTTCGCCCCGTTTCTTTGGAGCCGACCCAACTCCCTAAAGAGATCCGACTTACCATCAATCAATCGATTCAGTATATCGCAGAGGTGGAGCTTGAAAAGGCTGTAAAATCAACGGATGCCAAGGGGGGTGTGGTAATTGCCATGGATCCGTGGTCCGGTGAGATCCTGGCGATGGCGGTTCAGCCGAGTTTCAATCCGAACATCTTCTGGGAATATCGGCCGGAGCAATGGCGCAACCGCGCTGTTGCCGATGCCTATGAGCCGGGATCCACTTTTAAGGTTTTTTTGGTGGCCGCGGCCCTTGAAGCCGGGGTTGTGCAACCGGAAGGGACTCTGTTTTGCGAGAATGGAAAGTATCGGGTTGGAGGTCGCACCATCCACGATGTTCATCCTCATGGATGGTTGACTGTTCCAGAGGTTCTTAAACTTTCGAGCAACATTTGTGTTACCAAAATATCTCAGATGTTGGGGCGAAATCTTTGGCATCAATCGATCCGGCGATTTGGATTCGGTGGACTGACGGGGATTGATCTCCCTTTTGAAGCTTCTGGAATTGTGCGACCGGTGGAGCAATGGCATGCGATCGATGAAGCGACGACCGCCTTTGGTCAAGGGGTTTCAACCTCTCCCATTCAGCTGGTTCGAGCGATGGCCGCCATTGCCAATGGTGGGAATTTGATGCGCCCCTATGTGGTGCGGGAGATTCGAGATCATGAAGGAAAGCTCTTGGTTGAAAATGAACCGCAGGTTTCTGGAAAAGCAATTTCGGATCACACGGCCGCAGAGATGCGAAAGATGTTGCAAGAGGTTGTGGTTTCAGGGGGAACTGGCGTGGCTGCCCGGATCGAAGGGTATGCGGTGGCTGGAAAAACGGGAACAGCGCAGAAAGTGGACCCCAAAACCAAACGGTATTCTCAAGAAGACTATGTCTCCTCTTTCATTGGTTTTTTACCTGCGGAGGATCCGCGGATTGTGCTTTTGGTGTTGGTGGATGAGCCCCATGGGGTTCACTATGGGGGGACGGTGGCAGCCCCTGTTTTTAAGAGAATTGCTGAGCAAGCGATCGTCCATCTGAACCTTCCGCCGGTCCAAGATTTCTTGCATTCTCCCTCTTCTCTTGTTACTGTTACCGGTCCAGAAGCCGTTTCAAAGCCGGATCCGGAAGAAGGGGGTCTTGAAGGTGTTCCCAACTTGGCGGGGATGAGTTTAAGAGAGGTTTTAAACCGTTTCCAGGGGACAGGGCTCCAGGTCCGGTCGAAGGGTAATGGATTTGTTGTAGGTCAAGACCCTCCGCCGGGATCTCTTTTGGAAGGACTTAAAGAAATCCGAGTGGAGTTGGCCACTCAGATGCAAACGCAATAAATGCTGTTATACTTCGTTGGCCTCCTTCGGCACTCACTCAGCGTACACCCAAAGTACGCTTCGTTCGGCCTCGGTCGGCCGCCTCGTCTAACAGCACTTCTTGCGTTTGCAAAAATGTTGTTTTACTAAAAATGAAATTGTCCCTCCTGCTATCGTCGCTTCCAGGTGCGCAAGCCTATGGGTCCGCCGACGTGGAAATTTGCGGCATAGCCTATGATTCTCGGAAAGTGGAGCCAGGGTTTCTTTTTGTTGCCATTCCAGGCTTCAAGGAGGAGGGGCTCCAGTTTGTGGGAGACGCTTTAAAAAGAGGGGCAACCGTTGTCGTTTCAGAAAAAAGGCCTTCTCAGGGAGGAATCCCTTGGGTTCAGGTTCCTGAGGCTCGCCGTGCCTTGTCGCATCTTTCTTCAGTTTTCTACGGTCATCCTTCGCGCGATCTTTGCTTAACCGGTGTCACAGGGACCAATGGGAAAACGACAACCTCTTTTCTTCTAGATTCGATTTTTTCAATGGCGGGGAAAAAAACCGGACTTCTAGGGACCGTGGAATACCGAGTCGGGGGGAAATCGATACCGGCAACCGCGACAACGCCGGAATCCCTTGATCTTCAACGGATGTTTCATCAGATGATCAGGGAGGGGGTGAGTTTTGTTACGATGGAGGTCTCTTCTCATTCGATGGCCCTCCATCGCGTTTCTCACTGCCAGTTTGACGCCGCTATTTTTACCAATCTCACTCAGGACCATCTCGATTTTCACCGGACCCTGGAGGAGTACTTTTATTGCAAGCAGAAACTTTTTACCGAGGTTCTCGAAAAAAGTTCTAAAGAGAATCGATGGGCTATTCTGAATGCGGATGATCCTTGGTCGGAAAAGATCACTTTGGGAAAAGGGGTCCGGGTTGTGAGTTATGGAATTGAGAGTAGAAAAGCTCAGGTTCGAGGCGTGAAAGTGGAGTGTTGTCTCGATGGAGTCCGTTTTGAGATCGATTCTCCTCAGGGGAAACTTTCCATCTCCTCTCGACTTCTGGGGCGTCATAATGTGTATAATATTCTAGCGGCTGTGGCGACCGCTCAGGCCTTAGGTTTTGCTTCCGATACGATATCGAAAGGGATTGCCTCTCTTCAGGCTGTTCCGGGTCGTCTGGAACCTGTCCCGAATGACCAGGGGATCACCGTGGTCGTCGATTATGCCCATACCCCCGATGCATTAGAAAAAGTTCTTCGGACTCTCCAAGAGACGAAGCCGTCCCGTTTAATCACTATTTTTGGGTGTGGTGGAGATCGTGATCGAGGAAAACGGCCATTAATGGCAAAAGCCGCCGCGTCTTACAGTGATACCACCATTGTTACCTCTGATAATCCTCGAAGCGAGGATCCCCAAAAGATCATCGACGAGGTCATTGTCGGCTTTGACGGAAACGATTATACGGTTGTGGTGGATCGGGGTGAAGCGATCCGAAGGGGGATAGAGATGGCTCATCCCGGAGATGCCGTCCTCATCGCGGGGAAGGGACATGAAACCTATCAAATTATTGGAGAGGAGCGTCATCCTTTCGATGATCGAGAAGAGGCTCGAATCGCATTAAACAAAAGGCCATGTTCACATTAGACGACATTTTAGAAGCAACGCGTGGAGAATTGCTCCAGAAGAGCGAAACCTTTTTCACTGGAGTTTCAACCGACACGCGCACTTTAAAGCCAGGAGACCTTCTTGTCGCATTACGGGGGGAGCGGTCGGATGGGCATCAGTTTTTGAAAGAGGCGGTCGCCAAGAAAACCTCTGCCTTAATTATTGCTCGTGATTTTGAGGGGGAGATCCTTCCATCGGTCACTGTCTTTGCGGTTCATGACACCTTGCAAGCTTTGGGGGATCTCGCTCACTTTTGGAGAGAGCGCCATACGGCCCGTGTGATTGCCGTTTCTGGGAGCAATGGAAAGACCACCACCAAGGAGTTGATCGCCGCTTTGTTGTCGCACCACTCTCCAACGCTCAAAAGCGAGGGGAATTATAATAATCTTATCGGGCTTCCCTGGACGTTATTTCGGTTGGCCCCTCATCATCGTTTCGCCGTTTTGGAACTCGGCATTAATCAACCCGGGGAGATGGAACGTCTGGCTCAAATTGCTTCTCCCGATATCGCGGTCCTCACCCATATTCACACGGCGCATCTCGAAGGATTAGGGAGTTTGGAAGAGGTGGCTCAGGAAAAAGGGAGGCTTTTGGAGGGGATTGAAGACGGTATCGCCGTTTTAAATAGGGATGATCCTTTTCTCCGAAAACTGTCAGAGAATTTTGGTGGAAAAATTATCTGGTATGGACTTCAAGAAGGGGCCGATGTTGTTGGAAAGGGACACAAGATTTGTGGAGTTGGGAAAGGGGAATTCCATCTGATTGCGGAGGGTAAAAAAATAGAGGTCACCTTGCCTTTGGTTGGAGAACACAACCTCTACAATCTTGCGGCGGCCGCGGCGGCTGGACTCTCTTGCGGAATCGATCTCCAATCGATGCCAGAGGCCTTGAAAGATTTTCAGCCCCCTCCCATGCGTTCCCGTTTGTTGGAGCTACCGGGTGAAATTTTTCTTGTGGATGATTCGTACAACGGAAATCCTGGATCGATGTCGGCCGCTCTTCATCTGTTGGGAGAACAACCCGTTCAAGGGAGGAGGATTGCGGTGCTTGGCGATATGCTCGAACTAGGAGAGTTTTCTTTAAAAGCCCATGAAGATTTAGGGATGGAACTCGCCAACTCCAAAGTGGATCTCATTTATTATTATGGCAAGCATGTCGACGACGCGGAGAAGGGGCTTCGCCAATCAGGAAACTTTTACGGAGAGTTCCATCCAATTCAAAATAAAGAGGAATCGGCCCAGCAGATCTTAACTGTTTTGCGCCCCAAGGATTGGGTTTTAGTGAAAGGATCGCGTGGCATGAGAATGGAAGAGATGGTTCAGTACCTATTGCGTTCATTGAAAGGAATCCATGCTGTATCATTTTCTATATAAACTTACGGAGGTGTGGTTTGGATTTAACGTTTTCCGTTACATCACTTTTCGCACCGCCATCGCCACACTGACCGCGTTGATCTTAAGTTTTGTTTTAGGGCCATGGTTGATCCGTCGGTTGACTCAGAATCAGATCGAACAATCGATCCGAACCGACGGGCCCAAGAGTCATCAGGTGAAAAAAGGAACCCCCACGATGGGGGGCACCTTGGTCCTTTGTTCCATCGTTACGGCGACCCTGCTTTGGGCTGATCTTAAAAGTCTCTACCTTGGATTAGTCTTGTTGGTTACGGTTGCTTTCGGCATGATCGGTTTCATTGATGACTATTTAAAAGTCATCAAGAAAAATTCGAGAGGGCTTCCGGGTCGGTATAAATTGGGGGGACAATTCTTGATTGCGCTCGCTGTTGCGATCATTCTCTATGGGTATTCAGACTTTCCAACAACGCTCGATTTCCCTTTTTTCAAGAAGCTTCAGCTGGACCTCGGTCTCTTTTACATCCCTTTTGCGGCCCTCGTCATTGTGGGAGCCTCCAACGCGGTGAATTTAACCGATGGTTTAGACGGTCTCGCCATGGGTCCTATTATGATTGCGGGTGGAACTTATCTGATTTTTTCTTATGTGGCGGGGCATACGCAATTTGCCGATTATCTTCAGATTCGACACGTGGGGGGAGCTGGGGAACTGGCGGTTTTTTGTGGAGCATTAATTGGGGCGGGATTGGGTTTTCTCTGGTTTAATGCTTATCCGGCCCAGATGTTTATGGGGGACGTGGGAAGCCTCCCTTTGGGGGGGGCCTTAGGGACGATTGCGGTGGTCACCAAACAGGAACTTTTATTGGTGTTGGTAGGAGGGGTTTTCGTAGTGGAAGCATTGTCGGTGATTGTTCAGGTGGTTTCTTATCAGTGGAGAGGGAAAAGGGTTTTTCAAATGGCGCCGATCCATCACCATTTTGAGCTCAAGGGTTGGGCGGAACCTAAAATTGTAGTGCGCGTTTGGATCGTTTCGATTATTTTAAGTTTGCTGGCGTTGAGCGCTTTAAAACTGAGGTAAATCTGTGGATCTCAAAGGAAAAAAAGTGTTAGTCGTGGGGTTAGCCAAAACGGGGACAGCGGTCATCCCGTTTCTTGTGGGGAGAGGGGCTCGTGTCATGGGGGTTGATGAAAAATCTCGAGAATCGCTCGAGAGCGATCTTAAATCTCTGGAGGGGATCTCTTGTGATCTGGAAGTTGGGCACCCTTTTCCATCCAAAATATTTGAGCAGGTCGATCTGATTGTGGTGAGCCCAGGTGTTCCCTTAGAGCGAGAACCTTTCGATCGCGCTCGGGCCAAAGGGATTTCTATCGTTGGAGAGTTGGAGCTGGCCTCCCGTTTTTTGAAAAAGCCGATTCTGGCGATTACCGGGACTAATGGAAAAACCACCACCACCACGTTGATCGGAGAGATGCTCCGAAAATCCAATATCCGCTGTTTTGTGGGGGGAAATATCGGAAATCCCTTAATCCATGCCATTGGTTCCGAGAGTGAGTTTGATTGGATTGTGGTGGAGGTGAGCTCATTCCAGTTGGAGTCGATCCAAACCTTTCGTCCGAAGATCGCGGTTTTACTCAATCTTGCCGAGGATCATTTAGATCGGTATCCCAGTGTTAAAGAGTATTTTGGAGCCAAGTTGCGTCTTTTTTCCAATCAGCAAGCCTCCGATGATGCCGTCTTGAATGGCGATGAGCCGATCGTCCTCCAAGAGACGTCGCAGATTCCGTCGAGAAAATTCCTTTTCGGTTCTCAAGTCCCTTCTCATCTAGCTCTCTTGGAGGCTTTTTTCAGAGGGGAAAATATCGTTTTTCGGGGGCTTCAAGGAGAGGAGACGTACCCCTTAAAAGATTTTCGTTTAGTGGGAGAACATAATCGGAGCAACCTTATGGCTGCCATCGTGGCTTCTCGTTTAGCGGGGGCCACTCTCCCAGGGATTATTCAAGCGTATCAATCGTTTCAAGGATTGGAGCATCGGTTAGAGTATGTGACGACCCTTTCTGGGATCGATTTTTATAACGATTCGAAGGCGACCACGGTCGATTCGGTCTTGCAGGCCCTTCGAAGTTTTGAAAGGCCGGTTCTTTGGATCGCGGGGGGAAAAGATAAAGGGTTGGACTATTCTTTGCTTCGAGAGATTGTGCGGAAGAGGGTCCGGAAAGCCATTTTAATGGGGGAGGCCGCTCCTCGAATTCGTGAAGAAATGGGCCCGATTGTTTCCACCGTGCTATGCTCTTCCTTAGAAGAGGCTGTAGTCAAAGCGTATGAGGAAGCTCACTCGGGGGATGTCGTTCTACTTTCACCCGCTTGCTCGAGCTACGATATGTTCAAGAACTATGAAGAGCGAGGGGATATTTTTAAAAACATCGTTCGAAGACTAGGTCATCCTGACCCCCGCCATGAGCGGGGGGAAGGATCTCGACGTGTGAGGAAATGACGACGGGATCCTTCGGCTGCGCCTCAGGATGACAAGGTGTGACCATGGGACAGCAAAATTTTCAGAAAGACCGGTTGCTTTTAATCTCCGTGCTAGGGTTGGTTTTGATGGGGGTTCTCATGGTTTACAGCACGACCTCTGTCATGGCGTTGCGGGAACATCACGATCAGACGTACTTTTTAAAAAGGCATGCGATCTTCGCCTTTCTGGGAATCCTTGTTTTAGGGGTGACTTCTCGAATCGACTATAAGATCTGGCAAAAATTTTCCTATCCATTATTGGGGCTTTCTCTGTTGCTGATGTTGCTTGTTTTTATCCCAGGCTTGGGGCGGAGCAGCGGAGGGGCGCAGCGGTGGCTTCAAATCGCTGGCTTTTCTTTTCAACCCGCGGAGCTTGCCAAAATTACACTGGTGATTTATCTGGCAGATTCCCTCTCACGGAAAGGGGAGAAGGTTAAACAATTTTTGTATGGTGTGGTTCCTCATTTGGTCGTTACCGGGGCTTTGGTTGGGGTCCTCCTTTTGCAGCCCGATTTCGGGACCGCCGTTGTTCTCCTCATGGTGATGGGGATCCTGCTCTTTGCCGCAGGGGTGCGACTTAAGCATCTCCTCCTATTAGTCCTTCCCGTTATTCCTGCGTTTTATTTTTTACTTTGGTCGGTTCCTTACCGTCGCGCTCGTTGGACGACTTTTTTGGATCCTTGGAGTGATCCGCAAGGATCCGGTTTCCAGATCATTCAATCGTATCTTGCGTTTGGACAAGGAGGGCTTTTTGGACAAGGGTTAGGCAATGGCCATCAAAAACTCTTCTATCTTCCCGAGGCGCATACCGATTTCATCTTCTCAGTGATTGCGGAAGAACTCGGATTTGTGGGGGTGGTGTTAATGTTGGGGTTGTTGTTCTGTTTCTTGTGGAGAGGTTTTTTGGTCGCCTCAACGCGGGGTTCGGTTTTTGGCCGTCTGTTGGGTTTTGGCCTCGTTTGTTCGATCGGGATTCAGGCGGTCTTAAATATCGCTGTTGTGGTGGGGGTGCTTCCCACGAAAGGTTTGCCATTGCCTTTTGTGAGCTATGGGGGGAGCGCGTTGCTCGCAAACCTTTTTGCTGTTGGAATTTTACGAAGTATCTCCTCGAGGGATTAAATATGAGATGGATGATTGCCGGTGGCGGCACCGGCGGACATGTCTATCCCGGTATTGTCGTTGCGCAAGCTTTAAAAAAACTAGCTCCAGAGGTGGAGCCGATTTTTGTGGGGACCGCTCAAGGTTTGGAGAGTCGTATTATTCCCGAGCAAGGATTCCGTTTGCTCACACTGGAAGCCGGAAAATGGGTGGGGAGGAGATGGTCCGATCGCGTCAAGACTTTGGTGCAGCTGCCGAAGGCTTATCAACAAGTGAAAAAATGGATTCGAGAACTGGACATTCAATTTGTTTTAGGGGTTGGGGGCTACGCCTCGGTGAGTCCCCTCCTTGCTGCTTACCGCCTCAGGATCCCCTCGGGTCTTCTAGAGGTGAACTCTCGTCCGGGGGCTGCCAATAAGTTTCTGGCCCGTTTCGTCGATCGAGTTTTCTTGGGGTTGGAAGGAGGAAGGCCTTACTTCCCCGATGCCAAAGTTCGAATGAGCGGGATCCCCGTTCGGCAAGAATTTTTTCAGATTCCTTCGTGCACGACCGATTCCAAGCCTTTTTCGATCTTAGTTTTTGGCGGGAGTCAGGGGGCGCGAGCGCTGAACCGCGTTGTGATCGACTCTCTCAGTGAGTTGAAGGATCTGAAAGAGGATCTCTTCTGGATTCATCAGACCGGGCTGCGCGATCTTCACTGGGTTCAAGAGGCGTACGCTCGGCATGGTTTTCAATCGGAGGTGGCGGCTTTTTTCGATCCGATTGTGAAATATTATGAACGGGCCCACTTGGTGATCTCTCGCTCTGGGGCCTCTACCCTCGGGGAGCTATTGGCTTCAGGGCGTCCCAGTCTTCTGATCCCTTACCCCCATTCGGCGGGGGGGCATCAACGATTTAATGCTTTAGCCCTTCAAAGGTATGGAGCGTCGGAGGTGATCTCCTCGGACCAGTTGACCGGACGCCTATTAGCCCATAAGATATCCCGTTACTTTCAGAGTCGGTCGAAGCTTCAATATATGGCGGCTCAGGCTCGGGAGCTGGCCCGACCCCAGGCGGCAGAGAGGATCGTGGAGGAGGGATTCAAGTTGATTGCCGAGAGGAAACGGAAAGGCGCCCCAAAGAAAGAGGTCGCTTAGGAATGTACAAAAGAATTCAGAAAATCCATTTTGTTGGAGTGGGTGGATCTGGAATGAGCGGAATCGCGGAGGTGCTTCTCAATCTGGGTTATCGCGTCAGCGGCTCCGACCTTAAAAGAACCTCGGTAACGGAACGGTTGGAAAAACTAGGAGCCCATGTCGTTTACGGCCATCGGTCTGAGAACGTTTTAGGGACCGATGTTGTTGTCATCTCTTCGGCCGTTCGCCCCGACAATCCGGAGGTTGTGACAGCGAAACAAAAGTGGATACCGGTTATTCGTCGGGCGGAAATGCTTGCGGAGCTGATGCGCCTCAAATACGGCGTGGCGGTGGCCGGCTCTCACGGGAAGACGACAACGACCAGTATGATTGCCGCCGTTCTGGCTACGGGGAATTTAGATCCTACGGTGGTTCTCGGGGGCCGTTTTGGTCGTTTTGGAAGCGGAGCCAAGCTGGGGCAAGGGGATTTTTTGGTGGCGGAGGCGGACGAGAGCGATGGATCCTTCTTAAATCTTTCGCCAACGATTGCGGTTGTTACGAATATTGATCGAGAACATCTCGATCACTATCATTCCTACGAGAATCTCGAAAGGGCCTTTGTCGATTTTATCCAGAAGATCCCTTTTTATGGATTAGCGGTTCTCTGCCATGATGCGGAAGGGGTTCAGGCCATTCTTCCTCGAGTCAACAAACGGGCTGTGACCTATGGGAGAAGCTCTCAGGCCGATTATCAAGCCAGAGAGATCCATCTCTCACAGATGGAAACCGATTTTATTGCGTTCCATCGAGACCATCGCCTGGGTCCTATTCGGCTTCGTGTTCCGGGGACCCATAATGCCCAAAATGCTTTGGCTGCCGTCGCTGTGGGGTTAGAGCTGGATCTCCCTTTTTCAACGATTCAAAAAGGTTTGGAGGAATTTGAAGGGGTTGACCGGCGTTTCCAGATTAAAGGGGAGAAAAAAGGGATTCTGGTTGTCGATGATTATGGCCATCATCCTGCTGAGATTCGAGCCACCCTCTTGGCGGCCAAGCAAGGGTGGGGGCGACGGCTCGTTGTGGTGTTTCAGCCGCATCGCTACACGCGAACCCGTGATCTCTTTGAGGAGTTTCTTGCGGCATTTGATGAAGCGGATCTCTTGATTCTCGCTGGAATTTATTCGGCAGGAGAGGATCGCATTGCCGGCATTACCGCTGAGAGGTTGGCAGATGCCATTCGGAGTCACGGTCACAAATCGGTTTTCTATATGGAGAGAGCGGATGAGATCGTTGAGAAGTTGGAGGAAGTGGCGCAACCGGGGGATATTATTTTGACACTTGGAGCGGGGGATATATGGCAGGTTGGAGAAGCCTTCTTAAGACCGCAACAGAATCGGATGTTCGGAAGAGCGTGAAAGAGCCTGAGGTTCGTGAAGCACTTCAGAAGATCTTTTCGGATCGGGTGGAGTTTGACGTCCCCATGTCTCGGTACACCTCTTTGCGCGTTGGGGGACCGGCCGATGCCTTGGTGTTCCCTAAGGATCGGGAAGAGATCGTAGGACTTCTCCAATTTCTTTCAGATCATCGGATTCCTTATGGCGTTGTTGGAAAAGGGTCTAACCTTATCGTTCGTGACGGTGGGATTCGAGGGGTGGTCCTTGATTTGAGCGAGGGATTTTCGGGGATGGAACGGGATTCGAGCGATCCTTCCCTTGTTATAGCGAATGCGGGGGAGAGCCTGCCGCGTTTGGTCCATTGGGCCAGCGATCAGGGTTTGTCGGGGATCGAAAGTTTAATTGGGATCCCTGGGATGGTTGGAGGGGCCTTGATGATGAATGCAGGGATTCGTGACGGGGAGATCGGGGATGTGGTTCAATCGGTGGAATGGATGGAGTCGAATGGAGAGATTCGTGATGTGTCTAAAGAGTCGCTTCGATTCGAGTATCGGCATTTTGAGATTCCTAAAGGGGCGATCCTTCTCAGCGCCAAACTGCGACTGAAGAAAGGGGATCCTATTGAGATTCAAGAGCGGATGAAAAAGTGCCTTGAAAAACGGCATGAACCGAAGGGGTTCCCCAGCGCGGGATGTATTTTTAAGAATCCGCCCAACGATTTTGCAGGGCGTTTGATTGATCAAGCGGGTCTCAAAGGGGTTCGGATCCGAGGGGCCCAGGTCTCCGACGTTCACGCAAACTACATCGTGAATGTAGGTTCCGCGACCGCCCGCGATATTTTATCGCTCATCGATCTCATTCGAGAGCGGATTCGAGAAGAGCATGGCATTTCATTAGAGCTTGAGGTTAAGGTGATGGGAGAAGCAAGTGGAAAAGACTAGAGAGCAATTTCGAAATAAACGAGTTGGGGTGCTCATGGGAGGGCTTTCTTCGGAGCGGGAGATCTCGCTCCGATCGGGTCAGGCAGTGATTGCCGCTTTGGAAAAGCGGGGCTATCGGCCGATCTCAATCGATGCGGGTCGAGATCTTCCCACATCGTTGCGTCAGGGGAAAGTGGAGATCGCTTTCATCGCTTTGCACGGCAAGTATGGGGAGGATGGATCTGTTCAGGGACTTCTGGAGTGGCTCCAAATCCCTTACACCGGGTCCGGCGTTCTGGCCAGCGCTTTAGGAATGAATAAGATTGCCTCACGTCGTATTTTTGAGCAGGCTGGACTCCGAGTTCCAACAAGCGCGCTCCTTTTTAAAAAAGGGGAAGCCCCTCCTTTTCCATTTCCCGTTGTCGTGAAACCGATTGCCGAGGGATCCAGTGTTGGAGTCGGTTTAGTCCAAGAAGATTCGCAGTGGAATCCGGCTCTTTTCGAGGCTTTGAAATATGGATCTCCTGTTCTGGTTGAAAAATTTATCGAATCTCGGGAGGTTCATGTCGGGATTTTGGAGGATCAGGCTTTGGGGGGGATCGAGGTGGTCCCTCAGAGGGGGCTCTTTTACGATTACGAGTCCAAATATGCCGAAGGGGGTTCTGTTCATCGGTTTCCAGCCCCTCTTCCAGTGGATCGTTATCAAGAGGTCCTTCAAGTGGGGTTGCAGGCTCATCGGGCGCTGGGTTGCCAAGGGTACAGTCGTGTCGACTGTTTGATCGATCGATCGGATCAGGTCTTTGTTTTGGAAGTGAACACGCTCCCCGGTTTGACGTCGGTTAGCTTGCTCCCCGAGATCGCTCAAGGGGTTGGGATCTCTTTCGAAGAGTTAGTGGAAAGAATATTGCTCCAAGCGACTCTAGATTGAGGGAGTTATGGCCTCTTCGCCGAGAGAGAAAAAAAAGAGTGCGGCGCTGTTCCGTTCCCAAGCCAACCGAAGGAATACCGACCCTTCTTGGTTTAAGGGTTTTTTGCGAGTCGCGTTTAAGTTTCTTTTTTGTTTTTTTATTGTTGTGGGGGCTTATGGTCTCTATGATTGGGGATCCCGATGGTTTCTCTCACTCGAATATTTTAAGCTGAAGAGTGTGACGATCGAGCCGAGCGCGCATGTTTCTCAGGAGGCGGTAGAAAAAGACCTTCAGCCCTATTTAGGAAAAAGTATTTTTACGATTTCTTTAAAGGAACTTTGTAAACGTTGGGAGTCTAATCCGTGGGTCGAGGAGGTGATGGTTCGTCGGCATCTCCCTTCGCGTCTCTCTGTTCGATTTCTCGAATACCGGCCTGTCGCTCTTCTTCGCGACAAGGAGATTTATCACTACATTGATGGCCATGGGAGTGTTTTCAAAAAGGTGGGGAAGGGGGAGTTGATGGATTTTCCAATTTTCACTGGCGTCACTCAAAAAGCGATTCTCCATCAAGACGAAGAATCTCTTCTGCTCCTCCATCGAGGGTTGGAACTTCTGATCCTTTCTCAGGAGCGCTCTTTCCCAAGCATCAAAGAGATTTCAGAAATCCAACTGGAAAAAGGATTTGGTTTAACGCTTTATCCCATGAAAACGCGTGTGGCTATCCGTTTTGGTTGGGGCCAATATGAAGAAAAGTGGCGTAGACTCGAGAGGATATGGCGCTATTTAGAAAAAGGGGGGCGCAAGGTGAAGTATATTGATCTGGATTATGGTAAAATAGCGGCTGTCGGTTTTTTTAGAGATGCTAGGAGGTAGAGGTGTTAGGAAAAAAAGATTCGTTGGTTGTTGGATTGGATATTGGAACAACAAAGATTTGCGCCATGGTGGGGCAGAGACGCGGGGAGGGTGTTGTTGAGATTGTTGGGATAGGCAATGCTCCTTCTAAAGGCTTGCGGAAGGGGGTCGTTGTCAATATCGAAAGCACCGTGCAGTCGATTCAAAAAGCGGTGGAGGAGGCGGAGATGATGGCGGGCTGCCAGATCCGCTCTGTTTACGCGGGTATTTCTGGAGCTCACATCAAAGCCTTCAACAGTCACGGAATCGTTGCTGTCAAAGATGGAGAGGTCAAAGAAAGCGATGTGCAACGTGTGGTGGATGCGGCCCGCGCTGTGGCGATTCCCATGGATCGCGAGATCATTCATGTGTTCCCTCAGGAATTCATTTTGGATGACCAGGATGGAATTAAAGAACCCCTCGGGATGTCCGGCGTGCGGTTAGAGGCCAAGGTTCATATCGTGACGGGAGCGGTTGCCTCCGCTCAGAATATTATCAAGTGCGCCAGTAAAACGGGTCTCTCAGTTCGTGATATTGTCCTCCAACAATATGCCTCTTCCGAGGCGGTGTTAACCCCGGATGAGAAAGAACTTGGGGTGACTTTAATCGATATCGGCGGCGGAACAACGAATATTGCTATCTTCTTTGGCGGAGCGATTCGCCACACCGCAGTTCTCCCCATCGGAGGGAATCATATTACCAGTGATGTGGCGGTAGGGCTTCGCACGCCGGTCGATCCAGCGGAAAAGATTAAACAACAGTACGGTTGCGCCTTAAGCTCCATGGTCTCAAAAGAGGAGACGATCGAGGTTATGAGTATTGGGGAAAGAAAACTGCGCCTCGTTTCACGGCAAGCTCTCACGGAGATCATTCAGCCCCGTGTTGAGGAGATCTTCCACCTGGTTCATCGAGAGATTGTCCGATCCGGCTTTGAGGATCTGTTGGCAGCGGGGGTTGTTCTCACCGGGGGAACTGCTAGCCTTCATGGGATTGAAGAGATTGCGGAAAAGATGTTGAACGGTTCGGCTCGGCGTGGGATCCCTCAATCGGTTCAAGGGTTGGTGGATATTGTGGGGAGCCCTATTTACGCCACGGCGGTGGGATTGGTGTTATACGGGCTTCGTCAGGAGAGCGGAGGGTGGATTTCTACGAAGCGGGGGATGGTGGGGAAGGTTCGCACTAGAATGAGGGAATGGTTCTCAGAATTTTTTTGATGCAAACGCAATAAATGTCGTTATACTTCGTTGGCCTCCTTCGGCACTCGCTCAGCGTACGCCACAAAGTACGCTTCGCTCGGCCTCAGTCGGCCGCCTCGTCTAACGGCCATTTCTTGCGTTTGCGGAATTTCTTTTGAGGAGGAAAAATTTGATGAAAGCGGTTCCAGTCCAAAAAATGGAGATGGCCCCGTTTGGAGCTCGGATCAAGGTGGTTGGGATAGGAGGCGGCGGTGGAAATGCGGTGAACACGATGATCCGGCTGGGTCTTCAAGGGGTGGAGTTCGCGGCGTCCAATACCGATTGCCAGGTTTTAAACATCTCGCTGGCTCCCACCAAGGTTGCGTTGGGGACGCGATTGACGCGTGGCCTAGGAGCCGGTGGGAATCCGGAAGTGGGGCGCAATGCCGCTTTGGAGGATCGGGACAGAATTGCAGAGGTCTTGACCGGAACCGACATGGTTTTTGTCACCGCAGGGATGGGGGGAGGGACTGGGACAGGGGCCGCTCCTGTCATTGCCGAGGTTTCTAAAGAGGTGGGGGCTTTGACGGTAGGGGTTGTCACCAAACCTTTTCTCTTTGAAGGGCGACGTCGGCAGATGCAAGCGGAGGAGGGAATCGAGGCTTTGAGAGAGCATGTCGATACCTTAATCACGGTTCCTAATCAAAGACTTCTTGCCATCGCAGGAAAAAATACCTCGATGTTAGAGGCGTTCCGAAAGGCGGATGAGGTTTTGTACCACGCCGTCAAAGGGATCGCCGATCTTATCACGGTCACGGGGCTCATCAATCTCGATTTTGCCGATGTTCGGACGGTGATGAACGAGATGGGGATGGCTCTGATGGGGACCGGAATGGCTTCTGGAGAAAGACGGGCGCTGATTGCGGCGCAGCAAGCCATTGCCTCGCCACTCCTGGAGGATGTCTCCATTCGAGGGGCGCGTGGCATTCTTCTCAACGTCACCGGAGGGGAAGACCTCACGCTTCACGAGGTGAATGAGGCTGCAAGCCTTGTTCAAGAGGAGGCTCATCAAGAGGCTCATATTATTTTTGGAGCGGTGATCGACTCCGAACTTCGAAAGGAGATCCGAGTCACGGTCATTGCGACTGGGTTTGGCGATTCTGTGGGTGAGGAGTCCACGGCAGGCCTTGCGACCCCCAAAGGGGATCGGTTGATGCCAATCCGCCGTCGTAAAAATCAAAGGATCGATTTGGGGGAGGTTCGCAATTTCTTGGGGACCTCCGAGAATGAGAACGACGAACTCGACATTCCAACGTTTTTAAGGAAATAACACGTCCGTCGAGAGGTTTTATGATTGAAGCGATTATGAAAGAGATCGTGTGGCGACCGTACGGCGATTATCTGGAGAAGAGCAATATTGGCCGGTTCATGAATCGCCATGGAATTAAAACCTACAAAGAACTCATCCACCGTTCCACCGAAGATATCGAATGGTTTTGGGATGCGGCCTTAAAAGACATCGGTGTGGAGTGGTTTGAGCCTTATCAAAAGATTTTGGATACCTCCCAAGGTTTTCCGTGGGCTCGATGGTTTGTCGGTGGAAAAATTAACATCGTTCACAATTGTATTGATCGACATATTCGTGAAGGACGTGGCGATCGGGTTGCAATCCTTTGGGAAGGAGATCAGGGCGACACTCGCCAGCTCACCTATCGGGAGCTGGAGGAACAGGTTTGCAAAATCGCTAACTTCATGAAAGGGTTAGGACTTAAAAAAGGGGACACGGCCGGACTCTACATGCCAATGATTCCAGAGGTGGTCGTGGCGATGATGGCCTGTTTCAAGATCGGTGTGGTGGTGGTTCCAATCTTCTCAGGCTTTGGCGCCTCTGCGTTGGCGGCCCGTTTGGCAGATGCCGAGGCGAAGATCCTCTTTACAGCCGATGGGGGTTTTCGGCGAGGCAAAGTGGTCCCGATCAAGGAGGAGGCCGATAAAGCGCTCGATCAAGTTCCCAGTGTTCGATATGTTTTTGTTGTGGATCATGCCAGGCGATGGGCCCCCATGCGTTTTGGAAGAGATCTTTGGTGGGAGGCGATGATGCAGGTGTCTCCGAAGAAGCCGTGCAAAACGGAGGAGCTAGAGGCGGAGGAGACGTCTCTGATCATCTATACTTCCGGAACCACTGGAAAGCCGAAAGGGACGGTTCACACCCATGCTGGGGCCTTAGCCCAAATGGCCAAGGAGGTGGGTTACTATTTTGATTTAAAGCCCGAGATCGATCGTTTCTTTTGGGTGAGTGATATCGGTTGGATGATGGGGCCTTGGGAGATTATTGGAGTGCAGCATTATGGCGGAACCTATCTCATGTACGAAGGGGTTCCCAACTACCCTCAGCCGGATCGACTTTGGTCTATCTTGGAAAAGCATGGGATCACTATTTTAGGGATCTCTCCCACAGCGATCCGACTCTTGATGGGGACCGGAGACGAATGGGTAAAAAAACATGACTTGAGTCGGTTACGGATCTTGGGATCCACGGGGGAGCCGTGGGATCCTACATCGTATTTGTGGTTTTTTGAGAAGGTGGGAGGAAGGCGTTGTCCGATCATCAATATCTCGGGTGGAACCGAGGTCGCCGGTTGTTTGCTGGCTCCGATGCCGATCACGGAACTCAAACCTTGTTCGCTGGGAGGCCCTGGCTTAGGGATGGATGTGGATGTTTTTGATGAGGAGGGAAAGCCGATCCGCGAAGGGATTGGACATCTCGTTTGTAAAAAACCGGCTCCATCGATGACCAAAGGATTCTTAAAAGACCCGGAGCGCTATCTCGACACCTATTTTTCCCGTTGGCCCAATATTTGGTATCACGGCGATTGGGCCTATGTGGATGACGACGGGCATTGGTTTTTATTCGGTCGTTCCGATGACACGATCAAAATTGCCGGCAAGCGTGTGGGTCCTGCGGAGATTGAGGCGGCATTAATTCAACACCCCGCTGTCTCGGAGGCGGCCGCCATTGGAGTCCCTCACCCGATCAAGGGGGAAGGGGTCGTCTGTTTTGTCGTTCTCAAGCCTGATGTTCCACAAGACGAATCCCTTCGAGAAAAGCTCAAAAGTCAGGTGGTTGAGCTTTTAGGAAAGACGATGAAGCCGGAGGAGATTAAATTTGTGAAGGCTCTTCCCAAAACCCGCTCTGCTAAGATCGTTCGGGGCGTTATCAAGAAGAAATACCTTGGCCAAGAGATCGGTGACATTGCCTCTGTCGAGAATCCCGAGGCCCTCGACGCCATCACCCACGCTTTTTAAAATAGGTTTTCAGGATTTGCATTCAGTCTCTCTTTATGTTATCAACTTCCGCTAGCGATAAGTCACCCTAAAACACACGCTTTGGGACTAGAAGAGGGGGTGCCGTTCAGCGGTCCTCTTCTGGAGAGATCGAAGCGGAGGCTAAACCCGAAAGGAAAACAGATGAGCGTTATCGAAGTCAAGGAGCTGCTCGAAGCGGGGGTCCATTTTGGACATCAGACCAATCGATGGAACCCGAAAATGAAACCTTACCTTTTTGGATCTCGCAACGGCATCTATATTGTGGACCTTCAAAAGACCGCGGGCCTTTTTGAGCAAGCGTATCAGCGCGTTGTGAAGGTTGTTGCTGGAGGGGGGGCGATACTTTTTGTCGGGACCAAACATCAAGCTCAGCAACCGATCAAAGAGGCGGCAGAACGTTGCGGCATGTTTTATGTTGTGAACCGATGGCTCGGAGGAACCCTCACGAACTTTCAGACGATCCGCAAAAGCATTGAGCGACTCAAAGAGATTGAGAAGATGGAGACCGACGGAACCTTTTCAGCCCTCACTAAGAAAGAAGGGCTTTTGTTACTCAAGGAAAAAGAGAAGCTTGTGAGCTATCATTCCGGAATTCGAGAGATGAAAAAGCTCCCTGATTTGATCTTTATCGTTGACACTCAGAAGGAGAGAATTGCGGTGCATGAGGCGAAACGGTTAGGGATCGAAACCATTGCCGTTGTCGATACCAATTGTGATCCCGATGGAATTAGCTATGTGATTCCTGGGAATGACGATGCCATTCGCTCCATCCGACTTTTCACCTCGAAGATAGCCGATGCGTCTTTGGAAGGATTGAGCCAGCGTGAAAAAGAGGCTCGAGAAGAGAAGGCAGAATCGGTTAAGGATTCTGGCGAAGAGCTTAAAATAGAATCGAGAGTGGCACAGGGGTAGAAGACCATGGAGATTTCAGTAGAACTGGTCAAAAAATTGAGAGAACGGACCGGAGCGGGGATCGTTGATTGCCAGAAAGCGCTTCGAGACTCCGTGGGGGAATTGGAAAAAGCGATCGACCTCCTTCGTGAGCGTGGGGTGGTGAAGGCGGCCAAAAAGAGCGGCCGAGCGACCCAAGAAGGGGCGATTGCCTCCTACATTCATATGGGGGGAAAAATCGGTGTTTTGTTAGAGCTTAACTGCGAGACCGATTTCGTCGCTAAGACCCACCATTTCCAAGACTTGGCGAGGAATTTGACTCTTCATGTCGCGGCGGCGGCTCCTCAGTGGGTGGGGCGAGAAGGGATTTCTGCGGAGACTATCGAAAAAGAAAAAGAGATCTATCGCGTTCAAGCCAAAGACTCGGGAAAATCTCCAACGGTGATTGAAAAGATCGCGGAAGGAAAACTGCAGAAGTTCTATGCCGAGACCTGTTTGCTGGAACAGCCCTATGTTCGGGATCCAAATCAAACGGTTCAACAACTCATTACCGAAGCGATCGCCAAATTGGGGGAGAATATCACCGTTCGGCGATTTGCTCGTTTCCAGGTGGGACAGTCTTAAATGGCGCCCCAAAAACCATGTTACAAAAGAGTTTTGCTCAAGCTTTCTGGGGAGGCTCTATCCGAGAACAAAAAACTGGGGATCAGTCCTGGGGTGATGGAATCCATTGCCCGCGAGATTCAGGAAGTGACAGAGCTGGGAGTTCAGGTTTCCATTGTCATTGGAGCGGGAAACCTGTTTCGCGGATTAGAGGGGGCTGCGGAGGGAATGGATCGGGCCACGGCCGACTACATGGGGATGCTCGCAACCATCATCAACAGCTTGGCTCTGCAGGATGCTTTGGAACGAGTGGGGGTGATGACCCGAGTGCAATCGGCTATTGAAATGAATCAATTGGCGGAGCCATTTATTCGTCGACGAGCCGTTCGACATCTTGAGAAGGGGAGAGTTGTCATTTTTGCGGCGGGCACTGGGAATCCTTATTTCACCACGGATACTGCGGCTGCCCTTCGAGCCACCGAGATTCATGCGGAAGTGATTCTGAAGGCAACGAAAGTGGAAGGTGTTTATGATTCCGATCCCCTCCAGAATCCGGAGGCAAAGAAATTTAAAGAGCTTAGCTACATCGACGTTCTCAACCGAAATCTCCGCGTTATGGATGCCACGGCCATTTCCTTGTGCATGGAAAACCATCTTCCCATCATTGTTTTTAATATTAAAAAACATGGAAATCTTAAAAAGGTTGTCTGTGGGGAGAAGATCGGAACCTTTGTCCAACATAGTTTAGGGGAAAGGGCGTAGGGTTTAGGTGTAGAAAAACATGGAAGAAGTTATTCGAGAATTGCGAAGTCATATGGATCGATCCGTCGAGGCTTTTAAAAGGGACCTCGGACAGATTCGGACCGGTCGCGCCTCGATTTCTTTGTTGGATGGGGTTCGAGTCGATTATTACGGGAATCCGACCCCTTTAAACCAATTGGCAACCCTTTCCGTTCCCGAGCCCCGTTCCATCCTTATTCAACCCTGGGATCCTTCAGTGGGGGAGTTGATCGCAAAAGCGATTCTAACCTCGGATCTAGGATTAAACCCGACCCACGACGGAAAAATTATTCGTATAGCGATTCCTTCTCTTACCGAGGAGAGACGCAAGGAGCTTGTCAAGCGCGTCCACAAGATTGCCGAAGAGTCGCGTGTGGCCCTTCGAAACATTCGGCGGGATCTTCTCGAGAGATTAAAGAAGCGAGAAAAAGAAGAGAGTCTCTCGGAAGACGTCGTTCATCAGACGCAAGATCGAGTCCAGAAGGTGACCGACGAAGAGATGGGGAAGATTGAAAAAATTGTTGCGGCGAAAGAAAAAGAGATCCTTGAAGTTTGATTTGCCGCGGCATGTGGCCATCATCATGGATGGCAATGGCCGTTGGGCAAAGCGGCGCGGCTTAACCCGAGTGGAGGGGCATCGCCAAGGGGTGCAAGCGGCTCGCAAAATCGTCAATGCCGCTCGAGAAATCGGGATTCCGGTTCTAACCCTTTACACCTTTTCCAAAGAGAATTGGAATCGGCCTCAGCAAGAGGTCCAAGCTTTGATGGGCTTGTTGGAGCACTATTTGGAGGAGGTTCACAAAGAGATTGAAGAGCACGACATCCGTGTGCAAGCGATTGGAGAGATGGAGGACCTTCCGGCCCCCGTCCAACAGTCCCTTCGGCGGTTGATCGATCGAACCCGTTCCAAAAAAGGGATGCTCGTCAATCTGGCTTTAAGCTATGGCGGACGAGCGGAGATTGTGCGCGCAGCTTCTCGTCTGCTAGAGGATTTTAAGCAAAATCGAATCTCTCCCAAAGAGATAACGCCCGATCTGTTTTCGAGCTATCTTTATACCCAAGGGCTCCCCGATCCCGACCTTTTAATCCGGACCGGCGGGGATTTTCGGATCAGCAATTTCCTTTTGTGGCAGATGGCCTACACCGAGATTGTTGTTACGCAGGTTCTTTGGCCCGATTTTCGGAAGCGACATTTTATTCGTTGTTTGCTAGACTATCAAAAGCGAGAAAGACGATTTGGCGGGGTGCAGGAAGAAGCATGAAACAAAAGCGAAGAATTTCTATTCTAGGTTCCACGGGATCGATTGGTGTCAACACCCTCGAGGTGATTGCCTCTCATCCCGATCGTTTTGAGGTGATTGCTTTGGCTGCGGGCGCCAATCTAGAGCGGCTTTTGGAACAGGCCCGTCGTTTTCGCCCTCTGTGGGTGGCGGTTCGAGAAAGAGAGGATGCGCGAAAACTTTCTCAGACTCTTCCTGCGGGGGTCCAAGTGGCCTTTGGCACCGAGGGGCTGAAGGCGATTGCGAGTCACCCCAAGGCCGATTTTGTTGTTTCAGCCATTGTGGGAGCTTCAGGTTTGGAGCCCACGTTGGCTGCCCTTCAAGCCAAGAAAAACGTTGCGATTGCCAATAAAGAATCGCTGGTGATGGCGGGATCGTTGCTGACCGCGACCGCTAAAAAACAAGGAGTTTCCCTTTTGCCGATCGATAGTGAACATAGCGCCATCTTTCAGTTGCTCGAAGGGCAAGATCGCTCCGCCCTAGACAAAGTGATTCTCACGGCCTCGGGAGGGCCTTTTTTTAGAAAAACAAAGGGGGAGTTGAACGAGGTGTCTCTAGAGGAGGCTCTTCATCATCCTCGCTGGCAGATGGGGAGAAAGATCACCATCGATTCCGCAACGCTGACGAATAAAGCATTAGAGGTCATCGAGGGGCGTTGGCTCTTTGATTTAAGACCTTCGCAGATTGAGGTGGTGATCCATCCTCAAAGCATTGTCCATTCTTTAGTTGCTTTTCGGGACGGCTCGATGTTAGCCCAGATGGCTGTTGCCGACATGAAGATTCCGATCGCCTATGCTCTCTCTTATCCAGAGCGGATTTCCGTGAAGATCCCTCCTTTGAATTTGGTTGAAATGGGAGCTCTAGAGTTCTATGCTCCCGACGTTGAGACGTTTCCGATCCTCTCTTTGGCCTATCGGGCTTTGGAGAGCAAAAGCTCTGCTGCCGTGGTGCTCAACGCCGCCAATGAGGTTGCGGTTCAAGCCTTCTTAGATCGGCAAATCCCGTTCTTAGAGATCTATACCCTGGTGCGAGAGGTCTTTGAAGCGCATCGCCCCGTTGAGGCACAATCGATCGAGGAGATGCTTTCGTGGGACGCGTGGGCCAGTGAGGAGGCTCATCGGATGTTGGAAGTGAAAAATTATAAAGTAGATTTAGGACGTTCTTTTCGCAAAGCCGCCCATGGTTCGACAAGCTCACCATGAACGGTCTTTTAAGTTAACCATGAACGGTTTTAACCCGTTCGCCCTGAGCCTGTCGAAGGGTGAGCGGGTAAAGTTATGGAGTTGACATTATGACAACATTTCTGGCTTTTGTCGTTGTTTTGGGGGTTCTCGTGTTCATCCATGAATTCGGCCACTTTTTAGTGGCGAAAAAAGTGGGAGTTGCGGTCGAGAAGTTCTCACTCGGGTTTGGCCCTAAGATCTTTGGATTTGAACGCGGGGGGACGGAATATTGCGTATCGATCATCCCTTTAGGAGGCTATGTCAAACTCAAAGGGGAGGAGCATGAAGGCGAACAGGTGACGGGGAGTCCCGAAGAGTACAGCTCTCGGACCCTTGGGGAGAGAGCAGGCATTGTTGTTGCAGGTCCGGTGATGAATCTTCTCTTAGCTCTCCTCCTTTCTCCACTCCCGTTTTGGTTTGGAATGGAGGTTCCTTCGTATCTTTTTCAGCCGGCCCGGATCGGTTGGGTTGCGCCGGAGAGCCCTGCCGCGAAGGCCGGAATACAGTTTGATGATGAGATTGTTGGGATCGATGGAAAGTCAGTGGATACTTGGAAGAAGGCTCAGACGGCATGGCTTTCTGATTCCAATCTGGAGGTCTCTTTAAAGGTTCGCCGAGGGGAGGAGATCCTCTCTTTCAATCTCTCCGTTGAAGAAGGGATGGATGGGATGCGCAGTTTTGGAGGAATTCGCCCTCCTCTAGCCCCCATGGTGGGAGAGGTCGACCCGATGCTCCCTGCGGCAAAGGCGGGGATCGTCTCGGGGGATCGCGTCGTTTCTGTGGAAGGGGTTCCAATCATCCATTGGGATCAGTTGACACAAGCGATTCGGTCCAACAAAGATCAGCCGATCTTGATGGAGGTGGAGCGCAAAGGGGAGAGATTCCAGTTCACGGTGACTCCTCAATGGAATGAGGAGTTTCAGATCCCACAGGTTGGTATTTTGGTCGATCAAGAGATGTTCTTCCACCGGGAGGCTTTCTTTCCGGCGATTCGATCGGGAGTGGAGCGGACCGTCGACCTCGCGGGGCTCACGTTTGTGATTTTGGGAAAGCTCGTGACAGGGAATCTTTCGATTAAAGCGTTGGGTGGCCCTATTCTCATTGCTCAGGCCAGTGGGGAAGCGGCTCGGCAAGGGATTGCGCAGCTACTGGCTTTTATGGCTTTTTTGAGTTTGCAGTTGGGGGTTTTAAATCTTTTGCCTATCCCGGCCTTAGACGGAGGCCATCTTCTCTTCGTTGCCATTGAGGCGATTCGTCGAAGACCGCTTTCACTTCGAGCGCGCGCCATCGCCTCGCAAGCAGGTTTCTTCCTTCTGATCGGTTTCATCTTGATCATTTCGTATCAGGATTTGATGCGATTGGCCGGAATCCGTGATCTTTTTGAGCGCCTCGCCGGTTCTTTTTCAAAGTAGATTTGGGTGTCCCTAGCGAACATTTGACATTTTAAGATATTAAATGCTACAATTTAATAGCAAAAGGAGGGCTATCCGAATTCTATGAGAATTGAAGAAGTATCTTTAGGTGTGCGTATTCCTATCTTGCTTAAAGAAAAATTAGATCATTTTTGTGAAGAGCATGGCTTAAAAATGAGTCATGTCGTTAAGACGGCTCTTATGGATAAGCTCAGGGAGTTCAAAGAAGAATTGGAAGACGTCCGAATGGCCAAAGAGCGGTTGCGGGATGGGGATTTCTTTTCCCAAGAGGAGTATGACCGTTATCTCAAGAAACGGTTGCGGAAGAAGTGAGCTATATCCTTCAGTATGAAAAGCGTGTTTTCAAAGATTTAGATCGAATTCCTAAAAGAGACCTGATTCGAATCGATAAAGCCATCCAATCCCTTGCTGTCAATCCGCTTCCCATGGATGTGAAGAAATTGGTAGGGGAGACACAGCTTTTTAGGGTTCGTCAAGGAGATTATCGGATTATCTATTCCATCGATCCCGTTTCTAAAATGGTTCAGATTATTGCGGTTCGACATCGAAAAGAGGCTTATCGCTAATGAAATTATTGGCCATTGAGACAGCCACACCGCAAGGGAGTGTTGCTTGGGTGGAAGAGGGGAGTGTCGTCGCGGAGGTGTGTGAGCTTCTGGATCAGAGGCTCTCGGAGCGTTTGATCGGGCTGATCGATCGGCTTCTCCAAGAGAACCATCGAACGATTCAAGAGGTGGATGCCTTTGCGTTCTCTCATGGTCCTGGCTCTTACACCGGCTTAAGGATTGGTTTGGCGGCCATCCAAGGGCTGATTCTGGGAACAGGGAAAAAGGCGGTTGCCGTTTCAACGTTAGAGACATTGGCTCTCAATGCCAAAGGTCACCCAGGGTGGGTTATTCCTTGGCTTGATGCGCGAATGAATCAGATCTATGGGGCGATCTATACATTCAATTCTCGTGGAGAGCCTGGGATCGTTCAGCCGGAAGTGGCTCTTCCCCCGGAGCAATTTTTGGAAAGGGTGACTCAGCCTGCCCTATTCATGGGGGAAGGATCTCTTCGTTATCAATCGTTGATCACCGAGCGACTAGGGAAGAGGGCTACCTTCGCTTCGCCCTCTTTGCAGTATCCACGGGCTTCCCTTGGGGCCCTTTTAGCCTGGGAAAAGGTGAAAAAAGGGGATTGGGTCGATTTCGGAACCTTCTCTCTTCGCTATCTTCGTCCTTCCGCTGCAGAGATCCGCACGAAGTTTGCCTCTAACGCCTAGAAACGATTGACAATTTTTTGTTGCGCGACTAGTCTTGGTCTCGTCGTTCGTTAAAGGGCAAACTATGGCTGAAATGACCGGCGCACAGATCTTTATTGAGACTCTTCGCAGAGAAGGGGTGGATACTATCTTTGGCTATCCCGGCGGAGCGGTTCTCTATATTTACGATGAGCTCCTCAATTCCGATATCCGCCACATCCTGGTCCGCC
Organism: Deltaproteobacteria bacterium; assembly: GCA_016202395.1. GTDB lineage: Bacteria > JACQOV01 > JACQOV01 > JACQOV01 > JACQOV01 > JACQOV01. The sequence continues at coordinate 32,479 of JACQOV010000039.1, forward strand.
ATGAGCAGGGGGCGGTTCACATGGCCGAAGGTTATGCAAAAGCTTCTGGCAAAGTGGGGGTTGCCTTGGTCACCTCAGGGCCTGGAGCGACGAATACAGTGACGGGCATTGCCGATGCCTACATGGATTCGGTTCCGATTGTGGTTTTCACAGGACAGGTTCCGTTGCCGTTGATTGGAAACGATGCCTTTCAAGAGGCCGACATTGTGGGTATCACGCGACCTTGCACCAAGCATAATTATCTGGTCAAAGACATCAACGATTTGGCTCGAATTATTCGACAGGCGTTCTTCATCGCGAAAACGGGGCGTCCTGGGCCTGTGCTTGTGGATATTCCGAAAGACATTACGATTCAAAAGACCGAATACACCTATCCTGAAGAGGTTCGCCTGCGGAGCTACAATCCTACGGTGGAGGGGCACATGGGGCAGATCAAGCGGGGGCTTCGAGCGATCCTCCAGAGCAGACGCCCCATCTTCTATGTGGGGGGAGGGACGGTTTATTCCAGCGCGGAAGAAGAGGTGAGAGCGCTTGCCGAAAAGCTGAAGGTCCCTGTGGCTCTGACCTTGATGGGATTGGGAAGTTTTCCTGCGCATCATCCCCAATTTTTAGGGATGTTAGGTATGCACGGAACCTACACCGCCAACACCACGATGCAGAATGCCGATTTGATCTTTGCCATCGGTTCCCGTTTCGATGATCGTGTGACAGGGCGACTCAAAGATTTTGCTCCCCATGCCTCGTTTGTTCATGTCGATATCGATCCGAGCTCGATCGGAAAAAACGTGATTACCGATGTCCCGATTGTGGGGGATATACGGTCGGTGCTGCGTAGTCTGTGGAGGCTTGTGGAGGAGATGCCGAAATCGGAGGTTGCGGCGTTTCACAAACAGATTCAACCTTGGTGGGATCAGATCCATACGTGGAATCAGCAGCATCCTTTAAAGTATGAAGACAGCGAGGAGGGGATTAAAGCCCAGTACGTGGTTGAGAGAATCTATGACGTTGCGGACGAGAATCTTCTCGTAACGACCGATGTGGGACAACATCAGATGTGGGCGGCCCAATATTTTCGTTCCAAACAAAAGAAGAGTTTTATCACCTCTGGGGGTTTGGGGACGATGGGGTTCGGTTTTCCGGCGGCCATTGGCGCTAAAGTGGCTCGACCCGATGTCCCTGTTTTTTGCATCTCAGGAGATGGAAGTTTTCTAATGAACATGCAGGAGATTGGGACCGCGGTTCAATATAATGTTCCTGTCAAGGTGGCGATTCTTAATAACTTCTACTTAGGGATGGTTCGTCAGTGGCAAGAGCTTTTCTACCAGAGGCGCTATTCGGAGGTGGTAATGAAAGCGATGCCTGACTTTTCGAAGCTCGCAGAGGCTTTTGGCGCCAAAGGGTTCACGATCAAAAAAAAGAAGGATGTGGTTCCTGTGTTAAAAGAGGCGATGAAGATCGATGGGCCCGTGATCATGGACTTTCATGTTCTGAGGGAGGAGAATGTTTATCCGATGATTCCGGCGGGAGCCTCGCTCAGCGAGATTGTTGTCGGACCACCGGAGAAGTGAAAGAATTGTTAACTTACCATAAGGAGTTACGCGATGAGACATACAATTTCAGTGTTAGTTGAGAACCAGTTTGGAGTGCTCGCCCGTATTTCGGGCCTGTTTAGCGGGCGAGGTTATAACATCGATTCCTTAACGGTCGCGGAAACGCTAGATCCCACGACCTCACGGATGACCATTGTGACTCGTGGAGAGGATCCGGTCATTGAGCAGATCATCAAACAGCTCAACCGCTTGATCGACGTTATCAAGGTTGTGGATCTTACGGGAGTCGACCATGTGGAACGAGAGATCGTTTTGGTGAAAGTGGTGGCTCAAGGTGAAAAGCGGGAGGAGGTTTTGAGGATCGTCGATATCTTTCGTGGGAAGATCATCGATGTGAGCCCGGAAGGTTTTGTCATTGAACTCACGGGGGATGAGGATAAGATCAATGCCTTTGTGAATTTGCTCAAGCCCTTGGGGGTTAAGGAGGTGGCTCGAGCGGGCAAGGTGGCGATGCCGCGCGGTTTGGGGAAATTAGGAAGCGTGGCTAAATCGGTTGAAAAAGAAAGAAAAGAAGGACCGGAACTAGCGGGAAGCTCTAAAGGAGAAGGGAGCGGCGCTTTACCGGCGTAAACAGGAGAAAATATGAAAATCTATTACGATAAAGATGCAGATTTGGGTCGGTTAAAAAACAAAACGGTGGCCAAAACGGTGGCGATGATTGGTTATGGAAGCCAAGGGCATGCTCATGCTTTGAATCTGAAGGATAGCGGAATCAAAGTGGTTGTAGGGCTTCGAAAAGGGGGAACGTCCTGGGACAAAGCCGTTCAAGCAGGCTTCGAGGTGAAATCAGTTGCTGAAGCGGTAAAATCCGCAGAGGTCGTGATGGTGGTGGTCCCCGATGAGCTGGCGGGGCCTCTTTATCAGAAGGAGATCGGCCCCAATCTCCAACCGGGGAGTTATCTTGCCTTTGCGCATGGCTTTAACATCCATTTTAAGGTGATTGTTCCCGATTCGAAGATCAATGTTTTTATGATTGCTCCGAAAGGGCCAGGTCATCTGGTTCGCTCCGAGTTTGTTCGAGGGGCGGGGGTGCCGGCGTTGGTTGCCATCCATCAAGATCCTTCCAAGGACACGCTCCAGGTGGCGCTCGCTTACGGCCGTGGGATTGGAGCGAGTCGAGCCGGGATTTTGGAGACCGATTTTCGAGAAGAGACAGAGACCGATCTCTTCGGAGAACAGAGTGTTTTGTGCGGAGGGCTCACTTCTCTCATGAAAGCGGGGTTTGAAACGTTGGTGGAGGCGGGCTATGCCCCCGAGGTCGCTTATTTCGAATGTGTTCATGAGATGAAGTTGATTGTGGATCTCATCTACGAGGGTGGAATCTCGAACATGCGCTATTCCATCAGCAACACCGCGGAGTATGGAGACATGACTCGCGGGCCTCGAGTGATCGACAAACAGGTTCGCGAGGAGATGAAAAAAATACTCCAGGAGATTCAAAGCGGTCGATTTGCTAAAGAGTGGATTGCCGAGAACAAGGATGGCTCCGTTAATTTTAATTCGCTTCGAAGGAAGGCGCGCGAGGAAAAGATTGAGAAAGTGGGGGAACAACTGAGGGGGATGATGCCGTGGCTGGAGAAGAATCGCCTCGTGGATAAAAGCAAAAATTGACCCTATGGAACCCAAAAGTTTACAGATGCCGATTGTGGGAGAGGCGATTCCCCTAGTCCTGGTTGGTTTATTCGTTTCCGTTGCCTCTTTTTTGATGGGATGGAAAGTCCCCAGTGGATTGGTCTTTTTGCTAACGGTGGGAGTGGCTCTGTTTTTTCGGAATCCGAGGCGCTGCATTCCACAGGATAAGGAAGCCATTCTTTCTCCGGCAGACGGAAAGGTGATGCGAATCGAGCGGAGTTTTTCAGAGCCAGGGTTTGCAGAGAAGGTCACGCTTCTAAGCATTTTTCTTTCATTGGCCAATGTTCATGTAAACCGTCTGCCGGTTTCAGGGCGTGTGAAAGAGGTCCGTTATCGTAAAGGAAAATTCCGTTTTGCTTTTGACCCTAAGGCTGTTGGGGAGAACGAGAGGAACTTCCTTCGGGTAGCCATGGAAAACGGGAAGGAGATTGGATTTGCGCAGGTCGCTGGTTTCATTGCGCGTCGAATCCGATGTTTCATAAAACCTGGGGATCCGGTTTGCGCTGGAGAACGATTTGGATTGATTCGATTTGGTTCGCGAGCCGATCTATTCCTTCCGGAATCGGTCGAGGTCTTGGTGAGAGAGGGGGAGAAGGTGCGAGGGGGAGAAACTATTTTAGCGAGGTTTAAATCATGACGATAAAAAGAGAAAAGAAAAGGATCCGAGGGGTTCAGCTCCTTCCTAACTTGCTGACCACAGGGAGTTTGTTTGGAGGGTTTTACTCGATTGTGGCCACTCTTGAAGGGAGTTTTGAAAAAGCGGCCATTGCCATTATTGTCTCGATCTTCTTCGATGGAATCGATGGCAAAGTGGCCCGGATCACGCGAACCGAAAGTAGTTTTGGGATTGAGTACGACTCTCTTTCAGATCTGGTCGCATTTGGCGTGGCCCCTGCCATTCTTGTTTACTCGTGGGCTCTGATCCCCTTTGGTCGGCTGGGGTGGCTTGCCGGATTTATCTACACGGCGTGTGTTGCTTTAAGATTAGCCCGATACAACGTTCAGTTCTCCTCCGTGGAATCGAAGAATTTTCGAGGTCTCCCTTGTCCTGCGGCGGCCGGTTTTACCGCCTCCACGGTTTTGCTCTATTTTCATTTGGGAGTGGCGGAGAATTTCTCCAAGCAGATTGCGTTGCTTTTGATGGTTTACCTTTTAGGCGTTTTGATGGTGAGCAGCATCCCGTACTATGGATTCAAAGAGCTGGATCTGTTGCGAAGGAAGCCGTTTGGAGTCCTTTTCTTGATGGTTTCGATCTTGGCGTTGGTGGTTGCTTTTCCGCCCGTGACCCTTTTCATCATGGGGTTTGTCTATGTTTTTTCAGGACCGATTCTTTATTTGTTGAAGCGAAGGCGAGTGGCTGTTGAGAAAACGGAATCGTCTGACTCGAAGGTTTAGTGTGACACAGCGAATCTACATCTTTGATACGACTTTGCGGGATGGAGAACAGTCTCCCGGAGCGAGCATGAATCCGGAAGAGAAGCTCCGGATCGCTAAGCAGCTTGAAAAGCTCAATGTCGATGTGATTGAAGCAGGCTTTCCCATTGCCTCGCAAGGGGATTTTGAGGCCGTTGCCACCATTGCTAAAGAGGTTCGCAAACCGATCATTGCAGGGCTGGCTCGAGCCCAAGATTCCGACATCGACCGCTGTTGGGAGGCGGTGAAGGGGGCCGCGCGTCCCAGGATTCACACTTTCATTGCCACCTCGGATATCCACTTAAAACATAAACTCCAAAAAACGCGGGACGAGGTTTTGAAAGAGATTGAACGGGCCGTGCGGCGAGCTAAAAAATATACCCCTGATGTGGAGTTTTCGGCGGAGGATGCCACACGCTCCAACTGGGATTATCTTTGCAAGGCCTTTGCCGTTGCCATTGAAAGCGGGGCCACCACCCTCAATGTGCCGGATACGGTGGGTTACACCGTCCCTTCGGAGTTTGGGGCTTTAATCCGCCATCTCCGCGAGAATGTCCCGGGGATGGATCAGGTTGTGATCAGCGTTCACTGTCACAATGATCTTGGATTGGCGGTTCCTAATTCGATTGCCGCTATTGAAGCTGGGGCTCGGCAAATCGAATGCACCGTGAATGGGATTGGAGAGCGTGCCGGAAACGCTTCCATGGAAGAGATCGTGATGATCTTAAAGACGCGCAAAGATCAGCTCCCTTATGAGACCGGGATTGTAACGGAGCACATTTATCCGACGAGTCGACTCTTGTCTCAGATCACGGGGATGGTGGTGCAGCCGAACAAGGCTATTGTGGGGGCCAATGCCTTTGCGCATGAGGCGGGAATCCATCAACACGGAGTTCTTCAAGAGAAACTGACCTATGAGATTATGAAGCCGGAAGATATTGGCCTGCTCTCCAATCTTTTGGTGATGGGAAAGCATTCCGGGCGCCATGCTTTTCGGGATCGACTGAAGGCGTTGGGATATGATCTCCCCGCAGGCGATCTCGACAAGGCGTTTCAACAATTTAAGGAGCTAGCGGACAAAAAGAAAGAGATCTACGATGAGGATCTGGAGGCCATTGTCAGTGAGGAGATCCTTCGCATCCCAGAGCAGTATCGACTCGTTTCGGTTCATGTGACCACAGGGACCGATACGCAACCCCAGGCCAAGATTGTGATGGAGGTCGAGGGGACTGCCATGGAGGGGACCCAAACGGGGGATGGTCCTGTAGACGCCGTGTACAAGACCATCGCCAAAATGACGAAGACAAAAAGCAAGTTGCTACGCTACTCTGTCAATGCGATCACTGGGGGGACGGAGGCTCAAGGAGAGGTCACCGTCCGTTTAGAAGAAGAGGGCCAGACGGTGATTGGCCAAGGAGCTCATACCGATATTTTAGTGGCTAGCGCCAAGGCTTATATTAATGGCTTAAACAAGATGGCGTACCGGAAGCATAGGCGGCGACCTCGCACAGGGATGGTTGGCCCGTAGAACTCTTTGATGGAAATCATTATTTTATGGAACAGATACTCATTTTGCCGGGAGATGGAATCGGACCGGAAGTCGTTGAACAAGCGATTCGCGTATTAGAAAAGGTTTCAAAGCTTCAGAAGTTTCCTCTTTCGTTGGAAGAAGGGCTCATCGGTGGGGCCTCTTTAGATCGTCACGGCGTTCCCATTACGGAGGAGACTCTTCAAAAAGCAAAGCGATCTCGCGCTGTTTTGCTCGGCGCTGTCGGAGGTCCCCAATGGGATGATCTTCCTACCGACCGTCGCCCTGAGAAGGCTTTGCTTCGGATCCGAAAAGAGCTCGGTTGTTTTGCCAACTTAAGACCTGCCAAACTCTATGGCGCTTTGATCGATTCCTCTCCATTGCGTCCAGAGATTGTTTCGGGGGTGGATCTTTTAGTGGTTCGAGAATTGACCGGAGGGCTTTATTTTGGGGAGCCTCGTGGTGTTGAAAGGCGGGATGGGATTGAACGCGGGGTCAATACCTTGGTTTACACCACCCCTGAGATTGAGCGGGTTGCCCGCGTTGCCTTCGAGGCTGCCAGCCAGCGACGAAAGAAGGTGACCTCGGTGGACAAGGCCAATGTTTTGGAGACAACGGCTTTGTGGCGGCGAGTGGTCACCGATTTGCATCAAGAGTACCGAGATGTCTCGCTTCATCATCTCTATGTGGACAATTGCGCGATGCAGTTGATCCAGAATCCGAAGCAGTTCGATGTCATCCTCACGGAGAACCTCTTTGGAGATATCTTAAGTGATGAGGCCGCCATGTTGACAGGATCGATCGGGATGCTTCCCTCCGCCAGCATGGGAGGAGAACACGCTATTTATGAGCCGGTTCACGGAAGCGCCCCGGATATTGCGGGACAAGGGAAGGCCAATCCTTTAGCCACGATCCTCTCAGTGGCGATGCTCCTCCGTTACTCCTTGAGGCAGGAAGGGGTCGCGGATACGATTGAGAAGGCGGTTGAGAAGGTTTTAAACGAGGGGTATCGAACGGCCGATTTGGCCCGTCCGGGGGCAGCGGTTGTCGGGACAGCAAAGATGGGGGATCTGGTGTTAGGGCACCTCTAGAACAGATAGAGGTTTCACGGGTCTAAATGACAATGGAACGAAAGTATAAAGTAGCCGTCGTTGGAGCAACAGGGGCCGTAGGGACGGAGTTGCTTCGCCTCTTAGAAGAGAGGAATTTCCCTTTAAAGGAACTCCGCCTGTTTGCCTCCGATCGCTCCAAAGGAAAACAGCTCTCTTTTAAAGGCCGAGACCTTCCGGTGGAGTCTCTGGAGGGGGCTCGGTTTGAGGGGGTCGAGATCGCTCTATTTTCGGCGGGAGCCGCTCGGAGCTTGGAGTTCGCTCCCAAGGCCACCGCGGCGGGGGCCATTGTAATCGATAATAGCTCGGCTTATCGAAACGATCCCGATGTCCCTTTAGTGGTTCCTGAGATCAACAGCGATGCGATTCAGGGGTATCTGAAGAAGGGGATTATTGCGAATCCGAACTGCACCACCGCCGTGATGCTCATGGGATTGTATCCATTGCATCGGAAGGCCCGTGTCCGCAGGATGATCGTGACGAGCTTTCAAGCCGCCTCGGGTGCGGGGGCTGCCGCCATGGAAGAGCTTCGCCAACAAAGTGAAAGGGTCTTGAGAGGAGAGGAGGCGGAGCCTAAGATTTTTCCTCATCCGATTGCGTTTAATCTCATCCCTCATATCGATCAATTTCTTGAAACAGGGTATACTCAGGAAGAGATGAAGCTTCTTTGGGAGACCCGAAAGATTTTGGGGGATCCTGAGATTGAGGTGAATGCGACCACGGTTCGTGTTCCTGTCTTTCGAGCCCATTCCGTTTCCGTTCACGCGGAGTTTGAAAAAAAGATTACGGTGGCAGAGGCGCGCGCGCTTTTGTTAAAGGCTCCGGGCGTTCGTTTGTGGGACGATCCTTCGAAGAAAGAGTATCCTATGCCGATTTTAGCCTCCGATCGGGAGGAGTGTTATGTGGGGCGGATTCGGCAAGATCTCTTTAATCCCAAGGCCTTAAACCTTTGGGTGGTGGGAGATCAGCTCTTGAAAGGAGCGGCGTTGAATGCGGTACAAATCGCCGAGAAATTGATTGAGGGATATTTGCAGTGAGAAAATCTTTTCTAATTGGCGTCGTTTTTCAGATGCTGCCCGCTTTGTTATCGGCTGCGATTCTAGGTTCAGAGAGTGTGGAGGTAACAGTTACCGACGATTCCGTTTGCACGGAAGATGTGACACTGACCTGGACTGTTTCTCCTGCAGAGATTCCAACCTCTGACACAACGCTGGATTACACGGTTCGGGTGGACGGGGACGGCAGCCTGGATTCTGGAACCGAATGTACGGGAACAAACTGTAGCGGAGAATTGGAGCTTGTTTCGGGTGATGACGAAAGCGATTCCGTTACCACAACCATTCTCAATGCCGATTTGAGTGAAGATGCGACCTACTCCGTTTACGTTATTGTCAATGTGGAAGGGGATGAAACGGATATTGATTTTGATGTCGTCTCCGTTACCAAAGATTGCCCTCCCAGCGCCCCGTCGAGTTTGAGCGCCTCCATTGGGGACGGCCGTCTTTTTCTCTCCTGGAGTGATCCTAATACCGATACAGCGAGTGTCAATATTTTTTATGATACGGTTTCGCATCCCGCTTCGACCGATGGGAGCGATTACGCCTCGAGTACAACGGCGAGCGGCGGATCAGCCACCGTCGAGGGACTCACGAATGGAACGACCTATTTCTTCCGGGTTTCCGTGACAGACACCGGAGGCAATATCAGTGGAATCTCCAATGAAGCGAGCGGAATTCCTGAAGAGGTGATCGGGCTCGCGGATTTGAACGATGAGTTAGGGGGCTGCGGCGTTATTCCAAGCTCTGGCTCCAGATCCAACCTTATTTTTATTGGAGTTGTCTCTCTTCTTGGGCTTATTATATGGAGAAAGAGGCGATTGGGGCCATGGGTTCTCCTTTTAGCTTTCTTCGGTGCGATGGGAGGGACCGCTTTTTCGCGAGAACACAGCCCACGCCATTACAGTTTTGAGCTTTCTGGAGGGCCGTTCTTCCCAGAAAAAGTGGATAATTTCTCGCTCGTGTATGAGGACAAGAATCGGCCGCAGTATCGTATCGGTTTGGGATGGGAGTTTTTGCAACTCTTTGGGACATTAGAGCTTCAGGCTTTAACAGGGTATTTTCAGGCGGATGGAAAAGGGGTGACGAAAACCACATTGCAATCAACAGGGGAGGAATTTACCTTTCGAATTATTCCAGCGCAACTCTCATTAGTGTATCGAGCCGATTTCTTGGAGCGGTTTTTCTTGGTCCCCTTTGGGGAGATCGGAGGGGATTACTTTTACTGGCGCGAGGATCAGAAAGACGGATCCCAAGATCATGAAGGATTGGTGAAGGGATATCATTACGGCGCCGGAATCCAGATCCCGATGGGTTGGATGGAGCCAAAGCACGCCTACAATCTCGAGTATGATTGGGGAATTAACCAGGTTTATCTCATTGGCAAGTACGAGATCTCAAAGGTCGACGACTTTGGGAAAATAGAGAGCTTTGATTTGAGCAGCGAAACTTGGTTTGCCGGCCTTCTGTTTACCTTCTAAGACAAACGCAAGCATGCGGAAAATTAAGCTCATACTGGAATACGATGGGACGGCTTACCATGGCTGGCAGCGTCAAAAAAAGGGGTTAACGATTCAACAGATCGTTGAGGGTGCGCTGCGAAAGATGATCCGTGAAAAAATTCCTGTGGTTGCCGCCAGTCGCACCGACAGCGGAGTGCATGCCTTAGGTCAGGTCCTCCATTTTTCTACAAAAAGTTCAGTTTCCCTACGGGCTTTTCGCGAAGGACTCAACCCCCTTCTTCCACCCGATATCGTGGTGCGAGAGGCCCAAGAGGTCTCTCTCCAATTTCATGCCCGTCGCGATGCCAAACGAAAACATTATCGGTACCGCATCTGGAACGCCCCCTTTCGGTCCCCTTTGCTGCGAAATTTTTCATGGCACGTGCGTGGGCCTTTGGATGTGGAGCGGATGAATCAGGCCTCCTCTTGGGTGGTGGGGGAAAAGGACTTTTCCTCTTTTCGTTCGGCGGGTTGTGCCAGTCGTCAGGGTCGTCGCAGGGTTTATCTTGCGAAGTGGAACCGTTTCGAACAGGAGATTACTTTCGATATTGAGGCCAACGCTTTTCTTCGCCATATGGTCCGCAGCCTTGTCGGCTCCATCGTTCAAGTCGGCTTGGGTCGATGGTCTGTTGATCGCTTTCAAAGAGCTTTAGAGGCCTGCGATCGCTCCCAGGCGGCAGTGACAGCGCCCCCCCAAGGTTTGTGCCTCATCTCTGTCCGTTACACTGTCGTAGATCAGTCAAAATGTCCTTTAATGGATCAGTGAAAATGTCCTGATCGTATTTTTTAGGTTAATGATTTTTTCATGTCTTTGAGGTTTAAAAAAGGCTTTCATCCATGGCCTATCAAAGGAGATCGGCAGTTGATTCGTATTGGGAGCCATCCCTTTTTTATTTTTAGGCCGCCTGTTTTTTTAATTCACTCCTTCCAATCTTGTAAGTATTCATCATCCGTGTCACGGCCTCTGGACTGAAACGGGCCACTCGTTGTTGCTGGTAATGGATTTCAATGCTACCCTCCTTGAGTTGCAGGACTTCCACTTTTCTCCCAGCGATGGAATGAAATTTCTTCGAAGGGGGAATCTGTAAAATCAATCCTTCGAAAGAAACGGTATGATCCTGGGCGACCGTCCTTGTTTCTTTGATACAAAGAACACGGGACAGTTCAAAAGCAGAAGGCGATGGCCGGAAAACAGGCGTGCTTTGTTTGGGAGGCACCGCAAACTGTTTATTAAACTCTTTTAAAAAGCGGCCTAACACCTCATGGGCTTCCTCCAGTGTTTTAGCCTGAGCCAGTCTCAGTTCCACCACAAGGCGATCTTGAAAAGTCTGCCATAACCTTTCAACGCGGCCCTTGGCTTGAGGGGAATAGGCCGGAATAATCCTGATGCCCAATTCCTCCATGGCTCTCCCAAATTGGGTCAAGGGTCCTGTATTCTTTAATTGCTCGACAATCGTGGGCTTGCGGGGAGAGAAAAAGATGGTATGCCGATCGGAATAAAGACTCAAAGGCAGTCCTTGAGATAAAAGAATGTCTTCCATCAAACCCAAATATCCCCAAGTGGTCTCCCGAGGCTCAAAACCAGCCCATACGTGACTACAGGCATCATCAATACCCCCAACCAATGTCAGCCATGGACCCCGTCCTTCCAGCCAGTCATGGGGGGAAGCATCGATTTGTACCATCTGCCCAAAGGCCTCTTTTCTTTCCCGGCGAGAACGATAACGCGGCGATCTCCTTTTCCTCTTGGCCTCCCATCCTTCTTTCACCCGAATTCTTCGAAGGGTTGATTTAGAAACAGAGATCTTTTCTTCCCTTTTTAAAAGCTCCATCAAATGGATGTCATTGATGTCTTTGTATTTCCCACGCATCCATGCCTTTATCCTTTCCAGGATGGACTCCTGGGTCTTCCGGTGGCTTGCTTTGCCACGATTCCCATGGATAAGACCCCGAATGCCATCATCCCGAAACCTCATTAACAAACGATTGATCTGACGAACTGTAATTCCCAAAAGCTGGCCCCCTTCCACCAACGATATCTGCCCCCATTTTATCGATTGTATGATATGGATTCTCTGCTCATCTTTCATAGTGATTTTCATCCTTTCCTCCTGTTTGAAAACAGGATTATCAGGACAAAATCACTGATCTGTTAACAGGACATTTTCATTGGTCTACCACAATCTCTGTCCGTTACACTTGACAAGCAGGATCTAGGGAAGCTAGACTAGCACGGTTTATGAAGAAAGCGACGCGTGTTTTTACCCCCGAGCAGGCAGAGCGGAAATGGCATTTAATCAATGCCGAAGGGAAGGTTTTGGGTCGTGTGGCCACTCTTGCAGCGGCGATTCTTCGCGGCAAGCAGAAGCCGACCTATTCTCCTGCGTTCGATATGGGGGATTTTGTGGTTATTATCAACGCGGATAAAATTCGTGTTACCGGCAATAAATTGCAAGATAAGATTTATTATACCCACTCTGGCTATTTTGGGCATTTGAAAGAGACTTCTCTGAGGCAATTGATGGAGAAGAGGCCCACCGCGGTTCTTGAGGAAGCGGTGTGGGGGATGTTGCCCAAAAATAGGATTCGGAGAAAGATGTTCAATCATCTTCATGTTTATGTAGGGGCTGATCATCCTCATCAAGCTCAGTCCCCTCAACCGATTGAGGTTTAATCGATGGAATCTAAAGAGTCTGTTATTGCCGCTACCGGAAAGAGGAAGACCTCGGTGGCCCGTGTTCTTTTAAAGGTTGGAGCTGGGGTTTGTCTTGTCAATGAGCGGCCTTTTGATAATTATTTTCCAACCGAGCTATTGCGGAGGCGGATTGAGAAGCCTCTTCATCTCACCCAAACACAGGGTAAATTCGATTTTCAGGTGAGTTTGTGTGGAGGCGGAATCTCCTCTCAAGCGGAGGCTTTGCGGCATGGGATTGCAAGAGCCATTTGCCAGTACGATCCGGAGCTTCGACCGTTGCTGCGAAAAGCGGGACTTCTCACACGGGATTCTCGAATCAAAGAGCGGAAAAAATACGGTCAGCCTGGCGCTAGAAAGCGGTTCCAGTACTCCAAACGTTAACGAATGTTGGTAAATGCTTTTCTGTTATGGAATCCTACCTTTTCTGTCATTGCGAGCCCGAAGGGCGAAGCAATCTCGGCAGGCTCCAGATAGACTGCGCAATCCCCTGGAGATTGCTTCGCTTCGCTCGCAATGACAACTAACTTCTTAAAACGTTAACTGCTATGCAACATCGTTCCAAAATTAAAGTCGCGATTGTAGGAGCCAGTGGTCACACCGGGTTGGAGCTGTTGCGTCTTCTCACTCGGCATCCTCATGTAGAGATTGTGGCCATCACTTCAGAGCGATATGCCGGAAAGACGGTTGGGGAGAGTTTTCCTTCTTTTCAGAAATGCGTGGATCTCACCTATCAAAAGCTGGATGTCGATCGAGTGGCTTCACGTTCGGAGGTTGTTTTTACGGGACTTCCGCATGGAGTCTCGATGGAGGTTGTTCCTCGACTTGTGGAACAGGGCAAAGTGGTGATCGACCTCAGCGCGGACTTTCGTTTAAAGTTAGAAACGACTTATTCCGAATGGTATGGGGAGA